>CAUCIO010000254.1 GCA_958442925.1 uncultured Clostridium sp. | reverse complement strand
TGGTACACTTTTTTTATGGTTCTCGTGTTCGGAATTACAGCAGTATACCTGTTTTCTTCCTCACAGCGCATGTCAGGCAGGCAGATGAGGGAGCGGCTGACAGACACTGTGACAGATATGGTTTCACAGGTGAGATTCCGCTATGGAGAGCTGGAAACAGAGGAAATGGATTTTTATAAGAACGGGGTTTCCGTATTTCTCTATGATACAGAAGGGCGTCTTCTGGCGCCCAAGGTGACCAGGGGGATTCAGGTGGATTCCCTGCTGGAGGATCAGACGATTAAGACAGCCTACAGCGGCGGAGAACGGTGGATGATTTACGACGCGTATTCTGAGGGAGAAGGAGTCGGATTCTGGGTGCGCGGTATGATATCCATGACAGAGTATGGCCAGGCGCTGGGAAATCTGTCTCTTTTATTTGGAACTGCTCTGCCTCTTCTGGCTGCGCTGGCGGCTATGGGAGGATACCGAATTACAAAGCGGGCCTTCAGACCGGTAAAACAGATAGCAGAGACAGCCAGAGCCATTGGTTCTGGAAGCGATTTGAGCCAGCGAATCGAGACGGACGGAAGGGGAGACGAGTTAAATCGCCTGGGGGATGCCATGAATGAGATGCTGGCCCGCCTTCAGGCTTCCTTTGAGACAGAAAGGCAGTTTTCTTCTGATGTGTCCCATGAGCTTCGCACGCCGATTGCAGTGATTCGTTCCCAGTGTGAGTTCGCCCTTTCCGGACAGGCAGGGGAGGAGGAGAAGAGAGAAGCCTTTGAGGCAGTTTTAAAGCAGTCTGAGAGAATGAATTCGATTGTATCCCAGCTTCTCCTTCTGAGCCGGGCGGAAAATGGGAAATTCGTTTTGGAAAAAGAACCGGTAGAGTTTCATGTGCTCTGCGAGACAGTCTGCGAGGAGCTGGAAGCGGCCGCTGCCGCTGGCCAGGTGAAGCTGGAGTGGAAAACAGAGGAGATTACATTAACAGGAGATGAGACGCTTTTAATCCGTATGGTTAATAATCTTGTCTCAAATGCCGTCCAGTACAACCGTCCAGGCGGCAGAGTGGAGGTTTTCCTGAAAGAGAGAGCAGGGTACGCTGTCTTAACGGTGAGAGATACAGGGATTGGAATTGAGAAGGAGGATTTGGAGCAGATATTTAACCGGTTTTACAGAGCAGATCGTTCCAGAAGCTCAGAGGGAACGGGGTTAGGACTTTCCATGGCAGAATGGATTGCCGGAATTCACGGAGGAGAAATCCGGGCGGAGAGCGTCTATGGAGAAGGAAGCGTATTTACAGTGGAGCTTCCGATTGAATAACAGAGAAAACAAAAGGGAAACCGGGCTTCTGACAGATATCAGGAGCCCGGTTTCGGTTTCTTGGAAGGGTTTATCAATATTTATGGATTTATCAAAAGTTATTTCTGCATAATGTGAATGGCAAAGCCGCCGAATTCTCCTGCCAGGTAGACATTTTTTAATTTGCCGTCTTCTGTATAAGCAGCAGTGTCCATGTTGAAGGAGAAGCCTTTTTCCTTCAGCTCCTCGGCTGCCGCTGTCAGATTAGGAGTGCGCATGGCAATATGGCCGTTGGTTCCAAGGAAAGGAGCTTTCATGCACTCAAAATACGGTCCTGCAAATTCAGACTTCTGTCCGTGGCGCGGCTCCAGGTTGAATACCAGGCTTAACAGCTGGGCTAATTTTTCTGCCTCCTCTGGATTGGGAGTGTTAATACCGACATGTTCTAACTCAAATTTATTCTTCATAACTGCACCTCTTTCTTTGCTGCTTCAGGAAGCTTACATCGGGAATACTAACAGGGCTCCTGCTGTCAATGCAAGCAGACGGATGAAATACTGAGGAATGGTGAATTTACAGAATTCCTTACTGCTGTAGTTTCCGACGCCCATAACCATAGCCGGCATACCGTCGATAGGAAGGAAGTGTCCGCACCATCCGGAAATTACGATTGCGCACGCTGCAGCAGTCGGATCCAGTCCAAGGCTTGTGCAGGTAGCGATGGCGAGAGGGGCGAATACGTAAACAGTTCCAATCGTAGATCCTGTCAGTGTAGCAAGTACGCTTGTAAGAATACAGAAAGCGAAGATCATGACAAATGGATTTACGTTTGTTCCCAGCATGCTGGCTACAGTAGAACCTACCAGGTCTGTCAGTCCTGTGCTTCCCAGGGCGTCAGCTACACCGATAACGCCGGCAGACATCAGGATAATAGGAGCGCTGATGGAATCACGGATTTCCTTGAAATCCATAACGCCTGTAACAAGAATAACGCCCACAGAGAGACCTGCAATCGCATAGCCTGCATCGCCGATTTTGCTCTGGAGAAGCATTCCGACTACAGCCAGAATAAACACAATGTACGTAACCTGCTCTTTCCACTTTGGAAGGGAAGGAGCGGCATCCTCTGTCACTGCTGCGTCAGTAGAAGCTGCAATCGGATGATCCGGCAGAAACTTGTACTGAATCACACAGTTAAGCAGGAAGCCCAGGGAGAGGAAC
>CAUCIO010000253.1 GCA_958442925.1 uncultured Clostridium sp. | reverse complement strand
ACTTTTTCCTCCTTCATCGGTGCGGCTGTTTCAAGACGTCTGGGTCTTGCACCAGAGGCCTTTCCCATCGGGCCGGTTCCTGATTTTTCACTGAAAGCAGCTCTGACTATGGTTGTATTAGGTATTCTGTGTGCGCTGGTCTCAGAACTGTTCTGCATTGCTCTCCATGGTGCTGAAAAAGCATATAGGAGATATTTTCCATCTCCAGGAAGACGGATTGCGGCGGGCGCTGTTCTGATTATTATTCTTACTCTTCTGGAGGGATCCTTTGATTACAATGGAAGCGGTATTCAGCTGATTGAGAGGTGCTTCGAGGGAGAGGTTCGATATGACGCCTTTCTCTGGAAAATCCTTTTTACAGCAGTGACGCTGGAAGCGGGCTTTAAGGGAGGAGAGATTGTCCCTACCTTCTGTATAGGAGCTGTATTCGGCTGCAGCTTTGCCATGATAACAGGCCAGCCCTTTGGATTGATGACAGCCTGCGGTATGCTGGCTCTGTTTGTCGGCGTTACAAACTGCCCTGTTTCCACGCTCCTGATTGGTTTTGAGATGTTCGGATATCAGGCAATGCCTTACTTTGTGCTGGTCATTGCCGTAAGCTTTACACTGTCCGGATATTACAGCCTTTACTCCAGCCAGAAATTTGTCTATTCTAAGACAAAAACAGAATATATTAACAGGAAAATGGAAGAGTAGGAGGGAAATTCAATGAAAACACTGATTCGGCACGTGACTGTGCTTACTATGGATGAGAAAAATACTGTATTCAAAAACGGATGTGTTATGATTGACGGGGATAGAATCGTAAAGACAGGAGAGGAATCAAACCTTCTGCCTGATATAGAATCGTTCGAAGCCTCCCAGACCATCGATGGGCGCGGAGGAATTCTGCTTCCTGGCATGATTAATACTCACTGCCACGTTTCCATGATGCCATTTCGCACGTTGGGAGACGACTGCGCCGACCGGCTGAGACGCTTTCTCTTTCCTCTGGAAAATGATGCTATGACCAGAAAGCTGGTTCGTCTGGCTGCCAGATATGGAATTTGCGAGATGCTTTTAGCCGGCGTTACATCGTTTGTAGACATGTATTATTTTGAAGATGAGGTAGCCGAGGCCTGCGAGGAAATGGGAATCCGGGGCTGGCTGGGAGAAACAGTAATTGGCCAGAAAACCTGTGACAGCGAGGAGCCTTACGGCGGTCTGCCTTATGCTGAAAACTTTATCAGACAGTGGAAAGGCAGCAGCCTGGTACGGCCTTTTGCGGCTCCCCATGCCACATACAGCAACAGCCCGGAAATGCTGGGAAAAGCTTATGAGCTGTCCTGCGAGCATGATACTCTCTTTACGCTTCATGCCAGCGAGATGGATTTTGAACTGGAGCAGTTCCGGCGTGAAAAAAATATGACGCCATGTGAGTTTTTACAGGATCTGGGCGTGCTGAGCCCTAGAACTCTGCTGGCCCATTGTGTATATATGACAGATCACGATATGGATCTGCTGGCAGAGACAGGAACCGCTGTGGCCCACTGTATCGGTTCTAATACAAAGGGAGGCAGAGGTGTCGCTCCTGTCCCCGCTATGCAGAAGAGAGGGATTCCTGTAGGATTTGGCACAGATGGGGCTTCATCTGGCAATACGCTGGATTTATTTACCTTATTTAAGCTGTTTGCCGATTTTCAGAAGACAGCTTACCACGACAGGAGTTTGTTCCCGGCAGAGGATATCGTAAGAATCGGAACCATGGGGGGAGCCAGGGCTGTCAGGGCAGAAAAGGAGCTGGGCTCCATCGAAGCTGGAAAGAAAGCAGATTTAGTCATTGTGGAGACAGATTCTGTCAATATGTTCCCCTGCTATAATCCCTATTCCGCTCTTGTCTACTCGGCTAACGCCTCTAATGTGGACACTGTCATGGTAAACGGGCAGCTGCTGGTAAGGGGAAAGCAGCTGGTTAAAGCGGATCTGACCAAAATCAGGGAAGAGCTTCACCGGGAAATGGGGCCTTTTATGGAGGCGGCCAGACAGTACGGGGACATGCTGTAGGCTAAGTGCCCTTGTACACTGAGGCTAAAACACAATTTTTGCAAATTCTTCTTCAGAGAGGGAGGCACCTTTTACACTGACTACTGTGGCGGAGACACGGCTGGCAGCGTAAAGCGCTTCCCTCATATTATATCCAAGACTTACGCAGGCCATGACAGATCCGATATGGGAATCACCTGCCCCTACTGTATCGATCACCTGGGCCGGGCAGGCAGGAACCTGGCAGAAAGAGCCTCCCTGCTCCAGACAGCAGGCTCCGTCTTTTCCAAGAGTAATAATCACTGTATTTTCGGTTCTCTGAAACAATGCCTTTGCCGCTTCTTTTGCTGAGCTGCAGCCAGAGAGGGCGCAGGCTTCCGCTTCATTCACATGAAGAATCGGGCGGAGGGCGAGCATCCTGTCTGTCTTTTCTTTTTCAATCAGAATCCCTCTGGGGCCAGGAGCATAAAAAATCTGCTGTTCCTTGTGAGACTCCAGATACTTTAACAGCTCGTTTCCAGTAGGTTCCTCTATTTCAAGTCCACAGATATAGACCATATCAAATTTTTCCTGTT
>CAUCIO010000252.1 GCA_958442925.1 uncultured Clostridium sp. | reverse complement strand
CCCCGACCCACGGCTTAGAAGGCCGTTGCTCTATCCAGCTGAGCTACAGACTCATATGTTTTTTTGTGGAGACTGCCAAACAAATTGACATTTCACTTTTTCCTGCAGGGCTCACTGCCAACTGCTGTGTACATCAGCTTTCACCTCTGTACAGAGCGGGTGATGGGAATCGAACCCACGTATCCAGCTTGGAAGGCTGGTGTTCTACCATTGAACTACACCCGCGAAGTCGGGGTGACAGGATTCGAACCTGCGACCTCCTGGTCCCAAACCAGGCGCTCTAGCCAAGCTGAGCCACACCCCGTTTTCTGATAGGGCTTTATGAATTGTTTCATAAAACTTTATCAATTTTTCTTTTGCTTTCTTTCGAAGGCTTTTTCAGAAGCGCTTCGTTTCAAGCAAGGACTATTATATACTATAGCAACCCCTATGTCAACATTTTTTGCAACTTTTTTCATCTAATTTTTTATATTTTTTTCTTCTTTTATCAGTTTTTTTATTCAATACATAAATATAGACCTGTCTTTTCCCCTTTATGCCGAATTTTTGTCACTAAATATTCTTTTGGTTCTTTTTTGCCTTCTCGAATAATTTTTAAGCCCTCCTCATTTTATCCATAACACTTTCTATAAAACTTCAGAGGAGACATTGGATCTCCTCTGAAAAAAATCGTTCTTGTTTAAAAACTTTTTTAATTCTCTTACAGATAACAGAGCTGATACTGAACGTCCCCTGAATCGTCTGCCTCCATAATCATATAGCTGGGCCTTCTGCCGTCCTGACGCGGAAAAGACAGGCTTCCCGGATTCAGTACCGTCAGTCCGTTTCTTGTCTCCAGATACGGTTTATGAGTGTGCCCATACATGGCAATATCCACGCCGCGGGATCCTGCTTCCTCTTCCAGCCGCTCTGTCCCCACAGACACACTGTAAAAATGCCCATGGGTCAGGAAAGCCCGATGCGGTCCTATGGCAATTTCCTTCTCCCGATCCAGGCAGGAAAAGAAATCGTTATTTCCCAAAACCATATGGACCTGGCACTCCCTGTTCTGCTCCAGACACCAGGCTGTAATCAAATCTTCGCTTCCCTCTGCGTCTCCCAGGTGGATCAGCATGTCAAACGGCGCGTTTCTCTCAATCACCTCCTGTAAATTTCCATTGCGGCGGTGGGTATCACTCACAATTAAAACCTTCATCTCTCTGTTCCCCCAAATACTTCCTTTAATTTCTCTTTCATCAGCTCCAAAGCCTTTCCTCTGTGGCTGATACGGTTTTTCTCATCCATGGTAAGCTCGGCAGAGGTCTTTCCATAATCCGGAAGGTATAGGATCGGATCGTAGCCGAACCCACCTTCTCCTGCCGGCTCATAGGCAATCTGTCCCTCCATAAAGCCTTCTGTGGAAATCTCTCTTCCGTCGGGCAGTACGGCGGCGATTACGCAGGCAAAACGGGCGCTTCTCTCCTCTCCCTCTGCCTGTTCCATCCGCTGAATCAGGGCACGGTTTTTCTCTGAATAAGGAGCGTCTCCCATATAGCGGGCAGAATAAACTCCTGGCTCCCCATTCAGGTAGTCAATGACAAGGCCTGAATCGTCTGCCAGAACCAGGCCTCCCGTCTGTTTCCACACAGCCCTCGCCTTGATGGCCGCGTTCTGTGCAAAAGTTGTTCCATTCTCCTCTATCTCATCGTGAAAGCCTGCCTCAGCCATTGAAATAACTTCCAGCCCTAAATCTCCCAGAATGCGGCGAATCTCTCTCAGCTTCCCCTGGTTTGATGTTGCAAATATTAATGTTTCCGCCATGTTTCTCCTCCTGCTGCTTTCTTCTTTTATCCTGCGTTTTTCTCTGCTGCATTTCTTTATACAGGGCTCCCTACCTGTCCTCAGCCCGCCTTGTATAAGCCTTCAGACATACGTTGCAGCTCTGCTCCGTCTCCACACGATCCCAGGCTGTTCCCCGCAGGCTGATATACCCCTCTCCGTCGCTTATGTCCACCTTTGTCTTTTTGTCAGGCGCATTATACTCTATGGCTACCGGATGGACGGAGCCAGGTGTTCTGATGTTCACAATCACTGCAAATCGCTCCCCCGCTCTCACTGTAACCGGTTTTGGAAAATCAATGGTGTAGTAGCCTGCATAGTCCAGCTTTCCTCTGGCCACCGATCTGCGCTTCCCAAAATCTGCGCTTCCCGCCGCGTCATTCACCACATACACCTCATACTGAGTATCTTCGCCTGTAGCGTAAAAACCGACTGCCCACAGCTCCTCATTCTCATCTGCCTGATATATATTGGCAAAGAATGCGTCTTCCTTTCCATAGCCCAGCTGTCCTGCCCACCCGCACAGATCCGTCTGATAAACCTTATCATAGTAATCAGCAGAGTCCGCACGGCTGTATACAATATTATGGATTCCAATATTCGTGTCATAGTAGGATACGTAAAAATATCCCTGCTCTCCAAAAGCTCCTCCCCAGCTGTTTGCACAGATAAAAGCTCCGTCCCCTTCCGGCTGAACCGGAAAATTTTCTTTCGGATAATCGTCATCCCAGCCGATAATCACCACGTCATGGTTAGGACGCCTGTCTCCAGTATAGCAGTAAGCTCCTGCTGCTTTATTATAGT
>CAUCIO010000251.1 GCA_958442925.1 uncultured Clostridium sp. | reverse complement strand
CATACAACCCAGAGATACGATGTAAGCCGGCCAGGTAAATTTGGCAAACCAGTGATAGTCTATCTTGGAAATACCCAGCATAATCACTGCGCTGGCAGCTGCAATCACGCCCTGGCGCTTTACAAAATACGCAGCATCCCCCTGTATCAGCTGCGCCCGGTAGGAACTGGCGCTGTAAATCATAATAAGCCCGAATACCGTCAAAAATACAACGGACAGAAGAAGGCTGTAATCATAGAAGCGGTGGGCTTTTTTCTTTTTCTTCTTCTTTTTTTTCGGCGCGTCAGCCATCTTACCTCTCCTTACTTGTGTCTGCGTCTGTCTGCTTCATTTCTACAGGCTTCTCACATATTCTTTGAACATGCGGCCTCTTTCCTCGTAATTATTAAACATGCCCCAGCTTGCGCAGGCCGGTGAAAGAAGCACATTGTCTCCGGCATTGGCATATGAAGCGCATACCTGAACGGCTTCCTTTAAATCCTCTGCATACATAATATCTGTAAAACCGTGTTTCTTCGCACACTCGGCAATCTTATCCCTTGTCTGTCCGATTAACACCAGATAGCGCACCTTGCCGCCAAAGCTTTCAATCCACTCGTCATACTCGGAGTGCTTGTCATAGCCTCCTGCAATGAGAAGCGTCGGTCCCGGCATCGCCTTAATGGCCTGCATCGCCGCATCCGGGTTCGTTCCCTTGGAATCATTGTAATATTTCACGCCAAATCGCTCTGTGACAAACTCAATCCTGTGCTCAACTGCCTCAAAGCGCTTCACTACCCGGCGGATGGTCTCCATAGCCACTCCCATGTTCATGCTGACAGCTACAGCAGCCATAACATTTTCATGGTTGTGGCGGCCTAACAGTTTCAGATCGTGGATATTCACAATCTCTGTCACCTTGCCGTCTTTGTCTTTATACACAATCACATCGCCGTCCAGGTACAGTCCCTGCTCCAGCCTCTCTCTGCTGGAAAAATAAACCACCTTGCACTTTAATGTTTCTCCGAACTCTCTCAGAACCAGGTCGTCATGGTTTAATACGCAGACATCCTCCTCCTTCTGGTTCTTCGTGATACCCTCCTTAATCTCAATGTAGCGCTCCATGGTCTTATGGCGGTCCAGGTGATCCGGAGTGATATTGAGGATCGCGCTGACATTGGGTCTGAAGTCCATAATCGTTTCCAGCTGGAAGCTGGACACCTCCGCTACTGTCACAGACTCATCTGTCGTCTCAAGGGCGTGGGCTGTGTAAGGATCTCCGATATTTCCCACTACAAACACGCTGTCATAGAAAGCCTTCATAATCTCCCCTGTCAGAGCTGTGGTGGTAGTTTTTCCGTTCGTTCCCGTAATTGCTGCCAGTTTTCCCTTAGCGCAGTGGTAAGCCAGCTGAATCTCGCTCCAGATCGGAACTCCCGCCTGCTGAAGGACAGACACAAACGGAGCTTCCAGGGAAATTCCTGGACTGATGATGGAAAGTTCCACACCCAGAAGATCCGTGCGGTCTAATTTTCCAAGGACAAAGCTGACCTTCGCCCCATCGTCAAATTTCTGTCTTAAATCTGCCTCATTCAGCTTTTCGTTGCCGTCGTAAAGAACAACCTCTCCTCCCATTCCCAGGAGCAGTTTTGCCGCCGCAATGCCGCTGATTCCGCTTCCTGCTACCAATACTTTCTGACTCATTGTCCATTTCCTCCTATAATCCTAAGTACGCAATCAGGCAAAGGATTGCTGTTATAATAGAAAATACTGCAACTACCCTTGTTTCAGACCATCCGCAGAGTTCAAAGTGATGATGAATAGGCGCCATCTTAAAAATACGCTTTCCGCCTGTGCTCTTAAAATACGTCACCTGCATAATCACAGACAGCACCTCAATCAGATAGATAAGTCCCACCAAAGCGATGAAAATCGGCATCTGCATCATAAAGGCGCTGGCTGATACAAAACCACCCAGAGCCAGAGATCCAGTGTCTCCCATAAATACTCTGGCCGGATATACGTTAAACAGCAGAAATCCCAGAAGACTTCCTGCTACTGCTCCTGTAATGGGACTGATTCCTGTATTCTCTCCTATCGCCACAATGGTGAAGAAGGTGGCTACGAGAATTGTCACACTGGTACAGAGTCCATCCAGACCATCAGTAAAGTTCACTCCGTTGTCTGTTCCCAGCACAATGAAAAACAGAGCCGGAATAAACAGCCAGAGAGGAAGAGTCAGGAAAAATCCATCGTCAAATCCCCCTGTAAAGGGAATCAGCATAGAGGTTCCCACCTCTTTGCTGCTGATCAGATAATATGCAAAAATTCCTGTAACAATAATCTGGCCAAACAGCTTCTGCTTGGGATTCAGGCCTTCGGACCGCTTCATCACAATTTTAATGTAATCGTCCAGAAAGCCGATGACACCGAAGCCCACCGTCATAAACAAAATGGGAATAATTTTAGGATAATCCTTTATATAGAACAGGGAAGTAATCACGATTGCGCCTAAAATTGCAATTCCTCCCATTGTCGGCGTACCCTGCTTTTTCAAGTGGGCCTGGGGACCGTCCTCCCTCACCTGCTGCCCGAATTTCAGCTTGTGCAGAAAAGGAATTACAATCGGGCACATAACTGCGCTGATAATAAATG
>CAUCIO010000250.1 GCA_958442925.1 uncultured Clostridium sp. | reverse complement strand
GGAGGGTCAGGAGATCGTATAGATTCTGGTTTTTGGAAGCCAGATATGTTTTGTACACCTCAATGAGCTGCCCTCCGGAAAAGCGATCCTCTCTGTTCAGGTTCAGAAACCGCTCTATGGTTTTCTGCTTTAGATTCTCAAGGCCCAGAAGCTTCTTAAAGGGCTTTATTTTTTTGTATATATCCAGGCTGGACATATTGGAAAAGCTGCAGTCAAGACCCAGGGCTGCGCACCGCTTCTGCAGGTATGGAAGATCGAAACTGTCTCCGTTAAAATGAATCAGGCAGGAGAAGTCTTTCATATATTCGAAAAAGGAGAGAAGCAGCTGACGTTCGCTGTCCGCCGTATCTGCAAACCACTGAATCAGACGCCAGGCTTTGTTTCTGTAAGAAATACATCCAATCAGATAAAGCTCTGAACAGTCTGCGGACAGACCGGTTGTTTCGATGTCAAAAAAGAGCAGCTTCTCCGGCTCGCCGATACGGGAGAGAGGGTAAGTTTCCGGCAGATCCAGACGTTTTTCTATGGTAATCAAGACAGATTCCTCCTCGTAATGTTTCTGTTATTATATGACAGAAACGAACAGGTTTGCAAGAGAAAATCAAGAGAGGGAGAATATTTGTTCGATTAAACTTCTTGCATTGGTACAGGCCGTATGGTATGATAAACGGAGGATAAAAGGAGAGAAAAAAGTGATTTCATATATTAAGGGAACTCTGGCAGAGAAGATGGACGGGGCAGCAGTAGTGGAGGCCGGATCCATCGGATACAGGATTTTTATGCCTGCTTCCGCTTTAGAGCTTTTAGGAGCAGCAGGGAGCGAGGTTGTGATTTATACCTATTTTCAGGTCCGTGAGGACGCTATGAGTCTGTATGGATTTTTGAACCGGCAGGATAGAGAGATGTTTAAGCAGCTCATAGGAGTAAACGGCATCGGTCCTAAGGCGGCTTTGGGGCTTTTAGGTACTCTGAGGCCTGATGATCTGCGTCTTGCCATTCTCACTGGAGATGCCAAGGCGATTTCCAGGGCGCCGGGCATCGGAGCGAAGACAGCCCAGAGAATTATTCTTGATTTGAAGGATAAGGTGAGTGCGGAGGAGATGCTGTCTTCCCTTTCCAGTCCAGCAAAGACAGCTGCTGGCTGTGTTTCCCAGGAAACTTCCGCTTTCAGCGCCGAGGCAGCCAGGGAAGCTGTAGATGCGCTTGTAGCCCTGGGCTACTCTAATCTGGAAGCCTCCAGGGCTGTGAAGCAGGTAGAGCTTACAGAGGAGATGGATGCAGAGGCTGTTCTGAAGGCCTCCCTGAAATTCCTGGCATTTATGTAACAGGGGCAGACTGCGGGAGTACACAGTACAAAGCGGCTGGTATCAGAGAGTCCGAAGGCCAAATGAATTGAGATGAAGGAAGCAGATATGAGCAGAAGGATTATAACAACCGATGTGACGGAAGAGGACAAGAAAATAGAGACAGGCTTAAGACCGCAGCTTCTGGATGAGTACATAGGCCAGGAACGGATTAAGGGCACGTTGAAAATCTTCATTGACGCCGCCAAATCCAGAAACGAGCCTCTGGATCACGTGCTGTTTTACGGCCCGCCCGGTCTGGGAAAGACTACTCTTTGCGGCATTATTGCCAATGAGATGGGGGTTCATATGAAAGTAACCTCTGGCCCGGCTATTGAGAAGCCGGGAGAGATTGCCGCTATTTTAAACGGTCTGTCTGAGGGGGACGTGCTGTTTGTGGACGAGATTCACCGGCTGAACCGGCAGGTGGAGGAGGTGCTCTATCCGGCGATGGAGGACTATGCTATTGACATTATGCTGGGAAAGGATTCCAGCGCCCGTTCCATTCGCCTGGAGCTTCCCAGATTCACCCTGGTAGGGGCAACTACCAGGGCAGGGCTTCTGACAGCTCCTTTAAGAGACCGGTTCGGAATCATACAGAAGATGGATTTTTATACGCCTCACGAGCTGAAAGATATCGTTATGAGGTCTGCACAGGTGATGCAGGTGGAGATTGAGGAGGAGGGCGCTTTCGAGATCGCCAGGCGCTCCAGAGGAACGCCGAGACTGGCTAACCGCCTCTTAAAGCGCGTGCGGGATTTTGCCCAGGTGAAGTATGACGGAGTCATCACCAAAGGGGTAGCTGACTTTGCCCTGGATATTCTGGATGTGGATAAGCTGGGACTGGATAATAATGACAGAGCGATTTTAAATGCCCTGATTCAGAAGTTTTCCGGCGGCCCGGTAGGTCTGGAGACACTGGCAGCCTGCCTGGGAGAAGACGCAGGGACACTGGAGGACGTATATGAGCCATATCTTCTGATGAACGGTCTGATTAACCGGACGCCCAGGGGAAGAGTTGCTACAGAGGCTGCTTTCCGCCATCTGGGACTTTCCCTGAATCCGGCGGACAATATGTCTTAGAAAAAGAAGGAATCCAAAGAAAATCATTGTTTTTATAGAAAATTCAGGTATAATGAAGATGACATTCTGTGTCTGAAAACGAGACGCAATAAGAAAATGAAAGCGGAGAAAATCATGGATTCCAAAAATTATACAGATGTTTTAATTAACGGAAAAATTTACACACTAGGCGGAGCAGAGGAGGAAAGCTATCTCCAGCAGATAGCCAGCTATATTAATGAAAAGATGTCAGAACTTCAGCG
>CAUCIO010000249.1 GCA_958442925.1 uncultured Clostridium sp. | reverse complement strand
GTCATCCAGGGAAACAGGCCGTAATCCTGGAATACCACACCTCGATCCAGGCCCGCTCCCTTGATAACTGTTCCATTCATGTTAATTTCACCTGTGGTTGGACGCTCCAGACCCGCCAGCAGGCGAAGAAATGTGCTCTTTCCACAGCCTGACTGTCCCAGCAGGCACACAAATTCTCCCTCGCTCACTTCCATATTGATATCCTTCAGTACCAAATGGTCTCCATCGTCATACTGAAAGGACAAATCTGAAACCTTAATATCATACATATTCCAGCTTCCTCTTTTACCTATTATTTTAAATTAGCGCAAATAGCCTCTGCTCCAATTTTCATGTTCTCCATGGAGGTAGCCAGATTGATTCTGATGTGCCCTCCAAACCTTTCTCCGCCAAACCAGTCGCCGTAGTCTACTGCCATGCGGCACTTTTTCTGCATAAAGTCACGCATTTCTTCCGGCTTCACATACGCTCCCAGATCTATCCAGGCCAGATATGTTCCCTCTAAAGGACTGACAGTGATCTCTGGGAACTGGCTTGTCAGAATTTCTTTCAGATACTCATAATTTTTTAAAATCTGTCCCTTTACTTCCTCCAGCCATTCTTCCCCTCCTCTGTAGGCAGCCTCAGCGGCGATATAGCCAAAAGCATTTCCTCCTGTTACATGAATTGCTTTGACATATAAATCCCATTTTTCCCGAATTTTACTGTCAGGAATTATTACAAAAGAGTTCTGTGCTCCCGCCAGATTAAAGGTCTTAGACGGCGCAGAAATTACAATCATCATATCCCGGTATTCCTCAAACAGAAGGGAGGTTACATGTTTATGTCCTCCATAAACCAGATCCTGGTGAATCTCATCTGAAATCACAAATACGTTATGACGGCGGCAGATTTCGAACAGCTTCTGGAGCTCTTCCTGTTTCCAAACACGGCCTATCGGATTGTGGGGAGAGCAGAGAATAAAGAGCTTTACCTGATTTTCCTCTATCTTCTTCTCAAAGTCTTCAAAATCAATAGTATAGATTCCATTCTCTTCTTTTAAATCAGAAGTGATAAGTGTTCTCCTGTTGTCCTTCACTGCATTTAAAAATGGATAATAGACAGGAGTCGTCACAATCACTGCGTCCTGTTCCTTTGTCATAAACTGGACAATCCAGTTAAATGCTGATACAACTCCTGGTGAAAAACGGAGCCACTCCTTTTTCACTGTGCAGCCATGGCGTTTCTGCTCCCAATTTATAAACGCTTCATAATAGCTGTCCGGAACGCTCACATAGCCAAATATTCCCAAATCCACGTAATCGTGAAGCACCTTTCTCACGCACTCTGGAACCTTAATATCCATGTCAGCTACCCACATGGCGTGAAGTCCGCTCTCTCCGAACATACCGTTCTGGCCGTCCCATTTACAACAGTTCGTTCCTCTTCTATCAACATATTCCATACTATTTTTCCTCTCTCTGCTATTGCTGTAAACATTAAGCAAATTCTTTTTTAATATATCAGTTTATTTGTGAATTCAAATTGATTTTCACAATATCACTCTATATTTATGTATGTTATCTATTCAGTTTTGCATTTTCTATAAATTATTTATTTTATTCAAAAAAACAATAACAAAGAGAAAATAATATCTTTCAGCAAATATACAAAAAAGAAAGAAACAAATTTTCCTATGACTTTCATCGAACATGGAAAACTTGTTTCTTTCTTATATTTTATATTCTTTTACACTACCTTTTCCCGGCCTTTATTGATGTCGTACTCCTTCATCTGTTCCCGGTCCTCAATCTTTCGGCGGATTTCCAGCATCTTCCAGTCTGTTCCGGCAATCACTTCGGCGCATCTGCGCAAATCTTCTCCGATCTCTGCAGCTTCCTCCTCTGTCATCTCCTTTTTATACTTCAGCTGGTGATCCAGGCTGGCCCAGAAATCCATGGCAATCGTTCGTATCTGTACCTCAGCCCGTATGTACTGTTTGCAGTTGGAAAAGAATACTGGAACTTCCAGGATCATGTGATAGCTTCTGTAGCCGTTCACCTTAGGGCTTCTGATATAGTCCTTAATAGCAACCACTTTAATATCATCCTGTCTGGCCAGCATCCGGCTGACATCATAGATATCATCAATAAAAGAGCAGATCACACGGACGCCTGCAATGTCATCCAGGTTCTCTCTCATAGACTCTACTGTCACAGGAAGCCCTCTGCGCTTCAGCTTTTCAAAAATGCTCTGAGGCTTCTTTACGCGGGAGCGGATCATCTCGATGGGATTTCTCTGATTCCGTACAGAGAGCTCGTCATTCAGCACCTCCAGCTTTGTCTTAAGCTCCCTGATTGCACAGGAATACTTCATCATCTCATTCCTGAACTCTATAGCCTCCCCAATCAGGCTCTCCGGCACTTCTACCTCTCTCGGTCCGATCACAACGGACTGGTTCAGTTCGCTGTTCGGATTCTGGTTAAAACTCATATCGCACACCTCTGGTTCATCATTCTGTTGTTCTTCTTCTATTATAGCCGAAAAGCATTCGGGACACAATGAATCTTTCATTAATTTTATGTGAACTTCTGTATGCCTTTTGCAAGAAGCAGAAATTCCGGAAAATTTCTGAAAATAATGTCAAAACGAAAACCCCGTGTTTACAAACTATGCCTTTAATGGTATGCTATCCATAGATAAC
>CAUCIO010000248.1 GCA_958442925.1 uncultured Clostridium sp. | reverse complement strand
CAGGTGATGATTGTGGCTTTCGGTTATCCGGAGGGCAAGCTGTTCCGCGAGAGCTCTCTGGCCAAACGTCTTCCCTTAAATGAGCTCTGCGTGTTCAAGGAGGAGGCGGGAGAGACGATGAAAACCGTGTTAAAGGCAGCCAGGCTGGCTCCTTCCGCTTTCAATTCCCAGCCCTGGCGTTTTATTGTCTATGCAGATCGTATTTATGTATTTGCCAGAAAAGATTCAGGACTTCTGCAGGGCTTTTGCAGACTGGCTCCTTCTGCCGGTCTGATTCGGGACTTTTCTGTGGGAATTATGCTGTCTCACATTATGCTGACTGCGGAGGAACTGTGGCTGGAACTGGAGACGGCCACAGAAGAACAGTTTTCGGCCAAATCCTACAAAAATGGTGTGTATGTGGCGACGCTGACCATCCGGCAGTAGGAGGGACAGAGGGATAAAACCGCACTTGATCCCCTACTGTACTTATGATAAAATGATCTAGAATTAAACCAGAGCGTGTTTAAAAACAGGAGGATAAGATGGTAAGTAAATTAATCGAAAAAATTCAGAAGACAAAGGCTCCGATCTGCGTTGGTCTGGATCCGATGTTAAGCTATATTCCGGAGCATGTGACAAAGAAAGCGTTCGCTGAGTTCGGCGAGACACTGGAGGGAGCTGCAGAGGCTGTCTGGCAGTTCAATAAGGAGATTGTGGATGCAACTTGCGATCTGATTCCGTCTGTTAAGCCGCAGATTGCCATGTATGAGCAGTTCGGCCTTCCGGGACTGGCAGCTTACGATAAGACAGTAAAATACTGCCAGGAGAAGGGCCTGATCGTGATTGGCGATGTAAAGAGAGGCGATATCGGTTCTACTTCAGCAGCTTATGCCACAGGCCACCTGGGCACAGTCCAGGTAGGAAGCCAGACTTTAAGCGGCTTTAATACAGAGTATATTACAGTCAATCCTTATCTGGGAACAGACGGAGTGAAGCCTTTTGTGGATGTGTGCAATCAGTGTGACAGGGGTATTTTTGTTCTTGTAAAGACTTCCAATCCTTCCAGCGGCGAGTTCCAGGATCGTTTAATTGACGGCCGTCCGCTGTATGAGCTGGTAGCAGAGAAGGTGGTAGAGTGGGGAGATGCCTCCATGGATGGAGCCTACAGCAATGTAGGAGCCGTAGTGGGCGCTACCTATCCGGAGATGAGCAAGGTGCTCAGAAAGCTGATGCCGAGAACCTATTTCCTGGTTCCGGGTTACGGCGCTCAGGGCGGCACAGCAGAAGATTTAAAATACTGCTTCAATGAGGATGGACTGGGAGCAGTTGTCAATTCTTCCAGGGGCATTATCGCCGCATACAAAAAGGAAGCATACGCTAAGTTTGGAGCGGAGCATTTTGGCGAGGCATCCAGACAGGCTGTCATTGATATGATTGCAGATATTAACAGCGTACTGTAGCCGGAGTCTGATATAGATTCAGAAATGGCAGAGAAACAGAAATACAGATAATATAGGGCCGAAGGATCGTCGGCTTTCAAATACAGGAGAGAGATATGGCACAGATTAAGGAGACGGCTGTTGTATACAGCCAGGAAATGCTGGCTCCGGATATCTACAGCATGTGGATTACCACAAAGGCAGCTTCAGATGCGAAGCCGGGACAGTTTATTTCTGTTTACACAAAGGATGGTTCCAGGCTTCTGCCAAGGCCCATCAGCATCTGTGAAATTGAGAAGGAGGAGGGACGCCTGCGCATTGTATACAGAATCGCAGGAGCGGGAACAGAGGAATTCTCCCACTATGAGTCCGGGGACTCCATTGAGATTATGGGACCGCTGGGAAACGGATTTCCACAGGAGGGGGAGAAGGTATTCCTCATCGGAGGCGGAATCGGAATCCCGCCTATGCTGGAACTTGCCAAGCAGTTAAACTGTGAAAAGCAGATGGTTTTAGGATACAGAGACGCAAATCTTTTCTTAAAGGATGAATTTGAGTCCTACGGCCAGGTCTATGCTGCGACAGAGGACGGAAGCGCAGGTACGAAAGGAAACGTGCTGGATGCGATCAAAGAGCACGGTCTGACTGCTGATGTGATGTACGCCTGCGGTCCTACGCCTATGCTTCGCGCTTTGAAGGCGTATGCTGCAGAGCACCATATTCGCTGCTACATTTCTCTGGAGGAGAAGATGGCCTGCGGAATCGGCGCCTGCCTGGCCTGCGTCTGTAAATCCAAGGACGTGGATCACCACACGAACGTACACAATAAGCGGATCTGCAAGGATGGTCCCGTATTCTTAGCCGAGGAGGTGGAGCTGTAATGAACATGAAGGTGAATCTGGCCGGAGTGGAGCTTAAAAATCCTGTTATGACAGCGTCGGGAACCTTCGGATCCGGAGCAGAGTACGGCGAGATGGTAGATCTGAACCGCCTGGGGGCAGTGGTGACAAAAGGTGTGGCCAATGTACCGTGGCCGGGAAATCCCACCCCTCGTATTGCAGAGACTTACGGCGGCATGATCAATGCGGTAGGCCTTCAGAATCCAGGCTTTGACGTATTTGCCAAAAGAGATATTCCATACTTAAAGCAGTTTGATACAAAGATTATTGTCAATGTATGCGGAAAGACTACAGAGGACTACATTGACGTGGTGGAGAAGCTTTCCGATCAGCCGGTAGATATGCTGGAGATTAATATTTCCTGTCC
>CAUCIO010000247.1 GCA_958442925.1 uncultured Clostridium sp. | reverse complement strand
ACGCGACCTCTGCGTCCCGAACGCAGCGCTCTACCAAACTGAGCCACGCCTCGATGTTGTCGTTTTCTGACGACGCTGATTATCATATCATAAGTTTCCAAGGAATGCAAGTATAAATTTTAAAAAAATCAAAAAAATGTCAACAATTTCTATCAGACCTAGTGTTATCTAAGCGTTTGCATGATTGAAAGAGCAGCTGCATACATATCATTGATGGAACAGGATGGGAACTTTATGATAACAATAAGCTTGTGTATGATTGTAAAAAATGAAGAGCAGGTGCTTGAAAGATGTTTAAAAAGCGCAGCAGGTATTGTGGATGAAATCATTATTGTAGATACAGGTTCATCGGATGAAACGAAAAAAATCGCAGCAAAATATACAGATAAAATTTATGATTTTACCTGGAAAGATGATTTTTCGGCTGCCAGAAATGAGGCGTTCAGCCATGCAGAGATGGATTACTGTATGTGGCTGGATGCAGACGATATCATACCTGAGCAGGAACAGGAAAAAATAAAGAGGCTGAAAACAGAGCTGGAGGAGAATACGTCAATTGTGATGATGAAATATGTCATGGGGTTTGACAAAGCCGGAAGACCCTCTCTTTCTTATTATAGGGAACGTTTGATAAAAAATCACAGAGGATACTGCTGGAGGGGAAGGGTGCATGAAGCAGTTGCTCTGACTGGAAAGATTGTGTATACAGATATTGAGATTGAGCACAGGAAAATAAAGGAGGATACAGGCGGCCGGACTCGGAATTTGATGATTTACAGAAAAATGAAGGAAGAAAATGTTCCATTTACTGCCAGAGATCTGTTTTATTATGGAAGAGAACTTTACTATTTGGCTATGGACAGTCCGGAAAATTTAAAGGAATCTCAGGAAGTTTTGAAGGAATTTCTGGCACATCCAGACGGTTGGAAAGAAAATAAAATAGAGGCCTGTCGTTTTTTGGCACTTTGCTGTCAGGCGGAAGGAAACGAGGAGGGAGTTCTGACTGCGCTGCTTCATTCCTTTTTTTACGATTCTCCGCGGGCAGAGCTGTGCTGTGATATAGGAGCCTGGTTTTTTAAACGTGAGGAATATCAGACAGCAGAATTTTGGTATCAGACGGCTTTGACAGCAAAGACGGATGAAAAAAGAGGCGGATTTGTGTGCCCGGACTGCAGCGGTTACATTCCGGCTCTTCAGCTGGCCATCTGCAGCTATAGGATGGGAGATATAGAGCAGGCCGAACAGTGGAATGAATTAGCGCTCAGCTTTAAACCGGAATCAGAGAGCTGTCGCTACAACCAGATATTTTTTCGGAGTGAAAAGAAAAAAGATATTGCAAACATATGTTCGATTGTGATATAATATTCTTGAAATAATTATAGTTTTGTGCCATAATGAAAACTATTGCCCAGATTTGGCAGACCTGGGAATTTAAAATAAAAGAAAAGAGAAGAAGTACAGAGCTCAGAAGCTATGTATTTTAAGAAGCGGCAGGAACACTGCCGGATAGAGATATGGAGGAACATTATGGGTAAGGCACAGTATGATGCGGACAGCATTACCGTACTGGAAGGGCTGGAAGCAGTACGCAAGCGTCCTGGTATGTATATTGGAGGCGTTGGGACAAAAGGGCTGAATCACCTGATTTATGAGATTGTAGATAATTCTGTCGATGAACATCTGGCGGGAGCCTGTACTGCGATTTGGGTAACGCTTGAGGCGGATGGTTCCTGTACAGTCAGGGATAACGGCCGCGGCATTCCGGTAGAGATGCACAAGAAAGGTGTGTCAGCAGAGCGTATTGTTTTGTCTACGCTCCATGCAGGCGGAAAGTTTGACAATGCTGCCTATAAGACCAGCGGCGGCCTTCACGGCGTCGGTTCTTCTGTAGTGAATGCTCTGTCAGAGCATCTGGATATTAAGATTTATAAGAATGGACAGATTCATCATGACGCATATAGACGAGGCCTTCCTGTAGTAGAGCTGATAGATGGCCTTCTTCCAGTTATCGGAAAGACGAAGGAGACAGGAACCACTATTAATTTTCTTCCTGATGATACAATTTTTGAGAAGACGAAGTTTAAGGCTGAGTGGCTGAAGAGCAGGCTCCACGAAACAGCATATTTGAACCCGGCGCTGACTATTTATTATGAAAACAGACGTCCCGGCGAAGAGGAGCAGATTACATATTCAGAGCCAGAGGGGATTATTGCCTATGTGAAGGAGATTAACACAGGAAAGACAGCTTTGCACGAACCAATTTATATGAAAGGGACGGTAGATGGAATTGAGGTAGAAGCCGCAATTCAGTTTGTAGACACCTTTGAAGAAAATATTCTGGGATTTTGCAATAACATTTTTACCCAGGAGGGTGGAACGCATCTGGCAGGATTTAAGACAAAGTTCACTATGCTGATTAACAGCTATGCCAGAGAACTGGGGATTTTGAAGGAAAAGGACGCTAACTTTACCGGGGCAGATACACGAAATGGTATGACTGCTGTGATTGCAGTGAAACATCCGGATCCGATTTTTGAAGGCCAGACGAAGACAAAGCTGGCCAGTGCAGATGCCACGAAGGCAGTGTTCACGCTTGTGGGAGATGAGCTGCAGCGTTTTTTTGACAGAAATATTGAGATATTGAAGGCTGTCATCAGCTGTGCGGAGAAATCGGCAAAGATTCGCAGG
>CAUCIO010000246.1 GCA_958442925.1 uncultured Clostridium sp. | reverse complement strand
TTTCGATGAGCTGGAAGGCAATGAGGGCATTCTGGTTGCAAGTAAGATTGCAGACAGGGTGGGAATTACAAGATCGGTTATTGTCAACGCGCTGCGCAAATTCGAGAGCGCCGGTGTGATTGAGTCCCGCTCTTCTGGAATGAAGGGAACGTATATCAAGGTTTTGAATGATGTGGTATTCGATGAATTAAAAGCTCTCAAAGCGGAGAACAAATAAGAATCTTTTGTGAAAAGCCCATGAAAGAGAGGACTCGCTGTCTTTTCTTTCATGGGCTTGTTTCATGCTTTATTGAAGCAGGTATGCCCGCTCCCTGAAAATTATTGTATTTTCTTGTGCGTTCTTGCGAAAAGATGATAAAAATTATTGAGCAGAAGAGGATAAAAGCAGAAATTTCTATTGACAATTAGCGGAAAAAAGAGTATTCTAAAAACAGGAATAATTACTATGATTTAAAAAGGAGGAATTATCATGGAATTAAAGGGAAGCAGAACAGAGCAGAATTTATTAACAGCTTTTGCAGGGGAGTCTCAGGCCAGAAATAAGTATACCTATTTTGCAAGTGTTGCAAAGAAGGAAGGTTATGAGCAGATTGCTGCTATTTTTGAGCAGACAGCTAATAATGAGAAGGAGCATGCAAAGATGTGGTTCAAGGAGCTGCACGGAATCGGAACTACTCCTGAAAACCTGAAGGCAGCTGCTGAGGGAGAGAACTACGAGTGGACTGATATGTACGCTTCCTTCGCAAAGGATGCAGAGGAGGAAGGCTTTACAGAATTAGCTGCCAAGTTCCGAATGGTGGCAGAGATCGAGAAGCACCACGAGGAGAGATATTTAAAGCTGCTTCACAATGTAGAGATGCAGCAGGTATTTGAGAAGGCAGAAGAGACCATGTGGGAGTGCAGAAACTGCGGCCACCTGGTAATCGGAAAGAAAGCTCCGCAGATTTGCCCGGTATGTGCGCATCCTCAGAGCTACTTTGAGGTTCGTAAAGAAAATTATTAAAAAACGGTTGACAAATCTGATAAATGGCGTTAAGATAATCACAACTTCAGCACAGAAGTGCTATAAACAGGAATAAGGCAGAGAAGAGAAGAGTAGTAAACTGAAGCTTTCACAGAGAGTTCCCGTTTGGTGGAAGGGAATAGAGACAGGTTTATGAAGATGGTCTTAGAGCCGCATGGTTGAAAGAAGAGTTGTTCTTCACTTAGACTATGACGGGATCGCCCGTTACAGCGACAGAGTATAACCTGAAGGATTGTATAGTCCGGCAGGCGTACTTGCAGAGGCTTGCCGTGTGAGCGGCAGGTGAAATTAGGTGGTAACACGGGAGCAGATGTCCCCGTCCTGATGGAATTGATCAGGGCGGGGGCTTTTTTATTTTATAGTACACCATAATACCACAGAAAAAGGGAAAGGAAGAAGCGTCATGATTCAACTGGAGCACATAAGCAAATCATTTGTGACAGCATCGGGAACCGTTCACGCAGTTCAGGATGTAAATCTTCAGATAGGAGAAGGAGAAATATTTGGAATTATCGGATTTTCAGGAGCAGGCAAGTCTACTCTGGTGCGATGTATTAATCTTCTGGAGAGGCCTACAGAAGGCCGCGTAGTAGTAGATGGAGATGATCTGACAGCCATGGACTTAAAGAAGCTCAGGGAAGTACGAAAGAAAATCGGAATGATTTTCCAGCACTTTAACCTGATGCGTTCCAGAACCGTATTTCAGAATATTGCCTTCCCACTGAAAAAAAGCGGGCTGCCTAAGGAAGAAAAAGAGAAAAAGATAGAGAGTCTGCTGGAACTGGTAGGTTTATCTGATAAAAAGAACGCCTATCCATCTCAGCTGTCCGGAGGACAGAAGCAGAGGGTAGCTATCGCCAGAGCCCTGGCCAATGATCCGAAAGTGCTTCTCTGCGATGAGGCGACCAGCGCTCTGGATCCTCAGACAACACAGTCCATTTTAAAGCTGTTAAAGCAGGTTAATGAAACCCTGGGGATTACGATTGTACTGATTACCCATGAAATGGCAGTAGTGAAGGACATCTGTGACAGGGTAGCGATTATGGAGCAGGGCTGTGTTGTGGAGGAAGGAGATACGGTTTCCGTATTCAGCCATCCAAAAGAGGCTATGACGAAAGATTTCATCGATACGGCCAGCAACCTTGGAAAGATTCACGACTTAATTGCAGAGGGACACAGCCTGACAGAGATTCAGCCTGGCGAGCAGATGGTGCTTTTAACCTATTCAGGAAGTAATGCCGGACAGCCGCTGATTTCAGCTCTGGCTGAAAAATTCGCAGTCAGCGCCAATATCATCTATGGAAATATTGATTATCTGAAGGGAAAGCCTTTAGGTAAGCTGGTGGTAACTCTTTCCGGTGAAAAACAGGCCATGGATCAGGCGATTGAATACATCCGCTCTCTGGGAGTAGAAATGGAGGTAATAAAACGATGAGTATTCTTTATAAAATTGCTCCTCATCTGGAGAGCCTGGGAGGAGAGCTTCTCACAAGCCTGGGGCAGACTTTCCAGATGCTTCTGGTATCCGGCATCCTGGCATTTTTCCTGGGAATCTTCTTTGGAGTATTATTGATTGTAGCAAAAAAGGGCGGCATCATGCAGAATCAGGTTCTGTACAGCATAATCGATAAGGCCATTGATGTAATCCGATCCATTCCCTTCATTATATTAATGG
>CAUCIO010000245.1 GCA_958442925.1 uncultured Clostridium sp. | reverse complement strand
CGGCTCCTGTCAGAAGAATAGTTCCTGTAATTAAGGGATTCTTTTTCATAAAAACATCCGGTACGGGGAATTAATATTATTATATTTTTATAAATAAGAATTATTACTACTTGTGTTTCCCAGAAATTTCTATATAATAGTAAACGTAGATGAAGCTTTTACCTTTATTCCTACAAAATAAAACGAAAGGCGGATTTAAAATGAAACAGTTTATTTATCTTGATAATGCGGCGACCACCAAGGCCCGCCCGGAGGTAGTGGAGGCCATGCTCCCATATTTCACAGAGCAGTATGGAAACCCTTCTTCTGTCTATGATTTTTCAGCAGGTCCCAAGAAGGCTATTGCAGACGCCAGAGAGACCATCGCAAAGTCTCTAGGCGCTAAGGCAAATGAGATTTACTTTACAGCAGGGGGGACAGAGTCTGACAACTGGGCTTTAGTAGCTACAGCAGAGGCTTACCAGTCAAAGGGAAACCACATTATTACATCGAAAATAGAGCATCATGCGATTCTTCACACCTGCCAGTACCTGGAGAGCAGAGGCTTTGAGGTGACATATCTGGATGTGGATGAGAATGGCGTGGTAAAATTAGAGGAGCTTAAAAAGGCCATCCGTCCGGAGACCATTTTAATTTCCATTATGTTTGCAAACAATGAGATCGGAACGATTCAGCCCATCAGGGAGATTGGAGCGATTGCGAAGGAACATGGAATCCTGTTCCACACAGATGCGGTTCAGGCCTTTGGACATCTGCCGATCCAGGTAGATGAGTGCCACATCGACATGCTCAGCGCCAGCGGCCACAAGCTGAACGGCCCCAGAGGAATCGGCTTCCTCTATATCAGAACAGGCGTGAAATCACGTGCCTTTATCCACGGCGGAGCTCAGGAGAGAAAGCGCCGCGGAGGCACGGAGAATACTCCGGGCATCGTGGGACTGGCCAAGGCCTGCGAGATTGCCATGGATTCTATGGAGGAGCGTACAAACAGAGAGAAAGAGCTGAGAGATTATCTGATCGACCGGGTACTGAAAGAGGTTCCCTATACAAGGCTGAACGGCCATCCAGTGAACCGCCTCTCCAATAATGCCAATTTTGCATTCCAGTTTATTGAGGGAGAATCTCTGTTGATTATGCTTGATATGGACGGGATCTGCGGTTCCAGCGGCTCTGCATGTACCTCAGGTTCCCTTGATCCGTCTCATGTGCTGTTAGCCATCGGGCTGCCTCATGAGATTGCCCACGGTTCTCTTCGCCTTACTTTAAACGAAGAGATTACGAAGGAGCAGTTAGATTATACAGTGGAGAGTATTAAAAAGATTGTGGATAGACTTCGTTCCATGTCGCCGCTGTATGAGGATTTTATTAAGAGCCAGAACAGATAAGAAGGCATAATCCGGAAGACTGCGCCAGAGCGCCGGAGGAAGGCAGCTGCGGCAGAAGTGAGACGGAAAACAGGCCGGAAATGGATATAGATAAAACAGAACAGGAGAATTGCTATGTATTCAGAGAAAGTAATGGATCACTTCCAGAATCCGAGAAACGTGGGAGAAATAGAGAACGCCAGCGGAATGGGAACCGTGGGAAATGCCAAGTGCGGCGATATTATGAGAATTTACCTGGATATTGATGAAAACCAAATTATCAGAGACGTAAAGTTTAAAACTTTTGGCTGCGGAGCCGCCGTGGCAACCAGCAGTATGGCTACAGAGCTTGTAAAGGGCAAGTCCATTCAGGAAGCCATGCAGGTGACGAATAAGGCTGTTATGGAAGCTCTGGACGGACTTCCTCCGGTAAAGGTACACTGCTCCCTTCTGGCAGAGGAGGCGATTCACGCAGCCCTGTGGGACTATGCGGAGAAGAACGGAATTCAGATTGAAGGGCTTGAAAAGCCAAAGTCTGATATCAGTGAGGAAGAAGAGGAAGAAGAGTATTAATTCCATGGAAAAGAGGAAGGTAGTGGTGGGCATGTCCGGAGGAGTCGATTCCTCCGTGGCTGCCTGGCTTTTAAAAAAACAGGGCTGCGATGTAATCGGAGTCACCATGCAGATCTGGCAGGATGAGGATCCGCAGACAGAAGAAGAGAACGGAGGCTGCTGCGGTCTAAGCGCAGTGGACGATGCCAGGAGAGTGGCGTCAAAGCTTGAAATTCCCTACTATGTGATGAACTTTAAAAAAGAGTTTCGAACATATGTGATGGATTACTTTGTGGACGAGTATCTCCATGCCCGCACGCCGAATCCCTGCATTGCCTGCAACAGGTATGTAAAATGGGAGGCGCTGTTAAAAAGGGGTCTCGATATTGGAGCCGATTACATTGCCACAGGCCATTATGCCAGAATAGAACAGCTTAAAAACGGCCGTTATGCTCTGAGAAAATCTGCAACAGCAGAAAAGGATCAGACCTATGCTCTTTACAGTCTGACTCAGGAACAGCTCTCCCGCACCCTGATGCCGGTGGGAGAATTTACCAAGGACGAGATCAGGGCTATGGCCAGAGAATTGGATCTTCAGACAGCTGACAAGCCGGACAGTCAGGAGATATGTTTTATTCCTGATCATGATTATGCGAAATTTATTATTGAAGATACAAAACGGGAGCTCCCAGAGGGGAATTTCGTAGATCAGAACGGAAAGGTGCTGGGCCGTCACAAGGGGCTGATTCACTATACAGTGGGACAGAGAAAGGGACTTAACCTGTCTATGGGACGCCCTGTCTTTGTGGTGGAACTGAGACCAGAGACCAATGAGGTGGTAA
>CAUCIO010000244.1 GCA_958442925.1 uncultured Clostridium sp. | reverse complement strand
GTAGGATTCCCCTAAAATTGAGGTGATGCCGTTTCCTCCCAGAAAAAAGAAAGCTCCAATTATAATGACAGGGGCAAAAATCTTTATGGCAAACAAGAAGCCTTCTGTCAGATAAGAGGTAACCTTTTGCAGGGAACGGAGGCCAAAGCCCAGTACAGATCCCAGACACATCAAAGCTACGGCGGTTCCCGATACAACACTGGTAGCCTCTCCGCCACTTAAATTTCTGGAAATCATAATAAGGATATCTGCCAGAAATGAAAGGGGTACTAACGCAGCCATGATTTTAGCTGCAGGCTTCCTTCCCCTGCCTGAAATTTTCGTTTCTGGCTCTGCTTCAGCCAGTTCAGGAGACGGAATGGGAGCGGCCCCTGCAGCTGTAAAACTCTGTCTGGAAATTTCTTTTTTATTAAAAAGAAACGCAGCCAAAGCCGTCACGATTCCCATAGTTAGAAACACAGGCCTGGCTTCCTTCAGTAAAAGAGAAGCGGAAATCCCTGCAGCTGAGGCAGAAACAGCCGGTGCGCCCTGAATCACAGGATCCCAGCTCAGGGCAAAGCCGTGGCCAAACAGGTTCATGGCCACAGCCGCCAGAAGAGGGGAGAGACCTGCCTTTAAGGTCAGGGGAAGCATAACAGCTCCTACGAGAGCCACTGCTGGAGACGGCCATAGAAACAGAGAGACTAAAAACATAAAAATCCCAAGGGACCACCAGGCGGCTGAAGGCGTTTTCATAATACGTTTGACCGGTTCTGCCAAAAGCTGATCGCTTCCCAGTTCTCCCAGGCATTTAGACAAAGCCGTTACTAACGCTATGGTTGCAATAATTTCCATAAATTCGCGGGCCGCAAAAAGAGCTGCATTAAAAACAGTCTGAATACCCCCTACAACGGAGTGGAGTGCGGCAGCTCCTATCAGGAACAGAAAGAAAATACATACAAGCGGTGTGTCCAGCCGCATAATCATAAATGCAAGAATTGAAACGACTCCAGCCAGATACAGAATATGCAGAGGAGTAATCGTTGCTGCGTCAGGCATATATAGGCCTCCTGTCTGTAATGATATACCGTAATGTATGCAAATGGACATGTTTTCTTGAAAGCTCTGCCATTTTTTGTTGCCAATTTTACAGTTTTCGTCTATACTTTATACATAGATTTTATAATATTCTGACTTTAGTTCACTATATTTCTAATTCATATGTTACGGAGGAAAAAATATGGGAAGAGGAGGAGGCCGCTCCGGCGGCGGACATTCAGGAGGGCGTTCCGGCGGATTTTCCAGCGGAGGCAGCAGAGGATTTTCCAGCAGACGCTCTTCCAGCGGAGGGATCTCCAGGGGAGGAGGCTCCCAGTATTCAGGGAACCGTTCAGGAGGATACCGCTCCGGCGGATTTTATCCAAACCACAGAAGACCCCGGTCTTCGCGGCCGCTGTTTGGAGGAATTTTTATTTCAGGCTTAGGAGGAGGAGAGTTTTCAAACAAGACACAGATGCCTCTGGCTTCCTCGCCAGAGCCTGGAAATCATGATTCTGCCGGTATACCGCCTTTCAGCCAGGAGAACGTCCAGGGAAGTTACCAGGGAAACAGAAAAAAAGGAGGTATTCCCGGCTGGTACATGGTTCTCATGGCTATGATGGTGATTTTTTCAGCCATGCTGTTCTGGAATGCTGCAGCGGCCAGAAAGGACGCAGCCCGGCAGCCTGTGCGGGAAAAGCTTCCGGAAAGCGCCTGCATTACGGAGGATGTCTGGATTGACGACTCCATTCACTGGCTGGGAAATGATTCCTCTGTCAGGGAGGCTATGAAGTATTTTCAGAAACAGACCGGCATTCAGCCCTACCTTTTAATCACAGATAATCTGAATGGAAAGGGCGGAAATATTACGGATGAAGAGGCAGAGTCCTATCTGGCTGCCCTTTATGATTCTCTTTATTCGGATGAGGGTCATATGATTTTTACATTTATGGAGTACGCGCCCTCTCAGTACATTACCTACCTGTATACCGGTACAGCTGCTGACAGTGTCATGGATTCTGATGCGAGAAACCTGTTTCTGGACTGTGTGGATCGCTATTACACCGACAGTTCCCTGTCAGACGAAGAGTTTTTTGAAAAAATCTTTTTAAAGTCTGCGGATCAGATTATGGCGGATACAGCAGGCCATGCAAGAGCAGCGTTTCTGTATGCTGTATGCGGAGCAGTCGTCCTGATCCTTATGGCAGCAGGACTGATTCTGTTCAAAATACAGGAAAAAAAGGCAGCTGAAGCAGAAACATTGAAAGATATTTTAAACACCCCTGTCGGCTTATCCCCTGAGGAAGAAGAGCTGAAACAGAAATATAAAGAATAAACATCTGGAGCAGGAACACAGATATGGCAGGAATTTTTGACAGAATCGTAACGATTGTAAAAGCAAATATCAACGAACTGATTGACAAAATTGAGGATCCGGAAAAACTGATTGACCAGACAATTATTGATGCAGTCCAGGAATACGGAACAATGAAAAAAGCATCTTTAGATGTACTGGCCAATGAAACTCTTACCAAAAAGCAGTTAGATGAGCTGAAAAAGGAGGCCGAAACCTGGCATTCTATTGCAGTGAAGGCTTTAACAGCCGGAAATGAGGCTGATGCTAAAAAAGCCCTGGAAAAGGAGAACGACTGTCAGACGCGCGCCGCTTCCCAGGAATCTGCATATCTGGCTGCCAAACAGGCAGCAGATACGGTACGCGGCAAGCTGCGGCAGATGGAAGACGAGATTAATG
>CAUCIO010000243.1 GCA_958442925.1 uncultured Clostridium sp. | reverse complement strand
CCAGTTCAACAGTATCTCCGCTTTTTAAGGTCCCATCCCGGCTGCCTGTATAGGCATAGGTTCCTGCCAGTTCATCTCCCTTTCGATTCCACATTTTAACTGTGAACAGAGAGGTCTCCTGGCCTGTCTGAGCAGCACCTGAACCTGTCAGCTCATTGTAAACTGTAAGATGATCTTCTTTTAAAACTGGCACTGTCTTCTTTCCTTTTAATTGCTGTCCATCTCCCAGCTCCAGTTTGACAGCCACCTCTACAGTTTCTCCTGAAACGGTTTCTGCTATAATTTTTACATTTCCCTGGCTTAGAGGGGCCGCCTGCCTGATTCTCCAGACGAGCTTCTGTTTTCCTCCATTTCCAGTTTCTTTCACACCTTCTCCCGTATCAATAATTTCCAGATTATCAGAAATTTCAGCCTGGATTACAATATCCTGCGCTTTGCGCGATGGGTTATACCAGGTGATAATCCCCTCTGTCAGCTGTTCCCTTTTTATAGGAGCTCCTGCCTGTCCCCCTTTATTTTTAACAACAATTTGTGGGTTTTCAGGATTTACTGTGTTTTGAACGGCTATTTCCATCTGCTCCGGCATCGGAGTAAACTTTGTGATATCTTCTCCATCCTGATCTGTTACCACGATTCTCGTCTCTACAGCCCTTCTTCCCTGAAATACAAAGAAACCGTCTTTACTAAAATGAACCCGTCTTGTGAACCTCCTGGAAACGCTGCTGCTTCCATCTGAATAGAACGTCCTTTCCTCAAAGACGTACACTTCATTTTCCTTCAGGCCATCTTTTCTGCTCAGCAACAGCTCTTCTCCCGTCTCTGCCACTGTCAGAATATTTGTCCCTTTTTCATCAAGAACTGATAATTCTGTTTTAACAGCTGTTCTTCCTCTAAACGCAATACTGTCAATGGAAGCGCTGTCTGGATTATCAGCCGTTTCTTTTCTATAATTCACCTTAATGGCAGAAATATGATTGGAAACAGAAGCGATTCCTCTTCCATCTTCTTTTAATGTAAAGAGAAGGGGATTCATCAGTGCATATCCCTCCGGCGCTTTCTTTTCTACTAAGACATAGCTGCAGCCTGCTGTCAGACCTGTAAGCAAGTGTCTTTTTTCCTTCGATGAAGTGATCCATTCTGTTACCAAATCTTTCTCTGTATAAGTGTATTCTCCCTCATCATTTATTTCAGAAATCCGGTAAACAGCCATACAGGCTCCTTCCACAAAAATTCCTTCGGTTCCAGAATCGTCCAAACTTTCCAGTTCTTTCTTTTCCAGATAAATTTTTGTGACATCGTTTTTTATCGTCTGTTCATGGAGTACTGTGTGAATCAACCCATTCTCGCTGTAATCCCCTTCTCCGTTCTGGAAAATAAACGTATAAATCTGTGGATTGACAGCAAAACCTTCCGGAGGCAAAATTTCCTTCAGCCTGTACTGGTAAGGTTCTATTTTCCCACTTTTCCTGTCGATCTTTCCTACAGGCAGTTCTAGGACACGAACCGTTCCATTGATGTCTGACACCCTTCTTGGAAATCCTGATACCATCTGTCCCTTTGCGTCATGGGCAGACAGTTCAAAGACTGCGCCGTGCAGAGCGCCTCCTGTCTGATCTGTTTTATGTACAATCAGCTCCCCTTTTATAGGTTCATTAACCATAGTTTCTATCTGTACCGCTTCGTTCTTCGTTCCACTATAGTAGAATTTTACAGGAACCGCCGCCTGATAATAGGGAGGCGCCTTCTGTTCTGTCAAATAATAATATCCTTCTGATAAGTGGAGCAGATAGTGCGGCTTCAAGTCTCCTTCAGAAAATCCTTCTGGAATCAAACCATTCACTAAGTCTTTTTCTGTATAGGATCCGTCTGTTCCGGAAATCCAGGAATCAATCAGGTAAGGTGCCGTCTGATTCAGCATTCCGTGTTCATCTGCCCTGTAGAGGGCAAGTTCTGCACCTGCCAGCTCTTTTCCTGAAGCCGAAGAGCGTTTGGAAACTGCCAAAGCGCTTTTCTCATTAAAAATCTCATATTTCTGAATTTCATGCTCTTCTCCTGCCTTGACAAGAATCGGATCCGCCTTAACAAATCCTTTTGGAGCTCTTGTCTCTTCCAACACATAGGAACGATTTAACGAAAGATAGTCAACTCTCCTGCCGCCGTCTTCTGTCAGCCATGCATTTGCATATTTTCCTGCCTGTGGAAGCGTACGGTAATCAAATTTATAATGATACTCAAAGCTGTTTCCATTATATCTGACATCAGCCAAAACTGTTTTCCCAGTTTCTTCTATTCTCAGGAACATTTTCGCATTTTCCGGATATTTCTGCGGCTTTCCTCCTTCCAGCGATACATCCAGGCTCTCCGTCTTCTCTACCGAAGCTCTTCTGGAAATGATCCATTTTAAAGTCAGCTGTCCGTCTTTTTTTGCCTTATAGGCTGCCTTAAATCCCTCTCTCTCCTCAAGACTCATGGACAGTGGAAATGTAACTGTCTCTTCCCCTGTCTTTTTATTTTTTTCTGTGATAACCCGGCTTCCGTCTTCCAGCAGCCATACCTGTGAATTCTTTGACAGCCGTTCTGCTCTGCGCTCTGCACTCCAGGAAAATCCTTTTCCAAGCACGCCGTATGTTTCATACATGTTCTTAAACTCCAGGGCAAATCCTGTCTGTCCCCTCATGCTGCCTGCGTTTGGGTAATTTTTCAGGTCGATGGTATCTGTATAATCAGTAGCGTCATCTGTGATCCAGGTATCTATTTTTTTTGAAGTATCAGGCACTGGATTTCCATTTTCATCATATGCTACAGCTCCGTTTTCATCTATTTGGGCCTC
>CAUCIO010000242.1 GCA_958442925.1 uncultured Clostridium sp. | reverse complement strand
AAGCATAATTATGCCAAGATAAATAGAGTATTTCTTTTTCATAACTGCTTCCCCTTTTGTTATTTCTGTCTTATTTTACCATTAACAGCCAGGATAAACAACCAGTTTGAAGAAGATTTAATCATACACATCAAAGCAGAACTGAATGCCTTTTACTTTTTAATCAGCTGGCGGATCATCTGCACAGCTGAAAACAAAAGGAAGCAGCCCAGGTTCACCACCACCACACTGGCTCCGGCAGGCGTGGAATAGCGGTAGGAAATCACCATTCCAACGAAGAAGCAGACGATGGAGAGGATTCCAGACGATACAACTACCCCGTGAAAGCTTTTAAAAACCCGCATGGAGGTTAAAGCCGGGAAAATAATCAGGCTTGAGATCAGCATGGCTCCCATCATCCTCATTCCCAGTACGATAGTCACAGCCGTCAGGACGGCTATCAGCACGTTATAGAGCCCTACCCTGACTCCCGTGGCCTTGGCGAAGTTTTCATCGAATGTCACGGCAAATACCTTATTATAGCAAAACAAGAACAAAAACAATACCACTGCGGAAAGCACAGCCGAAAATTCCACGTCTTCTCTGCTCATGGCCAGAATACTTCCAAACATATAGCTGCTCACGTCTGTCGTCATGCCGGTCGTCATAGATGTAACAATAATTCCCACAGCCAGAGCGCTGGCTGAAATCATGGCAATGGCTGCATCGCTTTTAATCTGTCCCCGCTCTGTAATCCGAAGCAGAAAAAATGCTGCTAATACCACCACCGGAATCGACACCTTGAGAGGTGACCAGCCTACTGCCAAAGCGACGGAAAGCGCTCCAAAGGATACGTGAGAAAGGCCGTCTCCAATCATGGAATAGCGCTTTAATACAAGGCTGACTCCCAGAAGAGACGCGCACAGGGACACAAGAATACCTCCAATAAGCGCACGCACCATAAACGGATACGAAAGCATTTCTGTCACTGTACTCATTCTGCCTCACCTCCTAAAAATCCTTTTCCCACCCTGCTTTTTATATAGTCTGACACAGATCCGTAAAACAGGGTCTCTCTTTTCAGATGGAGAATTTTATCTGCCTGATGGACAATATTCTGAATATCGTGGGATACCATGAGAACCGCCACCTGCTCCTCCCTGTTGAGTTTCCTGATCATATGATAAAAATCCTGAATGGCAGACGGATCCAGACCTGTAATAGGCTCGTCCAGCACCAGAAGTTTATCTGTGGCGCAGAGGGCTCTGGCAATTAATGTTCTCTGCTGCTGCCCTCCTGAAAGTTCTCTGTAGCACTGCTTTCTCAAATCTGTAATTCCCAGGCGGTTCATATTATAGTCAGCCAGCTCTCTCTCCTTTTTAGAATAAAAAGGACGGTTTCCCCGCTTTCCCAGACAGCCGGAAAGCACCACCTCTCTCACTGTAGCCGGAAAGTCTTTCTGAGCCGCCGTCTGCTGGGGAAGATATCCGATTCCGGCTTTTTTAAGTTCCTCAGACACAGTAATTTTCCCGGCAGTGGGCTTTAAGAGTCCTAAAATACCCTTCATCAGGGTACTTTTTCCAGAACCGTTTTCTCCTACAATGCAGATGTAATCTCCTGTATTTACCTCCAGATTTGCGTCCACCACAGCGTCCTGGTTTTCATATCCAAAATCTGCGTGTTCACATTTTAATAATATTCCCATTTATCTAATCCTTTTCTTAAATTTACGGCGTTCTGCTCCATCAGCTCCAGATAGGTGACGCCTGAATCAAATTCCCGCCTTGTCACATTATGGCAGGAATGGAATAAAAGTGGTTTGGCCCCTGTCTCCTCCCCGATAATCTCAGCCACCCGGTGACTGGAAAGCTCTAAATAGTAAACTGCCGGAATCTGAAATTCCCGAACCTTATCGATCAGGTAAGCAATGGTTTTAGCGCTGGGCTCCGTATCTGTACTGCAGCCGGTAAATGCCGCCCTGTATTCCAGCCCATACTCGTCAAAGAAATACCTGAGCGGAAATTTATCTCCAAATACTGCCAGTCTTCCGTCTGCCTGTTCTACAATCTCCCTGAAAGTCTGATCAAGCTCTGAAAGCCTGCTCTCATACGAAGACAAATTTTCCATATACATGCTTTCGTGAGACGGATCTGCCTGGCACAGTGTATCTGCAATCACCTGGGAAAGCTTCATGGCATTGACAGGAGAAGTCCAGATATGTTCATCGTACTCTATTTCCTCCTCATGCCCATCGTCATAGAGGCCTCTCTCTTCCAGCTCTTCACCTGCCTCATGGACATGATCCTCTGAATGATCATGGGCTTCCGCCTCCATGCCTTCCACAATCTCTTCCTCCACTGTGTCCACATAGTCCATCATGGTGATCACACGCTGGCTGTCCAGATTCAGAGAATCCGAAACCTTCTGAAACCAGTGTTCCATGGCTCCTCCATTACAGATAATGATATCTGCGCTTTGAAGTTCAATTATGTCAGCCGGTGTCGGCTCGAAAGAGTGGCTGTCCATACCGGCCGGAACAATCAGCGTAAGCTCCGCTTCCCCAGAGTCTAAAAGAGAACCTGCAATCTGCCTGGTAAAATCATAGTAGGGAAACACTGTCGTTACTATTTTCAGCGTCCCGTCGTCCTGGGGCTTTTCCATACTGTTCTCTGCGTGAGAGCAGCCTGTCAAAAAAGCCAGAAAGACTCCTGCTGCAGTCCATGCCGCCTGTTTTGCCCCTGTCTTCACATCTCTAATCATGCGACAATATCTCCTCTACCTGAGACGGGTGGTCTGCCAGATATCTGGGGTGAAAAGCTGCCAGTTCCTCCCTGTCCCGGAACCCCCAGGTCA
>CAUCIO010000241.1 GCA_958442925.1 uncultured Clostridium sp. | reverse complement strand
GAGAGCTACCGGAGTTTTCGCAAGACTTCTGGCAGCAGTGGATCGCCTGCGCCGGGTAGTAATGCATAATGAGGGAGGGGCCAATAAGGACCTGGCTAAATTTGCCGATCAGATTAATTCCCTCTGCGATAAATGGGATCGGTAACAGAATACACATAAAGGAGACAGACAGTTGAAAGTAGAGATTTACACAGACGGGGCGGCCAGGGGAAATCCGGACGGTCCCGGCGGTTTTGGAACCGTGCTTCATTACACAGATGGAAAGGGACAGCTTCATGTGAAAGAGCTGTCAGCCGGCTATAAGCGAACTACTAATAACAGGATGGAGCTGATGGCAGCTATTGCAGGTCTGGAGGCGTTAAACCGCCCTTGCCAGGTAGAGCTGTACTCTGATTCCAAATACCTGGTAGACGCTTTTAACAAGCATTGGCTGGAAGGGTGGATTAAGAAAGGCTGGAAGCGGGGGAAAAATGAACCGGTGAAGAATGTGGATCTGTGGAAACGTCTGCTGGAAGCTGCAAAATCTCACCAGATTGCGTTTATCTGGGTTAAAGGGCACAATGGTCATCCGGAAAATGAACGCTGCGATTTTCTGGCTACATCTGCGGCGGACGGAGATAATCTATTGGAGGATCCAGGGGTTTAGTGGTTGAAAATCCAGCAAAAATAAAAAATATTAAGGTTACCTTACAAAATATTACGTCTTTCTTCTGTTGCTTTCTTTTCACCCAAAAGTATGGTATGGTATTGCTATAATATTGAACATATCAGAAACACACTAAAGGATGGGTCAGTTTGAAAAAGAGGGAATTCATTTTCGCCATATGTTTTATCTGCATATTGGGAATGCTGGTGACAGTCCAGGTGAGGCGCCTTGTCTCTGGTTCCGCACAGAGAGCGGATGTACAGGAATATGCAGCGACAGAGGAACATAAACTGCAAAAAGAGAATCAAACCGGTTCTGCTACATCCCCCCGTATCGAGCCGGAATACCCTGAGGGCGCAGCAGGCAGGGGAAAGGAAGCTGCGGACAGAAGTGCTGCGGTTATACCAGAGACAGAGGAGGACAAGGAGACAGTTCTCGACGCACCTGCAGCGAAGGCTTTTTCCCTTCCGCAGGCTGCTCCAGGAGAGAGCGGCGCAGCTGAAAACTGTTTGGAAGACAGTGAAAGCATAGCTGAGACGCCATCAGAAACGAAAGCTCCTGTGCAGGAATCTCAAAATGACAGCGGGGAAGAGGCGATTGGAGTTTTGGTTTCCCCGGCGTCAGAGACTGTGGGACAGGCAGGGACAGAGACTGAAAAGGCAGGGCAGATAACTGCTCAGGATTATCAAAGGGAGCTTGACAGCGCGGCAGCTTCCATAAAAAAACTTAAGAGTTCTGAAACGGATACCAGCACCTGGTCCTACCTGAACCTGGCAGACTATGAGCTGAAAATCTGGGATGATCTGCTGAACCGGATTTATCAGGATATCATTGAAAATATGGATGAGACAGTGGCTGAAGAACTGCGGCAGGAAGAGAAAGCGTGGATTAAAAAGCGCGATGCAGATGCCAAGAAGGTTTCTTCCCGGTACAGCGGAGGCACATTAGAAGGCCTGGAACATACCGCCTCCCTGGCGCAGTCTACAAAAGACAGGGCCTATGAACTTCTGGAAGATTACGGCAGCTATCTGCCTCAGGAGGAAATTTCAGAGGAAAAATAAAATAAGCAGACAGAAAAAGGCGGAGATTTTCTTCGCCTTTTCCCTGTTAAAACCTTGAAAATCACATATTCCTGTGATAGGATATACGAATGAATAAAAATATTACTTACTTTATGTAAGGCAGGAGGAAACAACGTGAAAAAATACGGTGTAAACGAACTGAGAAAGATGTTCCTTGAATTTTTTGAGAGCAAGGGACATCTGGCGATGAAGAGCTTTTCTCTGGTTCCGCATAATGATAACAGCTTGCTGCTTATTAATTCCGGTATGGCGCCTTTAAAGCCATACTTTACAGGCCAGGAAATTCCGCCGAGAAATCGTGTAACCACATGCCAGAAATGTATCCGTACCGGCGATATTGAAAATATTGGAAAGACAGCCCGCCATGGTACATTTTTTGAGATGCTTGGAAACTTTTCCTTTGGAGATTACTTCAAGACAGAAGCGATTCACTGGTCCTGGGAGTTTTTAACAGAAGTAGTAGGACTGGATCCGGATCGTCTGTATCCGTCTATTTTTGAAAATGACGATGAGGCATTCGAGATCTGGAATAAAGAAATGGGAATCCCGGCAGAGCGTATTTTCCGCTTCGGCAGAGAGGATAATTTCTGGGAGCACGGCGCAGGACCCTGCGGCCCATGTTCTGAGATTTACTATGACCGCGGCGAGAAGTATGGCTGCGGAAAGCCAGGATGTACAGTAGGCTGTGAGTGTGACCGTTACATTGAGGTATGGAACAATGTGTTCTCTCAGTTTAACAATGACGGACATGGCAACTACACAGAGCTGGAGCACAAAAATATCGATACAGGTATGGGACTGGAACGTCTGGCTGTCATTGTGCAGGATGTGGATTCTCTCTTTACCATTGACACAAATAAGGCTCTTCTTGACAGAGTATGCGCTCTGGCAGGAAAAGAATATCAGAAGGATCATGAGACAGACGTATCTCTGCGTATTGTGACAGACCATATTAAATCCTGCACATTCATGATCTCAGATGGAATTATGCCTTCCAACGAGGGACGGGGTTATGTGCTCAGAAGACTGTTAAGACGTGCGGCCCGCCATGGCAGAAAGCTGGGTATTGAAGGTAAGTTCCTTGCAGATCTCTGTGAGACTGTTATCGAGCTTTCC
>CAUCIO010000240.1 GCA_958442925.1 uncultured Clostridium sp. | reverse complement strand
TTCTGATTTCTTCCGGCACCAGACTTCCGCCGGTTGCCCATGCAATGTGAACCGCCTGTTCCATATTCTGTTCCAGGCCGTGAGCTGCCAGAAACTGCCGTCCCTCCGGGCTGGAACAGAGGACTGCCGGGCCCTGAAAAGCGGCACAGGAGCTTGGTTCAATAAACATGCCTTCTGTATCCATGAAGGCGCGCAGATAGCGGTATAAATGTTCGTCTGTGACAGTAAATTCCCCGGCTAACAGGGAAGCAATCTGTTTACCGACAAATTTAGAAGGACGCCCTACTGCCAGGCCGTCTGCATCCGTAAGGCCGGAAAGGCCGATATCCTGGACACAGATTCTGTCATGAAGTCCTGTCATAACGCCCAGAGCCATACAGGGGGCCTGTACAGGCTCTGCAAAGAAACAGTAGACAAAATCACCAAAGATCTGCTTCAGACCGAAGGTAATGCCTCCTGGAGCGCCTCCTACGCCGCAGGGCAGGTAAACAAACAGAGGATGGGAACGATCTACAATAATATCCATGGCATCCAGCTGCTGCTTCAGACGTCTGGCAGCGGTGGCATAGCCTAAAAACAGGCTGTCAGAGTTTTCATCATCCACAAAATAACTCATGGGATCTTCTTCGGCCTGGGCGCGTCCGGCTTTCACAGCTTCACTGTAGTCGGAAGCATACTCAATGACATGGACTCCTTTTTCCCGGAGCAGTTTCTTTTTCCATTCCTTTGCATCCATAGACATATGTATGGTTACATGATAGCCTAAAGCCGCACTGATAATTCCAATGGACAGTCCCAGGTTTCCGGTGGAACCGGCATGAACAGAGTACTGGCTGAAAAATTTTTTAAACTCCGGGCGGCAGAAAGCCTCATAGCTTTCACCGGGACGGATCATACCTTCAGAAAGAGCCAGTTCTTCCGAGTGCTTGAGAATTTCATAAATACCGCCTCTTGCCTTTACAGAGCCTGCCGCCGCCAGATGGCTGTCCATTTTAAGCAGAAGGCGGCCTTTCAGACTGGCGTGAAAGGAATCATTCAGAGTATTCTTCATGGACGGAATCTCGATCAGGGGAGACTCTATCATGCCGTCTGCTGCTTCTGTCTCAGGAAAAGCCTTTTTGATAAAAGGTGCAAACCGCAGCCATCTTTCTTCTGCATCTTCTATATCAGACGCCGAAAAAGGCAGCTTTTTTAAAGCAGAATCTGCATCAGTCAGCTGATCATTGTTCCAGAAAATCTCTTTTCCCTGGGACATTGGGCGGATGAGCGGAAACTGTTCGGTCAGTTCATGGATGTTGTTGTTCCTATTCACGTTTATCATACTCCTTTGCTGCAAATGATACAAAGCTGTTAAAATGAAATCTCCAGAGCTTCAGAAGGAATCAGAGGACGGATTGCCGCCTGCATTCGTTCGTGCTGCTGTTTAGAAATTACAATCTTTTTCTTACAAACAGAAATTTCTGATAATTCCTTTAACCGGCTGACGCTTCTTACAACTGTGCGGACACTGACACCGATATTGCTGGCAATGGTCTGGTAATCTGTCTGAACGATCAGAGGCTGTCCTGATGAGGCATGTCTGGTATAGTGCTGCACCAGATAATACCGCACCCGGTCAATTCCTTTTTGATAATAGAGGATTCCATCATTGCCGGAACGCTGATACAGATCATTGGCCACAATATAGGTACACCGGTACAGCATATCTACGTTTTTCATTAAGTATTCATAAATAATGGATGAGCTGATGCGCAGGGCTGTAACCTGTGTCTCAGCGACCACAGTGGCAACACTTCGATCTTTTCGGGCCAGTACCTCTAAAAGGCCGACAGAACCGTTTTCACTGGTAATGCGGAAATAGAAATAATTATTTCCATCGTGGTAATCCCTGGTTCCGATGGCAGAACCGGATTGTATAAAATATACATAGTCAGGAAAATCTCCCAGGCTGATGATAACAGAGCCTGTTGGATAAACAAGCTGGACTCCCTGAGTTTTTATTTCCTCCGGCAGAACTGAAACATTAAACTGATTGTAAGAGTCATATTTCTTCCATAGCTCCCGCAGATTCATCTTATCCTCCCTATCATCCAGTCATAGAGTCTGTTAAACAATCAAAACGTCTCTGACTCCGGCCTTCAGCGCTGTATCCCGAAGAAGAGCCATATAGGCATCGTCAGGTTCTCTCGTGGATGAAAAATTTTCGCGGACGCCATAGTGCCGGAACTTAATTAATTTATACCGCACATTGGGATAATTTGCAATCAGATTGCTTCCGAGCTTCACCGTTTTCAGGTTATCTACTGCATCTGGAACGACTACGGTTCTGATTTCATAGAGCTTATCCATGGCAGCCATACGGCGGATATTCTCTGTTACAACAGAAAGCCCTTTTCCGGTAAGGAACAGGTGGTCTTCTTCGCTTCCGGCCTTGAGATCAATCATGGTTTTGTCGGTAACGTTAAGCACATCCTCTCTCTCCCACAAGGGAATCTGGCCATTGGTGTCCATAAACGTAGTTTTTCCGGCTGCCTGAACCAGGGTGTAGAATTCTTTTAGAAAATCAAGATAGAGGCTGCATTCTCCGCCTGAGGTAGTGATGCCGTTTACGAAGGGAAAAAAGCCGCGTATTTCCTCATACAGCTGTCCGGCTGTCATGTTTCGTATTTTGGGGGAGGCGTCAAACTGACAAGTTTTTAAGCAGGTATCGCAGTTACAGCATTTTGAATAATCATAGGAGACCCTTCCGTTTTCCATCATAAGCGCGCCTGCGGGACATGTGTTTACACATGCCCCGCAGTTTTTGCACATATGGATGGTCTCCGGATTGTGGCAGTAGAGACAGTTCTGGTT
>CAUCIO010000239.1 GCA_958442925.1 uncultured Clostridium sp. | reverse complement strand
CCTGGCGGCTGAGTTTGCCGTTTTTGGAAGCTGTATTCTCATTTTCCTGCTGGCAGATCCAGTTACCAGAATGGCGGGACTTACACAGGAAAGCGCTTCTCTCTGTCTGTTCATGGTGGGATGGATTACCATTGTAAAGCCTTTGGTATGGACAGCTGCCTTCATCCCTGGTTATGGGCTGAGAGCAGCCGGCGATGTGAAATTTTCCATGGTTCTTTCCTGCCTGTCCATGTGGATCTGCCGTGTCAGCCTTTGCATCTGTCTGATTCGCTCCTGCGGCTTCGGCCCCATAGCAGTCTGGATCGGCATGTTTACTGACTGGACTGTCCGCGGTCTGTTCTTCATCCACCGGTTCAGAAGTGGAAAATGGCTGAAACACTCTGTCACAGACTGAAATCCTGGAAATCTATCACCTGTTCCTGCAGTACAAAAGGATCCCCTTTCCCATCTCAGATACCGACGGGAAAGAGGATCCTTTTTATATCCTAATTATAAATAAAATACAGAATCAGAGGAATGCACAGAATATAGAGCCCTGGATGAATCTCCTTCCACTTTCTGGTAGCCGCCTTGATTCCTACATGGGCCAGGATTCCTGCTGCAATGCCTGTGGCAATGTTTGCAGTATAAGTTCCGAATACAATCATAATGAACGGGCCAAAAGCATCGTCAAAATTAGAAAAGTCAATTTCAGAAAAGCCGCTGATCATCAGAAATCCTACAAAAATCAGAGCCGGGCCTGTAGCTGCGTCTGGAATAATGACAAACAGCGGGGCCGCAAAAATTGTAATCAGGAAAATGATTCCTGTTGTCACTGCCGTGAGACCGGTACGTCCTCCTGCCTCTACGCCGGAAGTGGACTCTACAAAAGTGGTAATTGTCGTACATCCTGTCACAGCCCCCACGCAGGTTCCAACAGCGTCTACCAGGAAAGGTTTCTCGATGCCAGGCAGATTTCCGTCCTCATCCAACATTTTAGCTTTTCCGGCCACACCCAGAACGGTTCCCAGAGTGGAGAAAAAATCGCCGAAGAACGCCACAAACACCCATATCACTGTATCCGCTGTCAGCAGATGCTTAAAGTCAAAATTAAAGCACACATTTCCCAGATTCGCCATATCAGGAATCTCAAAGAAATGCTCTGGAAGCTTTGTAACTCCGAACGGGATGCCTGCAATAGTAATTGCAATAATTCCAATAAGAATTGCCCCCCGCACGTTGTACGCTGTTAAAATAGAGATTAAAAGCAGTCCGGCAATAGCCAGAAGCACCTTCGGGTCTGTAAAGTCTCCCATGGCAATTCCATCTGTGAAGGTTCCGATTCCTGTATTTTTAAATCCCAGATAAGCTACAAAAAATCCAATAGACGCGGAGATAGCCACCTTAATATTTTTGGGGATCATCTTTACTATCATATCCCTGATTCCGAAAATCGTCAGCACCAGGAAAATAATTCCTGAAATAAGGATAATGCTCATAATAGAGCCAAAGGAAAGACTTCCGTCCTGCAAAAGTGCGCCTAACAGAAAATTCGTTCCCATTCCTGTAGAAAGCGCAAATGGGAAATTCGCATAAAGTCCCATAAAAATTGTAATGACGCCACTGACAAGGGCGCACATAATAAGGATCGCCGACTTACTGATCACATAACCGTTGGAATCAGTCAGGCTGGCAGCCTCCCCGAATCCGACAATCGCTGAGGGCTGTACAGCCAGCACATAGGCCATAGTCATAAACGTAGTAATTCCTGCAAGAATTTCCGTCTTCACATCGGTATTTCTCTCCTGCAGTTTAAAAAACTTTTCCATTTTCATCCTCCCTGGTATATTTATTCGCTCCGCTAATAAATAAGCGACAGGCTCATTTTTCTATCCCGCCCGCTGCATTCCACCTTCCCTTATATTTCCCACCTGTTAACCTACACCTTTTTTTCATATATGTCAATAAACTTTTTAAATCTTATACAAATACATTGACAATAGATTTATTTTTTTCTATGATGATAAAAATGAGATAAAAATCATTTTACTTATCACTGCATTTTATTTATTTTTATAAGATATGCTAATAATTAAAAGGAGGCATTATGTACGCAAAAAAAGAAAAGGATCGTTCCCGTCTGATGAAAGCAGCCCTGCAGGAGATCCCCTGCGATCTGACAGTTTCCAATGTCCTTTATCTGAATATTTTTACCGGAGAGATCTATCCGGCTCAGGTGGATATCCTGGACGGCATTGTAGTCCGCGTCCGTGAGGAGGGGCAGGACACAATCTGCCCCTCCAAAGAGATCTGCGACGGAAGAGGCGCTTATCTGATTCCAGGTTTCATTGACGTCCACATGCACGTAGAGAGCACCATGATGATCCCAGAGCAGGTAAGCCGGGCCATTCTCCCCTGGGGAACTACTACGATCTGCACAGATCCCCATGAAATCGGAAATGTCATGGGCATTGAGGGCGTAGAATTTATGCTGGAAAATGCGAAGAAATCTGCGCTCCGCCAGTATGTTCTGGCTCCTTCCTGCGTACCGGCAGTTCCTGGTCTTGAAAGCAGCGGCGCCTCCTTTGAAGCTCCTGAAATCCGCACCCTTTTGGAAAAAGAAGGCGTTATCGGCATCGCCGAGATCATGGACTTTGTAGGCGTTTACAAGGACAGCCCCAGAATGCACTCCATTATTGACGAGGGCCTTAAAAAGAATGCCTTTCTCCAGGGACACGCTCCCACTGTCACAGGAAAGGAGCTGTGCGCCTACCGCCTGGGTGGTCCGGAAAGCGATCACGAGAGCCAGAGCGCGGCGGAGGTCCGGGAGAAGCTCCGTCTGGGCATGCACGTAAACGTGCGGGGAAGCTCCCTGTGCGACGTAGTT
>CAUCIO010000238.1 GCA_958442925.1 uncultured Clostridium sp. | reverse complement strand
TCTGCCCTCCATAAAATTCCTGAAGGCGCTCCAGCTCCGCCTTAATATCCCTATATGGAAATCTTCCCGCCTCGTTTCTCACTCCGTAGTCTGCGTGATCTGTAAAGCACAGCTCCTCAATTCCAGCTTCTATGGCCGCCTTTACCTGGGTCTCCATAGAAGTCTGACAATCCCAGCTGAAATCAGAATGGACATGGTAATCTGCAAACATGTTCTTTCCTCCTGCGGCTTCTTCCGCACATCATCCTTCTTAAGCTTTTCTTCTCGTATCCTACCACGAATCACATCTTTCCTCAATCCTGTTTTGCAGAATTTTCTGCAGGTTTTCCCGGCTTTCTCCTCTGAATTCTGGAAATTTTTTATTCATCATAGACAAAAACAATGCGGGGGCTATTAAACCTCCGCATTGTTTTTGTCCAACAGGCATCTTTTACCTTACTTTGTGGCAAAACGATTCATAAAGAAGTCGGTAAATGCAGCCAGCTCCTCATCCTGTGAAACCAGTTATTCTCCACTCTGCCTGTCTGCCTCCTGTTTCATCTGCCTGAATACAGGAATATAGTTTAAAAGAGCGAAGATCATCACTGCCATCATAACGAGAATCAGACTGTTTACCCAGAAAAGAGGCAGATGAGGGAATAAAAACAGCGTCAGAAGTCCTGCAAAAAGGACAGCTGTACACACCTTTCCAAACCACATGGCTCCGTTCAGCTTTTTCCCCTTTTTCAGGAGCACAGCTCCCATGACTGCCATATACCCTTCCTTTACAATCAGAAGAAGGATCAGCACCCACATAAGCGGATAACGGACCGCCAGGCACAGAGCCAGCGCACCGTGAGTCATCTTGTCCGCCACTGGATCCAGAAGTTTTCCAAGCTCTGTAACCATATTGAATTTTCTGGCTATCTTCCCATCAAACAGATCGGTAAGACTGGACAGCAGCACCACTGACGAGGCCTCCAGATACATCTTCTTTCCTATGTATAAATAACAGAACACAGGAATCATTAAAATGCGAAAGTATCCCATCAGATTGGGAATGGAAAAAATCTCCTTTTTGCTGAATCGTTTCATGGAACACCTCTTTTCTGCTCTGCTTCTCTGTTTTTACCGCTCAATATACTGGATGGCAATGCAGCCTGGCCCTCCCTGGGCCACAAATACAGGACTCAGATCCATGATATGGATTTCCAGCCCGGCAAAAGCCTGGCTAAGCATCTCCCGAACCTTTTCTGCCTCCTGAAGGGCGGCAGCATGAACCACATAGGCGATATGCCGTTCACAGACTCCTGCCTTTTTCATGTGAGCAATAATCCCGTTTACCGCTGCGGACATGGTTCGCTTTACAAAACACTTGTCAATCCGCTTTCCATCCTCTGTCAGCTTCATCACTGGCTTAAGCCGCAGCACAGAGCCCAGAGCCGCAGCCACTGGCGTCAGCCGGCCTCCCCGTCTCAGGAAAGAAAAATCCTGGGGAATCAGGAACGATTCTGTGCGGGCAGCCGCCTGCTCCAGCCACTGAATCATCTGTGCAAGGCTTTTTCCCTCTTCTTTCATTCTCTGAACCGTCTCCACCATATACCGGTGTGGGCCGCACAGGGTCCTGCTGTTAAAGACTGTGATTCTGTCTCCATTCTCAACCATTCCCTTAGCGCTGCAGGCCCCCTGATAAGTGCCTGAAAGACCGTCTGCAATGGCAATATTTAAAATATCTGCTTCCGGATAGCGCTCATAGGCCTCCACCACGTCTCCAATCGGCGGCTGGGAGGAACGTGGCACCTGTCCCTCTCCGATACGCCGATAAAATTCTTCCATATCGATCTGTAAATCTCTGCCTTCCATATCCCCGATGTTTACACACAGGGGAATTGCCTCAAACCCTGCCGTCTTTGCCTCTTCCTCTGTATATAATACAGAAGAATCTGTTATTATCTCCACCACTTCAAATCCCTCCAACCTGTTATCTGGTTTTAAAAACCACTTATTATAGTTTGCAATATTTGTCAGGATTTGTCAATAGTGTCTCCAGGGAATCCATGCCGATTCCCATGATTCTAATCTTCAAACAGAATAAATGCTCTGGAAGCGGGATTAACCTTTACAGTAATATCTCTTACTGCTTCCAGCCGATAGCTGGCAAAGCTCTTGTTTTTCAAATCCTCAATGATCTGATCCTTGGCCTCCATCCAGATAGGAAAGTCTGTATAGCTTCTCCAGTTCAGAACCAGACTTCCCTGAACAGACGGTTTCTGCTCTGTCTCCTGAGTATCTTTTACAGAGCCTTCCTCTTCAAAAATGTCCTCCTCAAACTCTGTAAAGCGAAGAAATGGTTCTGCCAAATCTGGATTACAGGTAATTTCAAACCGCACTGTTCCCTCCGGAACCGATGGATCCTCCAAAAGCTCCAGTACATCCTGCACATAGTAGCTGTACTGGCTGGGAAAAATCTGTACTGCCCCCTTTTCCGGTGAAAACTCATAATCAAGATTTGTCTTTATCATATTTTCCTGCCCCAGAACACGCTCCCCCAGATAGGTGAAGGAAGAATATTCTCCAATCGCAGCTCCTGCTCCGATACCGCTTACCAGCACTCCGGCCAGAAATGTTCCCAGCAAAATTTTCTGTATTCTACGCATAGTATCTGTCCTCCTCTTCCTGCCTGTCAGGAATTTCCTCCTTGTTTCGATTCCGTCTCCATAGAAATGTCAGACCCAGACCAGCCGCTGAAAACAGGCTTAGATTCACTCCCAGAGCTCCAATGGCTGCTCCGGCCAGAGGATACCACTGAAACAGCAGGACTGCCAGCACTCCCAGGCAAAACAGGCTGAAGAGGCCAAAGCTTCCGCAAATCAGAGCAAAGAAAATCCAGAATACGTTCCACCCTGCCTTAGTGCACCACAGCGCCACAGTC
>CAUCIO010000237.1 GCA_958442925.1 uncultured Clostridium sp. | reverse complement strand
AAAGGGCTCCATCCATTTTCTGGAGAAAGTATATTCAGCTCCGTGGAGGGACATAAAGGTTCTTTCTCCGCTTTTCTCCACCAGGCAGTAGCAGCATCCGTTCTCCCGATCCGGGACTTCGGCCAGCAGAGGGAATCCCTTTCTTTTCAGTTCTTTTTTCACATAATCTCCATAAACGCCAGTTCCTACAGGTGAAATAAAGGTGTGGGGCGCTCCAAACAGGCGGATGATACTGGCTGCGTTGTAGGCACAGCCTCCCAAAGCCATGGACTGGCTGAAAGGATGGATGTCTTCCTCTGTCTCTGGCAGGTGATCGATATTGATTATAATATCTACGCAGGTAGAGCCGATAATTAAAATCTTTTTAGGTGTCTGAGTTCTTTTTACCATTTTATTTATCCTCACGTTAAATTTATAATTGAAAGCCATCGTTTTTATAGTATACTAAAAAACAGGAATATTCAAATGGTTTCAATTACTATAAACGTTGATTTTAAAGGAGAAGACAGAGATGGAAAAAACACAGAATGGGCAGAGGCATGAAAATGAGGATCTATACAGAAAAATCTCGGCTATGGCAGAGGAGGAAAGGGATGAACTGGTCCGAATCAGAAGAGATTTTCATAAATATCCGGAAACTGGATGGCTGGAAATGCGAACTTCTACTAAAATCGCAGAATATTTAACAAACCTCGGTATGGAAGTGCTTACCGGAAAGGAGGTATGCAAAGAAGGGGCCAGAATAGGTGTGCCGGATCAGGACATACTAGACTGTCATTTCAGGCAGGCCAGAAAACAGGGAGCTCCTGAAATGTTTCTGACGGAGGAAATAGGGCAGGGATATACGGGAGTTGTGGGAGTACTTCACTGCGGCCAGGGGCCGACTGTTGCCCTGCGTTTTGATATTGATGCCCTTCCCATGGAGGAAGCCAGGGATCTGGAACACCGTCCTTTCCGCGAGGGCTTTTCCTCTCAAAATCCAGGGATGATGCATGCCTGCGGCCATGACTGCCATGCAGCAATCGGTCTTGGAACTGCAAAGATTCTGTCTGAACTGAAGGATCAGCTGCACGGCACTGTAAAATTCCTGTTTCAGCCTGGGGAGGAGGGGACGAAAGGCGCTTATGCTATGGTAGAGAATGGCCATCTGGACGGGGTAAACTATTTTGCCGGAACTCACGTGGCGCCTGATGATAAGGAAGACGACGGGGATATTACTCCTGGAACTTATGGATCCCTGGCTACCTGCAAATATAACGTCTTCTTTCACGGACAGGCAGCTCACGCCGGAGGCTTTCCGGAGGAGGGAAAAAATGCCGTGCTGGCTGCAGCTCATGCCACAGTAGGTCTGTCAGGCATTGCCCGCCACAGTCAGGGCATCAGCCGAGTCAATGTAGGCGTAATTCAAGGGGGCAGCAACAGCAACGTGGTAGCGGACGAGGCCATGATTTCTATGGAGGTTCGTGGAGAAACAGATGAAATTAACCAGTACATGGACCGGAGGGCAAAGGAAATCTGCCAGGCGGCAGCAGCCATGGAGGAATGCAGCTGTGAAATGAAGCTGATGGGCAGGGCTCCCTCCCAGAAAAGCAGTCAGGAATTGATTGAACGAATTTCAAATCTGATCAGAAATCACCTGCCCCAGTATCGGGTCAGCAGCAACCCAAACGCAAAGAACTGGGGCAGTGAGGATATCGGTTTTATGATGAACCGGGTACAGGAGCAGGGCGGCCAGGCTGTCTATATGAGGACTATGACAAAAATGGCTTCTCCTCAGCATACAGTGCGGTTTGATGTGGATGAGGAAGTTCTTGTAAAAGGAGTTGTGTCATTTTCCGCTATTGTCTGTGAACTGCTGAAAAAGAGTTAAAATTAGATTTGAGTATCTTTATCCGGAATATACTCTAAAATATCTCCTGGCTGACAGTTTAAAGCTTCGCAGATAGCATTGAGTGTGGAAAAGCGGATAGCGCTGATTTTTCCTGTTTTAATTTTTGACAAATTGACATTGGAAACGCCTACCCGCTCCGACAGCTCATTGAGAGACATCTTTCTGTCAGCCATTACCCGGTCAAGGCGAAGAATAATAGCCATGTAAACCCCTTTCATGTAAATTCTGCCTGTTTATAAGGTTTCATCAGATTCCGTCTGAAGTCCTTCTCCGTAGAGAAAAATAAGTTCCAGAGCATGGAAAAACAGATAGGTCATCATATAGGGAAGCAGAGCAGCCAGTCCGGCAATTCCAAATATAAAACTGCTGAGAAAAGCCAGCACAGCTAATACTGCATAGACGCGTGAGCAATTTCTCCACATATGGGAGCTAAGCTCCGTAAAAGGAGTCTCCCCTGTCTTGATCTGTCTGAATATACGCAGCAGCGCCAGAAATACATAGCAGGTGATTAGATTAGGAAGGATTTTAGATACTGTACAGACACTTAATATCAAAAAACTGATACGTGTGCTGGTTCCATCTTCTACAATAAACAATCCTCCCAGAATCTGAGATAAAAAACTTCCCAGATTGTTTCCCTCTGTATAAAAGCCAGGAACAGCCAATACACTGACAAAAATTGCTGCATACATCAAAATGATTGCCGCATTTAGGAAAAGAAACACTTTTAAATAGGAACAGCAAAGGCCGCTCTCCTCAGAGAGCAGTTCCAGAAGAGACTGGCGGCTGAGATTTTTCAATGTTTCGCGCTTCATATCATTCACTCCTTCCATTTGTAATGTTTGTCTTGCTTTTTTGTTTTATATCTTGATTATACTCTTTTATTTTATGAAATGCAATAATTTTTTAATGTTTATCATTAAAAATAATTTTGAACCAAAGTGGAAAGGGTAAATAGTAACCCAAGAATCCCATTTGTAACACAAGACTCCCACTTTGTAAATGAAAATCCTGTTTTGT
>CAUCIO010000236.1 GCA_958442925.1 uncultured Clostridium sp. | reverse complement strand
TGACATTTATGATTGGATAGGTGACAAGTTTGTTTAACAAGATTTTAATTGCAAACCGCGGTGAGATCGCGGTGAGAATTATCCGGGCCTGCCGGGAAATGGGAATCAAAACCGTTGCTGTCTATTCAGAGGCGGATCGTGATTCTCTCCACACGCTTCTGGCGGACGAGGCCATCTGCATTGGTCCGGCTCCTTCCAGTGAAAGCTATCTGGATATGGAGCGGATTATTTCCGCTACAGTGGCCATGAAAGCAGATGCCATTCATCCAGGATTCGGCTTCCTGTCTGAAAATGCCCGCTTTGCGGATCTGTGCGAGAAGTGCAATATCCGTTTTATCGGCCCGTCTGCTGAGATTATTCATCGCATGGGCAATAAATCCGAGGCCAGAAAGACCATGATGGAGGCGGGAGTTCCCGTTGTGCCAGGAAGCAAGGAACCGGTTTACACACCGGAAGAGGGCCTGAAAATGGCGGAGGATATCGGCTTCCCTGTTATGATCAAGGCATCTTCAGGCGGCGGAGGAAAGGGTATGAGGATTTCCAGAAGCGTCGATGACTTTGAAGCCAATTTTAACCAGGCACAGATGGAGTCAGTGAAAGGCTTTTCCGATGACACCATGTACATTGAGAAGTACATTGAGCAGCCCCGCCATATTGAGTTCCAGATTCTGGCAGACAGCCATGGCCACGTGGTTCATCTGGGAGAGAGAGACTGTTCCATCCAGAGACGTCACCAGAAGGTGATAGAGGAAGCGCCGTCATCGGCTATTTCACCAGAGCTTAGAAAAGCTATGGGAGAGACAGCAGTGAAGGCAGCTAAGGCAGTGGGATACGTCAACGCCGGAACCATTGAATTCCTCTTAGACAAGCATAAACAGTTCTATTTTATGGAGATGAACACCAGAATCCAGGTAGAGCATCCTGTAACTGAGGCTGTGACAGGCATTGACCTGATTAAGGAGCAGATTAAGATTGCTGCGGGAGAGCCGCTTGGCTTTGCCCAGGAGGACGTGGTAATCCGCGGACATGCCATTGAGTGCAGAATCAATGCGGAGAACCCGGAGAAGCATTTCATGCCAAGCCCTGGAACTATCACAGAGCTGCATCTGCCAGGCGGCAAGGGAATCCGAATCGATACCCACATTTACAATGGGTATAAGGTTCCTCCAAACTATGATTCCATGCTTTTAAAGCTGATTTCCTATGACAGTGACAGGGACGGGGCCATGGCCAAGATGCGCAGCGCCCTTGGGGAGATAGTCATAGAGGGAATCGACACAAATGTGGACTTCCAGTATGAGATTTTAAACAGCGAAGCTTACCAGAAGGGAAGCATTGACACGGATTTTATTCCGAAGGAATTCCCGTCCTACTGTAAGTAGGGGAGACTTTTGACATAAATGCTTCTGGCTGGGCTTAAGTGTCCGGCACAGTCTGAGCAGAGGTGAGGATTCGGGGAAAGGGAGAGTGTTATATGCTGAAAGATATGTTTAAAAAGACATATACCTTGATTGATACAAAACATAAAAAGGCTCCTGAGGAGAGGGAAGAGGCTGTAAATGAGGGACAGCCGAATATTCCCCAGGGCCTCTGGCGCAAGTGCAATAAGTGCGGCCGTCCGATCTACACAGAGGATGTGAGAAATAACTATTACATCTGTCCTAAGTGTGACGGCTACTTCCGCGTCCACGCCTACAGAAGAATCGAGATGACCCTTGACAGCGGTTCCTTTGAAGAGTGGGACAGGGAGATGGAGTTTATCAATCCCTTAAATTTCCCTGGATATGAGAAGAAGGTGCAGGCAGTTCAGGAAAAGACGAATCTGAATGAGGCGGTTGTAACTGGCCGGGGAACGATCCACGGACAGAAGACAGCGGTTGCTGTCTGTGATTCCCGTTTCATTATGAGCAGTATGAGCCATAATGTAGGTGAAAAGATTGCCAGAGCAGTAGAGAGGGCTACGGCTTTAAGACTTCCAATCATTATTTTTGCCTGCTCCGGAGGAGCCAGGATGCAGGAAGGCCTTGTCTCCCTGATGCAGATGGAGAAGACTTCGGCTGCCATAAAACGCCACAGCGATGCGGGACTTTTATATATCAGCGTTTTGACAGAGCCTACCACGGGAGGAGTGACAGCCAGCTTTGCCATGCTGGGAGATATTATTATCGCAGAGCCTAAGGCGCTGATTGGATTTGCCGGACAGAGGGTGATCGAGCAGACTATCCGGCAGAAGCTTCCGGAAGGCTTCCAGAGGGCGGAATTCCAGCAGGAACACGGCTTTGTGGATCTGATAGTGGAGCGTCCGGAAATGAAGGATACCTTATCCTACCTGCTTCGGTTCCATTCCAGCAGAAATCAGTGGAACTATAAGGGAGAGGGACGCAGGGCCCAGGCAGGCACATCCGGAAAAGAAGCATGTTCAGGCGGCGCAGGCCACAGATTTCCGGTTCTCTCCAATGGAGAATCTCTTGGAAAAGAGGAGGAAGCAGAGCTTCTGGCTGCTGTGGAGAAGACCTTTGAGAGAAAGAGCGGTGTAATTAAACGCACTTCTGAGAAAGAATTTGAGGATATTTCAAACCGCCAGCTGAGCGCCTGGGATACGGTTCTCATCTCCAGAAGCGAGGACAGGCTGATCTCCAGCGATTATGTAGAGGAGCTGTTTGACAATTTTATTGAGCTTCACGGAGATCGGTATTTTGGAGATGACGGAGCGATTATCGGGGGAATCGCCTCCTGGCATGGTATGCCGGTTACGGTGATTGCCCAGGAAAAGGGAAAGAGTACGAAGGATAACCTGAAGAGAAACTTCGGAATGCCAAACCCTGAAGGATACAGAAAGGCCCTGAGGCTGATGAAGCAGGCGGAGAAGTTCGGCCGTCCGATTATCTGCTTTGTGGATACGCCGGGAGCTTTTCCAGGCATTGAGGCAGAGGAGAG
>CAUCIO010000235.1 GCA_958442925.1 uncultured Clostridium sp. | reverse complement strand
ATCAGCGGCCTTTTCCTTTGAAGAGATGGAGGGGGGAAATATCCGCTGTCTGGTTCGGGGAGAAGGACATGGCTATGGCTTTGAACAGTGGGGGGCTAATGAGAAGGCAAAAGAGGGGGATACAGCGGAGGAACTGCTGAAATATTATTATAAAAATATTGAACTGATTTCTGAATAAGCCGCTTCGGTTTGGTAAGAATATTACCGAGGTGATAAACGTGAGAGAGAAAATGAACCAGTTGTTCAAGGATAAAATTCTCCTTGGAATGATGGTGCTAGGCCTGCTGACTATTGTTGCCGCAGCAGGCGCAGTCAGATTTAGACAGGGAAACGACAGGGTGGAGGAAAATCCATATCTGGAGGTTCCGGAGACAGGCGGATACATCGTAGAACAGGATCCGCATACAGAGGAAAAAGAAGAAAAACAGGACACAGAGGAGAAAAAAGAAGACATTAAGGTAGCGGGAAGTTCTGACGCCGAGTACTCCAGGGAAAACCGTCCAAAGTCCCCAAATTCAGGGACAAGCGGATCAGAGGACAGCGAAGCTGCGTCAAAAACCGGCGCGAAAGCTCTGGCTCTTGATTTTAAAGAGGCAGATAAGCTGGCCTGGCCGGTAACAGGGAATATTCTTCTGGATTACAGTATGGACGCAACGATTTATTTTCCCACGCTGGATCAGTACAAATGCAATCCGGCTCTGATTATCCAGAGCGATGTAAGCAGTCCCGTCCAGGCTCCGGCTGACGCGAGAGTCACTGAATGCGGAGCCAACGAGGAGATAGGTAATTACGTAGTTATGGATCTGGGAAATGAGTACACAGCCGTCTGCGGACAGCTGAAAGATGTAAAAGCTCTGGAAGGAGAGTACCTCTGTAAGGGAGACATTATCGGCTATGTGGCTGAGCCTACGAAATATTATGCTACAGAGGGAAACAACGTATTCTTTGAGTTAAAGCAGGGAGGACAGCCCGTAGACGCCCTGGACTACCTGGAATAGCGGAGGAAGAATAAAAGAAGGGGCTTTCAGAGGATTTTCTGATGGAGCAGAGGGAGAAGGTTTCAGCGGCTTATGGAGCGCAAAACTTCTCCCTCTCCCTTGTTTTACCCTTTTCTTACGGCGTTATCGTAAAACCGGAAATAATCCGGCCGGTGGCGGGACTGGGTGTACTCAAACATAATGCCGCTGCTGTTGAAGGTCTGGCTGCTGACCACAGCGACGCAGTTGTAATCCACAGCGTTCATTTTCAGATATTTTTCGTCAATTTCAGAGGCAGAGCCGTGGCTTTCTCTGTCCGGCGCATTCAGGGAGGAGATCACGGCAGAGTTTCAGAAAGAAGATCCTGATTCCATTCTGTCTTTCTATAAAATGCTCATTTCTCTGAGAAAGCAGCGTCTGGTAATTGCGGAGGGAACCATTTCCTTCCTGGAGACAGGAAACGATATGACGCTCGCTTACGAAAGAGAGCTGGGAGCAGATAAAATAGCTGTGTTCTGCAATCTGGGAAAGGAAGAGCAGACCGTGCTCATTGGAAAAGAGTGGATAAACGGAAAACTGCTGCTTGAAAATTACAGGGAGCGGCAGAAGGCTCCGAAATCGGAAGTCTTTGTGATGAAACCATATGAATTGACAGTTCTTGAAAAATAATAACGGGAAAAATTCTCTCCTTCTTTTGTTTTACAGTTGACATCTTACCAGGAAAAAGTTAAGATCATAGGAGGATAAAAGAAGGGACGTGAATGACAGGATGAATCAGGAAGTTCTTAAGAAAAATTTTGAAAGACATGAGTTTGAAACCTCCTTTTTCGAAACAAGGGAACAGGCGTCAGAATATCTGAAGTCCCGGATTAAGGGGCAGAAGGTAGCTTTTGGCGGTTCTGTTACTTTGCAGGAGATGAGACTTTTTGATGTTCTTTCAGAAGAGAATGAGGTAACCTGGCACTGGAATGAACCGGGAGCACAGACGCTTGCCAAGGCCAGAGAGGCGCAGATCTACATAACAAGCGCCAACGGCGTGTCAGAGACAGGAGAGCTGGTAAACATTGACGGAACGGGAAACCGTGTCGCTCAGACACTGTACGGGCCTGAAAAGGTTTACTTTGTAGTAGGGGCGAATAAAATAGAAAAGGATCTAAGCGCCGCTCTCTTCAGAGCCAGGAATGTGGCCGCTCCGCTGAATGCGAAAAGGCTTAAAGCAGATACTCCCTGCAGCAAAACAGGAGAGAAGTGCTTTAACTGCGGTAGCGAATCCCGTATCTGCCGGGCTACGGTGATTTTAGAGCGCCCTACCCGTGGCATGAAGGCAGAGATTGTGTTTGTGAACGAGGCTCTGGGATATTAGCGTGTATTTGATGCAGGAAGTGTCCTGCAGAACTGGAAGAAGGAGAGAATTACAGAATGAATATTTTATTTTTCTTAACGCCTAAAAGCGATGTGGCTTTAATCTATGAGGACGATACTCTGGATGAGGCTATCGAGAAGATGGAGAGCTACAAGTATGCGGCCATGCCGATTATCAGCCGCCAGGGACGATATGTAGGGACCATTACAGAGGGAGAGTTGCTTTGGGGCATTAAGAATAAGTATGATTTTACATTTAAGGGGCTGGATCGGGTTCAGGTGACAGAGGTTCCCAGAAGACTTGATAACCAGCCGGTATTTGCAGATTCTGATATGGAGGATCTGCTGGATAAAGCTATGAATCAGAACTTTGTTCCTGTATTAGATGATCAGAAAAATTTTATTGGAATCGTTACACGAAAGGATATTATTAAATATCTGAGCAATCAGCTAAAGAAAAAAGAAAAAGAGGCAAAAGCCTGATATTAAGAAAGAGGGGTCTATTTTCCGGCAGCTTTCATTGGAGCAGGGAAGATAGACTCCTCTTTTTTATATATCTCTTTTTCTAAAACTTTTTCCACGTATCTCTTACAAAGAGCAGGAGAAGTGGGAAAAGCTCCAGCCTTC
>CAUCIO010000234.1 GCA_958442925.1 uncultured Clostridium sp. | reverse complement strand
CTCTCCGGCTCATATCCAGCCTCTACCAGGGTCTCAAATCCAGCCTTCATCAGGGCTGTCACACCGCCGCACAGAACTGCCTGCTCTCCGAAGAGGTCTGTCTCTGTCTCCTCGCGGAAAGTAGTCTGAAGTACGCCTGCTCTCGCACCGCCGATAGCTAAGGAATATGCTAAAGCCAGGTCGCGGGCCTTTCCTGTGTAGTCCTGGGCAACTGCAACCAGACACGGAACACCTCTGCCAATCTGGTACTCGCTTCTTACTGTATGTCCCGGTCCCTTAGGAGCGATCATGGTTACGTCAATGTTCTTCGGAGGTACAATCTGTCCGAAATGGATAGCAAAGCCGTGAGCAAACATCAGCATATTGCCCTCTTCCAGATTCGGCTCGATGGATTCCTTGTACATCTTTGCCTGCTTCTCATCGTTAATTAAAACCATGATAATGTCGGCTTTCTTAGCAGCCTCTGCAGCTGTGTAAACCTCAAAGCCTGCAGCCTCAGCCTTAGCCCAGGAGCTGCTTCCCTCATACAGTCCAATAATTACATGGCAGCCTGATTCCTTTGCATTCAGTGCGTGGGCATGTCCCTGGCTTCCATAGCCGATCACGGCGATTGTCTTTCCTTCTAATAATGATAAATTACAGTCTTCCTGGTAATAAATCTTTGCCATTGTCGCTTCCTCCTTAGGGTGAAAATTAAAAAATAAATGCAGTATCCGTCAGCTTCAAAACTACGGAAGGTATCTCACGTCCTCCGCACCTCTTGAAAGTCCCGTCACTCCTGTTCTGGCCAGCTCTAAAATCTCGTAATCTTCCAGCAGATTGATCATCGCGTCCAGCTTGGACTGATCTCCTGTCAGCATCACTGTCACGGATTCCTTTCCCACATCCACAACAGAGGCACGGAAAATCTCGGCAATGGCGTTAATCGCCATACGCTCATTCGCGTTAGCCCTCACCTTTACCAGAATCAGTTCCCGGTAAACAGAATGGCCTGACCGGAGTTCCTTAATATCATGGACGTCCTCCAGCTTTCTAAGCTGCTTCTCAATCTGTTCCAGAATCTCCTGGTCACCCAGGGAAACAACTGTCATCCTGGAATACTTGGGATCTGCCGTCTCACCAACAGTGAGACTCTCAATGTTATAGCCGCGGCGGCTGAACAGCCCGGCCACACGGCTCAGTACACCTGCTGTATTGTCTACCAGCAGAGATAATACTATTCTGCTCATGCCCTTACCTGCCTTTTCTTTTCAAACGGCTCCAGCCTGCCTGCTGTCGCAAACTACAGGCAAACCTCACCGGGTTTATCAACAATAATAGCAATCAAATGGTCTTTTGTCAATTAATTAAAAGGAATAGGACCTATTACCTGAAGATATAGGTGGAATTAAATCCTGCTGTGCTTAAAGGCCATCTTCATTTCACTTCCCACACTGATAGAGGAGCTGTCCTCTGGAATCTCATCTCTGTGATACCATCCAGCCTCAGAAAGCTCGTCTTCCTCCAGGCGGATAGTATCGTCTCCGTCCAGCTCTGCGAAAAAGCCGATCATCTCTGTATCTGTAAAGGCCCAGGGCTGACTCTTATAATAGCGGATATTCTTTACCTTTAGCCCTACCTCCTCCATGACCTCCCGGCGCACCGTCTCCTCAAAGGTTTCTCCAATTTCCACGAAGCCTGCGATCAGGGCATATCCCCTGTAGGCCCTCCCCTTGTACCGGGACATTAAAAGCCTGTCTCCATCTGTTACCGCCACAATCACAGCCGGGCAGATTTTAGGATACTCAATATGGCCGCATCTAGAGCATACCAGCGCCCGCTCTGTCCTGCTGTCTTCTGTTCTGCTTCCGCAGCAGCCGCAGAATTTCCGGCTCTCCTTCCACCGGAACAGCTGAACTGCTGTGACCGCCGCAAAGGCCTGGTATTCCGGCTGCATAATCCTGAAGTAGGCTGTGCCCTGAAAAGAAAGCTTCTGTTCCCCTTCTAGCTTTAGCGCCGGGTCTCCTTCTGCGCTTCTCACCATAAAATAAGGAATTTCATCAATAGAAAATAAGTATTCTGCCCGTTTGGAAAGTTCTGGAATCAGGCCTGTCTCTTCCGCCTGCGCCGCTGTCATCAGTTCCAGGGCATCCGGCGCCGGAAGGGTCTGAGCAGAGGCGAAAATCTTCTCCCGGTAATCTTTTTCTTCTCTTTCTTCCTGCTGTTCTCCGCTTTTCTCTGCCTCTCTGCTTTGAAGGAGAATGGTTCCCTGATGAATATACAGCAGAAAGCTGTCCTTTGTAAGCTCTGGCTGTTTAAAAGAATTGTCATATTGATGTGGTAAAATATCCTGTATCATAGATGTTTCTCCTGTTTTTTCATTCTGTTTTCTGCCCGTGCACTGCCTTTCCTCTTGTTTTCATGCCAGGCTCAAAAGCTAAATCGGGTAAAATTCCGGCTCCATCCGGCAAAAACTACACAGGCTGTCAAAACCCAGTTCCTTGAGCCTTTTCTTCACCTGTGGGAAATGATCTCCCAGCTGCTCCGGTCTGTGGGCATCGGAACCCAACGTAAGAATCCTTCCGCCCATACGGCGGTACAGCTTCAAAATATCCTCTGACGGCGTCAAATCTCCTATCTGATAGCGAAAGCACGAGGTATTGACCTCAATCCCTTTTCCCTGACGGATTACCTGGTCTAAAATCTCTTCCACAAGGGGACGCGATTTCTGAAACGGCCAGTGCCCCTGTCTGTCATAGCGCAGTATCATGTCCAGATGCCCCAGAACGCTGTAGTTGTCAAACTGCCGGATTACGTTAAGGATTTCCCGGTAATAGCCTTCATTGTACTCTCTCTGGCTTTTTCCTTTCTGATATGCCTGATTATCAAATTCCAGATTATCTACCTGATGGCAGGATAAAATGATAAAATCAAAGGGTTCTCTCCCGACGTCCTTCTGATAATCTGAAATTGTGTGAGTCTGAATGCCAAACTCAGCGCCATA
>CAUCIO010000233.1 GCA_958442925.1 uncultured Clostridium sp. | reverse complement strand
TAAAGATTTTCCCTCCCCCTGCATAGCAGGGGGTTTATTTTTTCTGTGACACAAACATAGAAAAAATCTATCAGCCAGTCGCAGAGCTGATAGATTTTTTCTGCTTCTTCCTGTTCTTACCAAGAACACCTCTTATGATCAAGGGAAAATGTTTGGTGGCTTTAAGTGGAACAAGAAAATTTTCCCTTCGGCCATATCGTTCCATTTTTCGACTTCTCCCATTTCTTTTGTAAATTTTTTCATTTTTCTATTGACAAACTCAGATAAAAGTATTAGGATGATGTCAATCAAAAAATATAAACCGTTGAGAAAGAGAAGTAAGCCGGATTGGTACATGACAGAGAGCCGCGCACAGGTGGAAGCGCAGTATGAAACAGCTAGCTGAATGGACTTTCGAGGGCGTTCCCGATACCAGAATCTGGAGGTAGGGAGCGACGGAAACCGCATCCGTTATCTTCGCGGCATATATGTTAGTATATGAAAGAGTGGACTTTACGTCAATTATGGGTGGTACCGCGGATTTGTTAATTCGTCCCAGATACAGGAAACTGTGTCTGGGACTTTTTTGTTTCATCCGGCAAAACAGGCTTCCCAGCTCTCACTCCTTCCAAGTACGGCATAAAAATCTATTTCATTGGAGGAATGTATTATGAGAAAGAAAACAATCGCAGCTTTATTAACCGCAGCTATGACAGTATCTGCCCTGACAGGATGCTCTTCTTCAGAGGGCACAAAGGAAACGGGAAAAGTCTCCGCAGAGGCAGGAAGCTCTGCAGCAGAAAGCTCTCAGGCTGGTGAGACCCAGAACAGTGAGGCCGTGGCAGAAGGCGAGTACACCATCGGAATTGCCCAGTACGCAGTACACGGTTCTCTTGACAACTGCCGTGAAGGATTCTTAAAGGGACTGGCTGACGAAGGCTTTGTAGAAGGTGAGAACCTGGAAATCATCTATGAAAACGCCAACGGAGACGGCTCTCTCTCTGGTCAGATTATTACTAACTTCGTCTCCAATGATGTGGATATGGTCTGCGCTATTGCCACACCCATTGCCCAGAGCGCTTACAGCGTTACAAAGAGAAGCGACATCCCTGTTATCTACACAGCTGTCACAGATCCGGTGCTGGCTGAACTGGCCACAGAGGATCAGATGCCAGTAGGAAATATCACAGGAACCAGCGATAAGCTCCCTGTTTCTGAACAGCTGGCTATGATCCGTGAGATTCTTCCGGAAGCCAAAACAGTTGGAATTCTCTACAGCACCAATGAAGTCAATTCCCAGGCAGCTATTGAGGAATACAAGAAAGCGGCTCCGGAATTTGGACTGGAAATTGTGGAAAGTGGAATCTCAACTTCTGCCGACATCCCGCTGGCAGCAGAGCAGCTGGCAGCCAAGGTAGACTGCATCAGCAACCTGACTGACAATAACGTGGTAAGCTCCCTGCCAGTCGTTCTGGAAGCAGCATCCAAAAATGGCATCCCTGTATTCGGAAGCGAAATTGAACAGGTTAAGAAGGGCTGTCTGGCAGCTATGGGACTGGACTATATCTCCCTTGGCGAACAGACGGGACGCATGGCAGCCAGGGTTTTAAAGGGTGAGAAAAAAGCTTCTGAAATGCCTTATGAACTGATTGAGGGAGCTGCCTTCTACGGAAACACAAAAACTGCAGAGGATCTCGGCATTGAACTTCCGGAATCCCTGACGTCCTCAGCAGCAGAACTGTTTGAAGAAATTTCAGAATAATCACACTCAGTAAGAAACGGAGTAACAGATATGAGCATTCTTCTCTCTATCCTGACTCAGGGCCTGATTTATTCTCTCATGGCCCTGGGCGTATACATTACCTACAGTATTCTGGACTTTCCGGATCTGTCGGTGGACAGTACCTTTCCTTTCGGCGCAGCCATAACAGCAGCAGCCATTGTAGCCGGGGTTCCGGCTCCTCTCACTCTGCCTCTGTCCTTCGCAGCCGGAGCTCTGACCGGTACTGTTACAGGCCTGATTCACGTAAAACTGAAAATCCGGGATCTCCTTTCCGGAATTATCGTAATGACAGGACTCTATTCCATCAACCTGATGATTGCCGGAAATAAGGCAAATCTTCCGATTTACAGCCAGGAGACTATCTTTGAAAATGAGATGACAGCGTCTCTTTCCAGCCGCGGCTATGAGATAACTGTGGCAGCTGTTCTCCTGATCATTGTCATTCTTGTAAAGGTTGTAATGGATCTGTACCTAAAAACCAGATCCGGTCTTCTGCTTCGAGCCGCCGGTGACAATGAAACCCTTGTGACAGCCCTGGCCAAGGATAAGGGAACTGTAAAAATCATTGGTCTGGCTCTGGCCAACGGCCTGGCCGCCCTCTCTGGCTGTGTATTCTGCCAGCAGCAGGGCTTCTTCGATATCGGAGTCGGCACAGGAACCATTGTCACTGGACTTGCAAGCGTGATCATTGGAACTAAACTGTTCGCCAAACTGGGATTTTTAAAGACAACAACTGCCGTTATTCTGGGTTCCATCCTCTACAAAGCCTGCACCTCTATGGCCATGAGCATTGCTCAGAACTTCGGAATCAATACTTCCAACAATAAATTCGTGACTGCTGCCATGTTCCTGATTATTCTGGTGTTAAGCAGCCGCTCATTCAGAAAGAAGGTGAACTGATGCTGGAAGTAAAGCACATCAGAAAGTTTTATAATCAGGGCACTGTCAATGAAATGTGCCTGTTCGAAGATTTCAGCCTGACAGTAGACCAGGGACAGTTCGTCTCTGTGGTAGGCAGCAACGGTTCTGGAAAAACATCTCTGCTCAACATTATCTGCGGAAGTATTCCTGTGGATTCCGGAAATATTTTCATCAATGGAACTGATATTTCCAGAATGCCGGAATACAAACGCCAGAGAACCATTGGCCGTGTCTACCAGAACCCTTCCATGGGAACCTGCCCCAATATGACGATTCTGGAAAATATGTCTCTGGCAGATACCAAAGGAAAGCCTTTCAATCTCCGCCGCGGCACTAATAAAAAAAGAA
>CAUCIO010000232.1 GCA_958442925.1 uncultured Clostridium sp. | reverse complement strand
GAGGATATGCACCGCATTATGGCATTTCTTGGTATAAAACAGGGTTCATATGAAAAGATTTCCCAGATAGATATAAAAGAAGCCATTTATGAGGAGGCAGTCTCTGCCGGTTTCTGGTATCCCTCTATTACAGTGGGGAAACGGATATGCTGTGGGGAAAAGCTGGGAGTTTTTGAAGCTTATGCCGATGGGAAACGAAAGGAGCTTCGAGCAAAATTCGATGGGGTTGTTTTGTATCATACGACAGCGCTGGGAGTAAGGGCTGGCGAGGCATTGGCTGCATATGGGAAGATATAAGTGCAGAAAGGTGTTGCGATCGGGTGTGCAGTTTTTATGTCTGCACACCCTGCTTTATGTTTGTATTTCAGATAAATTCTGAATGTCAAAGGCTGTTCATAGCTTCTGTCATGGATTTCACATAAGAACCAATGTGTTCTGGAGCATCGGAGCCATACTGTTCCAGGAATTTGACAATAGCAGAGCCGACAATCACTCCGTCTGCCAGTCCGGCCATTTCCCTGGCCTGTTCCGGTGTGGAGATGCCAAAACCGATGGCACAGGGAATGGAGGTATGTTGACGGACAATATCTACAATCGCTTTCAGGTCCGTCTGAATTTCATTCCGGACACCAGTTACCCCAAGACTGGAGACAATGTAAAGAAATCCTTCCGCCTCCTTTGCAATTTTGGCAATCCGGTCTTTTGAGGTAGGAGCAATCAGGGAAATCAGGTCTACTCCGTATTTCTGGCACACAGGCAGAAATTCTTCTTTTTCTTCAAAGGGCAGATCTGGAAGGATCAGTCCGTCTATATTAAGGCGGCTGCAGGCAGAAAGAAAGTCTTCTGCCCCATAGGAAAATACCACATTGGAGTAGGTCATGAAAACCATGGGAATGGTAATGTCCTGGCGCAGATTTTCCACAAGCGTAAAAATTTTATCCGTAGTAATCCCGCCTTTTAATGCCCTTAAATTAGCGCCCTGAATAACAGGGCCTTCGGCAGTGGGATCAGAAAATGGAATCCCTAACTCAATCAGATCTGCCCCTCCTGAGACAGCAGCTCGAATGGCTGCTTCTGTGGTTTCCAGATCCGGATCGCCGCAGGTAATAAATGCAATAAATGCTTTTTTGTTTTCAAATGCCCGTCTAATCTTACTCATGAATATCCTCCCCTCGATACCGTGCAATGGCGGCACAGTCCTTGTCTCCCCGGCCAGAGATAGTGACAACGATAATCTGCTCTTTGTTCATAGCCTGGGCCAGCTTCATGGCATAGGCAACAGCATGAGCTGATTCGATGGCAGGGATGATTCCCTCAGTTTTAGCCAGATACTCAAAAGCACAGACCGCTTCATCATCCGTTACAGGAACATAGGATGCCCGCTTTGTATCGTGAAGATGAGCATGTTCCGGCCCGATTCCAGGATAGTCCAGTCCTGCGGAAATGGAGTAAACAGGAGCAATCTGTCCATATTTGTCCTGGCAGAAATAGGATTTCATTCCGTGGAAAATACCAAGCCTTCCAGTTGAAATCGTGGCTGCAGTCTCAAAGGTATCTACGCCTCTTCCTGCTGCCTCACATCCGATTAACTGCACTTCCTTATCTTCGATAAAATGATAGAAGCTTCCGATGGCATTGGATCCGCCTCCTACACAGGCGATGACAGCATCAGGAAGACGGCCTTCTTTTTCCAGAAGCTGTGCTTTAATTTCTTTAGAGATTACCGCCTGGAAATCCCTTACAATCGTGGGAAAAGGATGGGGGCCCATGACGGAACCAAGACAGTAGTGGGTGTCTGAGATACGGGAAGTCCATTCCCGCATGGCTTCAGATACTGCATCCTTCAGGGTAGCAGTTCCGGTGGTAACAGGAATGACTTCAGCCCCTAAAAGACGCATCCGGTATACATTTAATGCCTGACGGATGGTGTCTTCCTTACCCATAAAGACCACACATTCCATACCCATAAGTGCGGCGGCGGTAGCAGTGGCTACTCCATGCTGACCGGCGCCGGTTTCTGCAATGAGCCGTGTTTTTCCCATTTTTTTGGCAAGGAGGGCCTGGCCTAATACATTGTTGATCTTGTGGGCTCCCGTATGGTTTAAGTCTTCCCGCTTGAGATAAATTTTTGCTCCTCCCAGATCCTTTGTCATTTTTTCAGCATAGTAGAGGCGAGAGGGGCGTCCGGCATATTCATTAAAAAGTGTGGAGAGTTCTCTGTTAAAATCAGGATCCTGTTTGTAGTGGTTGTATGCTTCTTCCAGTTCAATTACGGCATTCATCAGGGTTTCCGGTATGTACTGCCCTCCGTGAATGCCAAAGCGTCCTTTTGGATTTGTCATTGCATCTCTTCCTTTCTTACGGCGGCTGCAAATGCCGCCATTTTATGTTTATCTTTTTTTCCATTTATTTCGATTCCGGAGCTTACGTCTACGCCATAAGGGGAAAGTGTCTGGATGGCTGCGGTCACATTTGCCGGATTTAATCCGCCTGCCAGAAAAAAGGGGCGCTTTATGTGGCAGCGGATCAAAGACCAGTCAAATACAGTTCCCGTACCGGCTCCGGAGTCTAAAAGAATCAGGTCGGCGCTGCTGGTCTCAGCCCTGTTTATATCATCGGCGGTCTGTATGGTAAACGCCTGGATGATAGGAGCTAAGGTCAGGGAGCGGAGAGCCTTTATGGTCTGTTCCGTTTCCTGTCCGTGAAGCTGAATCATATGAATGATGTTTTGATTCGCCAGCTCCGCCATTATTTCCGGTTTCTCATTTAGAAATACACCTGCGGCCTGAATTTTGGGATTCAACCTGGCTTTCAGTTTTTCTGCCATTTCCGGTGTTACATACCGTCTGCTTTGAGGAACAAATACGAAGCCGATGTAATCTGGTAACAGAGTATTGGCTATTTCGATATCCTGAAAGCAGGAAAGCCCACAGAACTTTATTTTTGTCATAGGCAGTTTCTCCATGTCTGCAGCAGGGCTTTTTTGTCAGGAGAACGCATCAGGGCTTCTCCAACCAGAACAGCGTCAGCTCCGATTTCAGAGAGAGCCAGGATATCCTCT
>CAUCIO010000231.1 GCA_958442925.1 uncultured Clostridium sp. | reverse complement strand
AATACTGCATAATATCCTCTTTCTGCAAAATTATTTTTTCTCTTTCTCTGCATGGCTCTTGAAATGCGTGATAATGATGTTCCAATATTTCATCTGTTATCACAAACTGCGAATTGGTATTTAAAACCTGATTTCTTATATATCGTCTTTTTTGTAAAAGCTCCTTACTGGCTTTCATATAGACAAGTTCCGTTTCAGTGCCTGCTTTTTGGATCAGCTCTTTATAAAAATTCTAATTTTTCTACCATCATTGTACCACAACCGTTTCTTCCTTCACAAACAAAAATAACAGGCAGCGCAATTTTTCATTATGCTGCCTGCCTCTGCTTCTACGTTGTCCAAGCCACCTCGAAAAAGCTTTGCTTTTCCTCGGTGTTTGGCTTTCGCCAAATTGGATACTCACAATAAGAGAGCATTTACAAGTAAATTTACAACGTCTACACAATGCAGTATTCGCAATTCGCTGCGCTTCTTGCTCATGTACGGCTTTCGCCGTATATCGCTGCTTCAAAAAGGACATGGCTGTAAGCAAGCTTACACCATCTCCTTTTCTCGTATCGCTGCATTGCTCAATGCTCCAGCATATTTTCAATAAAAATCCCATATCCTCTTGTGGGATCGTTGACAAATACATGGGTGACAGCACCCACTAACTTTCCGTCCTGAATGATGGGTGAACCGCTCATGCCCTGGACAATGCCTCCGGTCAGTTCCAGCAGCTTCGGATCTGTTACCTTGATTACCAGACTTTTATTTTTATGGGAGGTAGAGTAGTCGACTTTTTGGATTTCTATTTCATAGTCTTCTGGTTTTCCTGAAATGCAGCTTCTGATAAAAGCGCTTCCTTTTTGAACATCCTGCCGATATCCGATGGGAATCGGCTCTTTTCCTGGTCCTGAGCCAAACATACTTCCGATTTCTTTCCACATCTTATTTTCTGCTGTACCGAAAATTCCCTGTTCTGTGTTGGCATGAATGGTTCCAAGCTTTGACTGGCTTCCATAGTAGATGACGCCGGACAGTACGCCAGGCTTCCCCATGGCTCCCTTTTCAATGCCCATAATTTCTGTATCGTAAAGCTCTCCTCCGCAGGTACTGACTAAAAGTCCTGTGTCGCTGTCACTAATGCCGTGGCCGAGAGCGCCGTACTCTCCCGATTCAGTTATATAGGTCATGGTTCCGATTCCCTGGGTATCGTCCCGGATCCATACGCCCAGCTTATAATCGCCGTCTTCTGTTTCAAGAGGAGTCATGGTGACATCCATCTGTTTTTCATCGCGGCGTACAGTCAGCTGAACCGGAGAATCCTGAGCTTCGGCGACTGCCTCAATCATATCTTCTTTTTTGTCAGCTGGCTGCCCGTTAATTGCTTCAATATAGTCTCCTGACTGGAGAAGTCCCTGAGCAGGTTCCAAGGAAGAACCATCCTTTGCTTTTACCGGGCCTGTACCAATTACCATGAGGCCGTCGGATTTCAGGTAAATACCTACTGGCATGCCGCAGGGGATGGCATATTTCGTGTCGGAAACATTGACTTCAATGTCCTTAAAATGGATCAGGCCAAACAGCTTCAGATCTAGCTGATAAGTTCCCTCGTTGGCAGAATAGAGGGAAAAGGGGCGGTTTATCTGAAGATGAAGCTGATCAGAGGGAATATTGGAATTATTTCCTACGACTACCTCGGCACTTTCGCTTTCCAGAGTGACCTTTACAGGAAGAGGAAAATGAAAGTTTTCCGTTTCATCCACTACCAGATTCAGCCGATCCGGAATAGATTCGTTTAAGTAGAACCAGGTAAAGCCCAGTGTAAATACAAGGCTTCCCCAGAAAACAGCAGTCAGCAGACGCTGAAGTCTTTCTTTTCTAGTCACATTTAATTCCTCCTTATCACAAGCTACATGTCATAAGCTGTTTGTCTGAACACATTGATTCAGACATTCTCTAGTATGTGAATAAAGACAGAAAAGAACTCAGCAAATTACAGGAGAAATATGGAACAAAAATTGGAAATACTAAATAAATATAAAATTAACCAAAAAATATCAGATAATAAAGAGTAATTTAGTCAAATATTGCCTTGAATTGTTTGCTTCAAGCGTTATAATACAAATGTAACAAAAAGGAATACTTAATACGACCTGGACGATAAGGGAAGAGGCAGAGCACTCTGAACTGAATTCGTCAGAAGCCGCTAAGCAGTCAGTTTGATGGAGGAAAAGATAAATGAATACTTTAAAAGCTGAGAAGAGAACTATGGATGTGAAGGCCAAAAGGCTTAGACGGGAAGGATTTGTAACGGGAAATGTGTTTGGACGAGAGATCAAAGGTTCTATACCAGTAAAAATTTCCAAAAATGAAGCGGAACGCCTTTTGAAAACAAATGGAAAGGGCAGCCAGATTATACTGAATATAGACGGAACCGATATGGATGTTCTGATTAAGGAGATTGATTACAACGCTCTAAAAGGGCAGGTAGATGAAATAGATTTTCAGGCGCTGGTAAGCGGCGAGAAGGTACATTCTGTGGCAGAAATTCATTTGCTTAATCATGAAAAAGTAATTACAGGAGTGCTTCAGCAGATGTTAAAGGAGGTTTCCTATCGTGCTCTGCCGTCAGCTCTGGTAGAAAAAATCGAGCTGGATGTAGGCGATATGAGAGTGGGAGATAAGATCAAGGTACGGGATTTGGCCATTGCTTCTGATAAAGATGTGCAGCTACAGACAGATCTGGATACAGTGGTAGTTGAAGTATACGCCTCTAAGAATGCAGGAGCTGACGAAGAGGAGGAGAAAGACAGTGCGGAATAAATCAGCCATGCGCCCGCTCGATTTCGCCTGACGGCTTCATCGCGCTGGACGGCTGGCGCCGTATACAGATAAAACAAAAAAAGTCCCGGATTAGAAATGCAAGCATTCCTTCTCCGGGACTTTCCTTGTTCTATCTGTGCATGGCTTGTAGCTTAGCCAAAGTATCTCTCTAAGAGACCCTGGAATGCCTTACCGTGACGAGCCTCGTCTCTTGCCATCTCGTGAACTGTGTCATGGATAGCGTCAAGGTTAGCTGCTTTAGCTCTCTTAGCCAGGTCGAACTTACCAGCTGTAGCGCCGTTCTCAGCCTCAACTC
>CAUCIO010000230.1 GCA_958442925.1 uncultured Clostridium sp. | reverse complement strand
AGCTGCTTTACCCTGGCAATACAGTCCAGCCTTAGATTAAGGAAGCGCCGCTCCCTGACCGCATAGATGCAGGCATAACGCCGCCCTGTTTTTGTACTGGCGAAAATCTGCAGAGGGAAGCCCTGGATGAAGGTAATGTTTCCACTTCTCTGGCTGTGATTTTCAAACTCCAGACAGCCGCCGCGGTGAATGGCCTGAAGAATCGGGTATAAAATGCCGTCCTCCAGGGTGTGAACCATGAAATAGTGCTTAAAACAGAAGCAGGAGTTCGTCTGGTACTCCCGTTCCAGAATGGTGTTTCCGATAAAGCCGAAGGGAGCTGCCTCTGAAAAGAAGGAGACTGCTGTGAGAAGCCGCTTGTAGAGCCCGTGAAACTCAGGCTGTTCAAGGAGCATAGGCTGAGCCAGCTTATAATAGACAGATTTCTGATGCCTGACAGAGGACAGAAGCCCCAGGTTTTCATATTCCTTCAGCTTCAGGCGGACAGTTTGGCTGTCAAAAAAGCAGCCAAAATCTGCTGAAATCTGATCTGCCAGCTCTCCGGCAGTCATGCCTGGGTGGGTATCGAAAACAGCCTGTTTTGTCTGGCCGCCTTCAGCGGTTTGTTCTGCTTTTCTGTGCTGCATCAGATAATGCAGAATAAAAAAATGCAGCAGCAGATCGTTGTCTGTAAAGCTTTTGGATTTCCAGGCGCTGTAAAGAGGATTAGAAGAGATGGAACGGCTGTCGGCGCTGATGGAGATCTGCTTTCCCTTTGCAGTGTAATTTGAGGAAATGCAGCCGGACAGCCAGCTTTCAATCCTTCGCCTCTCATTGTCATAGGTTCTGGTACTCTTTTCTGTAAATTCGCCTCTCACTTTAAAGCCATAAACATAAAACTGCCGTATATAGTCGCGGATCCGGTCAAAATTTTTAATCAGCTCCTGAAACGGTGCCATGGCTATCCTCCTCTTTGTCCTTTATACACTGACGCTATAGGTAAATTATAGCAAGGCCGCAACTTTTTTTAAATGATCAATCAGGAAAAATTTACTAGAATAGGCATTGTAACAGACAGACATTATCAATTGCGCCGCCCCGCAGGGGGCGCTTGGAAAGGAAGTGGAACAGGTATGTTTGTTATATCAGATAAAGCATGGAAAAGCCCGATCAAAATCTGGCTGGAAAAGAGAGAGGATCTGGAGGAAAGCTGTTTTGAGCAGGCCTGCCATCTGGCAGAACTTCCCTTCCTTCACAAATGGGTATGTTTGATGCCGGATACTCATGCAGGAAAGGGAATGCCCATTGGAGGTGTGATTGCAGCGAAGCAGGTGTTGATTCCCAATGCAGTTGGGGTGGATATTGGCTGCGGTATGGCCTGGGTGGGAACGAATATAAAAACGGAAGAGATTCGTGGAATTGTCACCGGAAACGGAAGCTTGATTCAGGGAATGGTAGGGGATATTTTAAGAAATATACCGGTGGGCTTTGCACATCACAAGACTGCCATGCCCTGCTATACCTTGGACAGAGCCTTTGATGAATTTGACAAGTATGAGCAGAACGGGGAGCTGTTAGGACAGCTGGATGCCGGATATTTTCAGGTGGGAACCCTGGGAGGAGGGAATCATTTTATCGAGCTTCAGGAGGATGAGGAGGGATATCTGAGCGTGATGATTCACTCCGGCAGCCGCCATATGGGAAAGTCAGTCTGCGATTATTTTCACCAGAAAGCCAGGGAACTGAACAACAGGTGGTACAGCCAGGTTCCCGATGAGTACCGGCTGGCCTTTCTGCCCCTGGATACGAAGGAGGGGCAGCAGTATTTAAACTGGATGCAGCTTTCCATGGATTTCGCCATGGAAAACAGGGCGAAAATGATGCTGGCTGTAAAGGCAATTCTGGAGAAGTGGATTGGCAGGTATACTGATTTAGAACTGAGCTTTACAGAGGAGATCAACTGTCACCATAATTATGCGGCTCTTGAGAACCACTATGGGGAGAATGTGTGGGTTCACCGAAAAGGCGCTGTCAGAGCCAGGGAAGGAGAGCTGGCCCTGATTCCGGGAGCGATGGGTTCCAACAGCTATGTGGTAAGAGGAAAGGGAAATGCAGAGTCTTTCTGTTCCTCCTCTCACGGAGCCGGACGCCGGTATTCCAGAAAGGGAGCCATGAATGCGTTTACCTGTGAAGATGTGATAAACGATCTGAAGAAGCAGCAGGTTATTCTGGGAAAGAAAAATAAATCCGACGTGGCAGAGGAGAGCCGTTTTGCCTACAAGGATATTGATGAGGTCATGAAAAATCAGTCCGATTTAGTAGAGCCGGTAAAAAAGCTTCACACGATTGGTGTGGTAAAGGGATAATTTCCAGCAGCCGATTCCCCGAAAATCGGAAGATTTTCTGATAGGAGCAGGTTTAGGGTTCATACAGACGGACTCTGCCTGCCGGGTGCAGGAAGGAAGGATTCCTGTATGCCAGGGAACAGAGCGCTGTTTACATATTTTGACTATTCGCAGGTTCAAATCCTGCCAGATTCTAAGAATCTGTAGCTAAGCTGGTATAGCAGTCACCAAAAAGACACTTGATAAGCGGTAATTCAGGGAAAGAGGCTGTCAGAGAGCTTCCTCCCCACTTTTTTACAGCTGTGCCTTTCAGGATACCGAAGCAGGCAAAAGGAAGGAGCGAAGCCCCAGACGGCAGGTCTTTCATTTTGCAGTTTCTCAATGAAAGGCCCCTGTAACAAAGTGACTGGAACACACAGAGGAGGTGTTTATATATGAAGATTACAATTAGTGATCCGTCCTGCGGATTTTTAATAGAGAAGGGAACCTTTCGCAGAATGCTGCTTCCTGGGACTTACCATATTCCGTTCTGGAAGAATGCAGAAGTAAAACAAACAGTCATGAAAGGGAAGGTGGAGGAGCAGGGGATTCCCATGGAACGTCTGATGGAGAATCAGGAGGTTTCAAAACGTGTGTTAAGAACTTTGATTCCTGACGGCAGCATCGGCTACCGTTTTGTAAATGGAGTGTTTGAAGAGGTACTTCTGCCGGGAGAGTACTATTTCTGGAATGTATATGAAACTCAGGAGTTTCGCATCGTAGATGTATCATCGCCTGACATTGAGCCGGATTTTCCGGTGTACCTGATCGAAAAGGCGCCTGCCTCTATGTACAGGAAGATTACAGTAGAGGAGGGGGAGATCAGGACCATTA
>CAUCIO010000229.1 GCA_958442925.1 uncultured Clostridium sp. | reverse complement strand
TTTACTCTGGTGGCTGCCTGCATGCTGAGACTTCTGAACGTGAGATTCCCTTACGGCTGCCACGGTTATAATTTTGACTTTGCTGCCAGGGAGCTGCTGTGGAGAGAAGGGCTTGACTTCAATCACGGTACAGGCCATGGAGTAGGATATCTGTTAAATGTTCATGAGCGTCCTAACGGAGTCCGCTGGAGAGTGGTTCCGGAGCGCCAGGACAACGCGGTATTTGAGGAGGGCATGGTAACCTCTGATGAGCCGGGGCTGTACTTTGAAGGAAAATTCGGAATCAGAACAGAAAACCTTATGCTCTGTGTGAAGGATATAAAAAACGAGTACGGTCAGTTCATGAAATTTGAAAATCTGACCTGGGTTCCTATTGACAGGGATGCTATTGATACCAGGTGGCTGGAGAAGAGAGACCTGGAGCTTTTAAACGAGTATCACAGACAGGTGTATGAGGTAATGGCGCCGCATCTCTCTGAGGAAGACAGAAGCTGGCTTGAGAAAGTAACGGCTCCTATCGCATAGAACCGGACGTTCAAAGGCAAAGAGGACCCAGGCTGTTTTGCAGAAACATTGTCATATACACAAAAATTGGTTTATATCATATAGTAACCAGAAGGCAGATATAAGAAAGGCAGATAGGATGAGACGATATAGACCAGATTTGCAGGTGTGTGGGACTGGGGATGAAAGCCAGGGCTATCTTCAGGTAGATGTAGTAAATGAGGAAAATAATTTTCCAGTAACAGATGCGGTGGTGACGGTGCAGGATTCGGGAGAGGGAGGCAGAGTTCTGGAGAAGCTCCCTACGAACCAGTCAGGGCAGACGGAGCAGATAGCCTTAGCAGCTCCATCGGAGTCCCTAAGCCTGGAAAGTCAGAACAGGCTGCGGCCGTACAGCATATATAATTTGAAAATTACAGCGCCGGGATATGAAGACGCAGAGGTCATAGGAACGGAAATTCTGCCTGGGGTAACGGCGATCCAGCCAGTTCGCCTTCATCCTGTGAAAACTGCGTCTGCAGAGACGCAGGCCGTCAGAATTCCGGGACATACTCTTTATGAAACATATCCGCCTAAAATTGCGGAAGCAGAGGTGAAGCCGGTTCGGGAAAGCGGCGAGATTGTGCTGAGCCGTGTGGTAGTGCCCCAGACAGTGGTGGTTCACGACGGAGTTCCCACTGACAGAAGCGCAAAGGATTATTATGTGCCTTACCGGGATTACATAAAGAATGTGGCCAGCAGCGAAATTTATGCTACCTGGCCTCAGTCTTCTATTGTAGCCAATGTACTGGCCATTATGTCTTTTACACTGAATCGCGTCTATACGGAATGGTACAGAAATCAAGGATATGATTTTACTATCACTTCCTCCACTGCTTTTGATCATAAGTGGATTTATGGAAGGGATATTTTCGATACGATTTCTGTGGTGGTGGACGATATTTTTGACAGCTATCTGTCAAGACCCGGTGTGAAGCAGCCCATCCTCACCCAGTACTGTGATGGCAGAAAAGTCAGTTGTCCTGGCTGGATGACTCAGTGGGGTTCCTGCGCTCTGGGAGAACAGGGCTACAGCCCCATGGAAATTCTCAGAAATTTCTATGGAAGCGATTTGTATATCAACACGGCGGAGCAGATTTCAGGAATTCCTTCTTCTTATCCAGGGACAGAGCTGGCTAAGGGCTCCAGGGGAGATAAGGTTCAGCAGCTTCAGGAACAGCTGGATGCCATCGCTACTGTTTATACAGCTGTTCCAGGCCTGACGCCGGATGGGATTTACGGTTCGGCTACAGAACAGTCAGTAAAGGCCTTTCAGTCTATTTTCGGTCTTCCCCAGACGGGGGTGGTCGATTTCGCTACCTGGTATAAGATTTCCCACATCTATGTGGCGATTACCAGAATTGCCGAGCTGAACGGATAGGCGGAAACAAAACAGACAGATAAATCCTTATAATACGAAAAGGGGAGAAGGTATGAATGCCATAGCAAAAGAGCGGAATGCAGGAAAGAAGGGAAAACAGGGAAATGGCATAACAGAAGGTGTAATCTGGAAACAGCTTCTCATTTTTTTCTTTCCTATTTTATTTGGTACGTTTTTTCAGCAGCTTTATAACACAGTAGACGCAGTGATTGTAGGCCGGTTTGTGGGGAAAGAAGCGCTGGCAGCGGTAGGAGGAAGCACGGGAACTCTGATTAACCTTTTGGTCGGCTTCTTTGTGGGCCTCTCCTCCGGCGCGACGGTTATTATCTCCCAGTTTTATGGGGGAGGAAGAGAAAAGAGAGTCAGCGAGGCTGTTCACACGGCGATTGCCTTCTCTTTGGCCTGCGGAGTGGGACTTATGGTCATTGGAATCGCCGCTTCCCCCATAGCCTTGCGGGCCATGGGAACACCGGAAGACATTATGCAGTATTCGCTGTCTTACATCAGAATTTATTTTCTGGGGATTATTCCAAATCTGGTTTACAACATGGGAGCTGGTATTTTAAGGGCAATCGGAGATTCCAAGCGGCCTCTGTATTACCTGATGGCCAGCTGCTTTACCAATATTGTGCTGGATCTGGTGCTGGTTGTCTGGCTCCGGCTGGATGTGCGGGGGGCGGCTATTGCGACGATTGTGTCCCAGCTTGTCAGCGCAGTTTTAGTCGTGCTCCAGCTTGTTCGCACAAAGGATTCCTACAGGCTGGTGATTCGAAAGATCCGTCTGAATCTGTTTATGGTAATGCGGATTGTGCGGATTGGCCTCCCGGCTGGCCTCCAGTCCGTGATGTACTCTGCCTCCAACATCATTATCCAGAGCAGCGTAAACTCTCTGGGAACAGATACAGTGGCAGCGTGGACGGCTTACAGTAAAATCGACAGCGTTTACTGGATGATTATCAGCGCCCTGGGTATTTCCATTACTACGTTTGTAGGACAGAATTACGGCGCGGGAAAACTGGACAGGGTAAAGCGCGGAATTTACGTGTGCCTGGGGCTCAGCTTCCTCATTACGGCTATTTTAAGTGAAGTCCTGTACCTGGGCGGCGGCTATATTTATCTCATGTTTACAGCAGATGCAGCGGTAATAGCCAAGGGAATGGAAATTCTTCATTTCCTAGTTCCGGCTTTTGCCACTTATGTGTGTATTGAAATTCTTTCCGGCGCGCTGAGAGGCACGGGAGACTGCTGGATTCCCATGATGCTGTGCTGCGTAGGAGTCTGTGCCCTGCG
>CAUCIO010000228.1 GCA_958442925.1 uncultured Clostridium sp. | reverse complement strand
GGGAGGCCATCGGCATCTCCATCCAGGTGGCCCAGGGAATCGCCGCCGCCCACGAGCAGCACATCATCCACCGGGACATCAAGCCCCAGAACATGATCATCAACCGGGACGGCAAGGTAAAGGTGGCGGATTTCGGCATTGCCAGAGCAGTCAGCAACCAGACGATTGGCGCTACGGCTATCGGTTCTGTCCATTATATTTCTCCGGAGCAGGCCAGAGGTGGCTTCAGCGACTCTAGGACAGATATCTATTCTCTGGGAATTACCATGTTTGAGATGGTGACAGGCACAGTACCCTTTGACGGGGATAATACGGTGAGTATTGCACTGGCCCATTTAGAGCAGGCTGTGACTCCTCCGTCCCGGCTGAATCCAGAGGTTCCTGTAAGTCTTGACAGGATTATTATGAAGTGTACGCAGAAAAAGCCAGAGAGACGCTACAGGGACGTTTACGAGCTGATTGCAGACCTGCGCCATGCCCTGGTGGATCCTGACGATGACTTTATTACAGAGGAACCGGAGGTGGATACATCCTCGCCGACCATGGTCATTTCCAATGATGATCTGAGCCAGATCAAGCAGGCGAGGAATACAGGGCCTGTGATCATGAACGGACAGAGTTCCAGTATGCGGGCAGCTGCAGAGGCAGGCCAGCATGATAAACGGCGTGACAGAGAGTATGGAAGCGAACGGCGGGAGGCTCATGGCCGCCGTGACGGCAGGAGCGGGGGAAACAGAAGCCAGGAGTACGAATACGATGAATATGATACATATGACGATTATCAGAATTCAGCTCATATTCCGGCTTCAGGAAACAGTTCTTCCGGGAAAAAGGCCAGAAAGCAGAAAAGAGACGCTGACATTAATCCCCAGATTGAAAAGCTTCTCACAAGCGTAGGCGTAGTAGCAGCAATTATTATTGTAGCAGTTCTGATTACGATCTTTGCCAAACTGGGCGGGATTTTCAATTCCGGATCCGGCGGAAATCATCCGGCGCAGACTTCAGGCCAGGAGACAGGTCTGAAGGATACAGAGACAAGAGTTCCTGATTTCACAGGGCTGACAGAGGATGAAGCAGAAAAAGAGGCAGAAGAGAATCATCTGAAGCTGAGCTATGGCTATGTTCCGTCGGAAGAAAAGAAAAAAGGACGGGTTATTGAGCAAAAGACAGCAGAGGGAACCGTTGTAGACAAGCAGTCTACTATTAAGGTTATAGTCGGAGAGGGAGGAGAAACAGAATCTGAGGAAGAGACCAGGGAAGCCCGCCAGATTGATCTGACTGTTTTAGGGCTGGAAGCCCTGGATGGAACCAATGCCAAGAATCTGCTGGAGGCCAAGGGCCTGACTGTTTCTCTTAAGCAGGAGAACAGCGATACGATTCCTGAGAATATGGTGGTGCGCTATGAACCTCAGGAGGCTGACAGGGGAGAAGAGATTACTCTCTATGTAAGCCTTGGACCAGCAGTCAGCATGGTAAAGGTTCCTGATTTAAAAGGCATGACAGAGGAGGAGGCCGGCGAAGCTCTCGCTGAAGCGGGACTTCTGCCTGCTCCGGAGGATCAGATTGTCAGCCAGAAGAGCGACAGCGTTAAGCGTGGGACGATTATCAGTCAGACACCTCTTATGGACGAAGAGGTTCCTGAGGGAAGTACTGTCAGCTATGTAATCAGCGAGGGAAGGGGCAAAAAATATGCAGCGATAGTCAATGACGATTATCCTTTAAAGGATAACTTTGGTCCCAGCGGCGCCTCCACCACCATTACAGTGGAGATTGTCATGGTACAGACCGTAAACGGGCAGAAGCGGACAACTACTGTGATGGATGCCAGAAACATGAAGGGAGATGTGACGCTTCCTGTCCACTATGAACTGACAGGAGCGGACGGTGTTCTCACGGGAGAACTGCAGATTTGGGATCTGACTAACGACAGAATTTTAAAGACCTATCCTCTTGAATTTATGGAGGTCGATGCGTAGGATGACGGGAAAGATTGTTAAGGGAATCGCAGGATTTTACTATGTTCACGACGGACATCAGAAAGTTTATGAGTGCAGGGCCAAGGGAGTGTTCAGAAACAGGAAGATCAAGCCCCTGGTAGGAGACAACGTAGAATTCGAGGTTCTGGATGAGGAGTCGGGCACAGGCAATATTGTCTCGATTCTGGAGCGGAAGAATGCCTTGATTCGCCCAGCTGTTTCTAATATAGACCAGGCTCTGGTGGTATTCGCCATTACAGAGCCTGTGCCGAACCTGAATCTTCTGGATCGGTTTCTGGTTATGATGGAGCGCCAGAATATTCCGGCTGTCATCTGCTTTAATAAAATTGATTTATCATCCGGGGAGGAGATGGAGCGTCTGCGTTCCATCTACGCTCCGGCAGGATATGAGATTCATTTTATCAGTACCTATGAGGAAGCGGGACTTCAGGAGATTCACAGCCTGATCCAGGGAAAGACGACTGTGCTGGCAGGACCCTCCGGAGTGGGAAAATCTTCTCTGACGAATTTTCTCCAGCCGGAGGCCAGGATGGAGACGGGAGTTGTCAGTGAAAAAATTAAGCGGGGAAAACATACGACCCGCCACTCAGAGCTGTTTTTTGTGGAGGAGAATACCTACATGATGGATACGCCTGGTTTCAGTTCCATGTACATTGAGGATTTGAAGCCAGAGGAACTGAAGGACTGTTTTCCGGAGTTTGCCCCGGAGGAGGACGGATGCCGTTTTCTGGGCTGTGTCCACGTAGGAGAGAAGGTGTGCGGAGTCAAGGAAGCTGTAAAGTCTGGAAAAATCAGCCGCAGCCGATATGAGAATTACCTGCTTTTGTATCAGGAATTGAAGGATAAAAGGAGATATTAATATGATACGTTTAGCGCCGTCTGTGTTAGGAGCAGATTTTTCACGCCTGGGAGAGGAGATACAGGCAGTAGACAGGGCTGGAGCCCAGTACATTCACCTGGATGTGATGGACGGAACTTTTGTACCCAGCATTTCCTTTGGAATGCCGGTGATTGAACGGCTCCGTTCGGTGACAGACCGGGTGTTTGACGTCCACATGATGGTGGAGGAGCCGGGACGCTACGTGGAGGATATGAAAAAGGCAGGAGCCGACCTGATCTGCGTTCATCAGGAGGCCTGCAGGCATCTGGATCGGACGGTAAACCAGATTAAGGAGCTGGGGCTCAAGGCCGCCGTGGCCTTAAATCCAGCTACTCCTGTCTCCACCCTGTCCTGCATTCTGGACCAGGTGGACATGGTGCTCATCATGTCCGTG
>CAUCIO010000227.1 GCA_958442925.1 uncultured Clostridium sp. | reverse complement strand
TTTTAAACCTGGCAGTGCCTATGACATTAGCCCAGCTGATCAATGTGCTCTACAATATTGTGGATCGGATATATATTGGAAGAATTCCAGAGCATGCGACTCTGTCCTTGACGGGAATCGGGCTGTCCCTGCCGATGATTACTATGGTGACAGCATTTGCCAATCTGTTCGGAATGGGAGGAGCCCCGCTCTGTTCCATTGAACGGGGACGGGGGAATCTGAAAGAAGCAGAAAAAATCATGGGAAATTCTTTTTCCATGATGATGATATTCGGTGTGGTGCTGACAGTGTTCGGCCTGATTTTCAAAAAGCCTCTTCTCTATGCGTTTGGGGCCAGCGATGCCACCTGGCCCTTCGCAGACGCCTATATTACGATTTATCTGCTTGGAAGTATTTTTGTCATGACAGGACTGGGGATGAATAGTTTCATCAATTCCCAGGGATTTGGACGGATTGGCATGTGTACCGTACTTTTGGGAGCGGCAGCTAATCTGGTGCTGGATCCAATTTTCATTTTTGGGCTGAATATGGGGATTCAGGGGGCAGCTCTGGCTACTGTTATTTCTCAGGCGCTCTCTGCTGTCTGGATTCTGTGGTTTCTGACGGGAAAGAAGGCGATTCTGAAACTGAAGATTTCCTGTATGCGTCCGGAGATTAGACGGGTAAAAGAGATCACGGCTCTTGGAATGAGCGGATTTACCATGGCGATTACCAACTGCACGGTTCAGATAGTCTCCAATGCCACGCTTCAGATGTATGGGGGTGATTTGTACGTGGGAATCATGACAGTTATCAACTCCCTCAGGGAAGTGGCCATTATGCCGGTACACGGTGTGACCAACAGCTCTCAGCCGGTGATGGGATTTAATTATGGCGCGAAGGAGTACGGAAGAGTAAAAAAAGCAATTTTATTTACCTCCATTTTTTCCATCTTTTACACGACACTGGCATGGGCACTGCTGCACGGTTTTCCAGAATTTTTCATTCGCATGTTTAATCAGGATCAGGCTCTGATTGAGGCGGGAGTACCGGCCCTCAGGCTGTATTTCTTCGGATTTTTTATGATGTCTCTTCAGTTTGCCGGTCAGGCAGTTTTTGTGGCTCTGGGAAAATCGAAGCAGGCAGTATTTTTTTCTATTTTCCGCAAGGTAGTGATTGTGACTCCTCTGACTCTGTTTCTTCCGTCTCTGTTCCATATGGGAACAGACGGCGTATTTATGGCGGAACCGATTTCCAATTTTGTGGGAGGCGCTGCCTGCTTTGGCACTATGATGTTCACTGTGTGGCGGGAACTGACAAGAAAACAGCATAACCTGGAGTTATAGTGTTATTCTATTTGCGGAAAATAGAAGAATCGTATTGACAATATAGAGCCGATCTACGATAATGGAATATATTATAAAATTTGTTCGGAAAGGAAGGGTGAAGCCCATGTATAATATAAGAATCGAGAAAACAGCCACACCAAAGAAAAAACCGGGAGCAGATGATCCGCTGAAGTTTGGAACTATTTTTACGGATCACATGTTTGTGTGCGATTATATAGAAGGACAGGGCTGGGTGGATCCCAGAATTGTGCCTTATCAGCCTCTTTCCCTGGATCCATCCTGTATGGTATTTCACTATGGACAGGAGATGTTCGAAGGGCTGAAAGCTTATAAGAGCGAGGATGGAAGAACACTGTTATTCCGCCCGGACAAGAACTGGGAGAGGGCAAAGAACAGCAATATACGTCTCTGCATGCCGGAAATTCCTAAGGATATGTTTCTGCAGGCATTAAACGATCTGGTAAAGCTGGATGCAGACTGGATTCCTACGAAACCTGGAACATCCCTGTACATCCGCCCGTTTATGTTTGCCACAGATCCATTCCTTGGAGTCCGTCCGTCTAATACATATAAGTTTTTAATTATCCTGTCTCCGGTAGGCGCTTACTATGAGAGCGGTCTGGATCCGGTTAAGATCTGGATTGAGGATGAGTATGTAAGAGCCGTAAGAGGAGGAATCGGTGAGGCGAAGACAGGCGGAAACTATGTGGCTTCCCTGGCTGCCCAGGTGAAAGCCCATGACGAAGGCTATGCTCAGGTGCTGTGGCTGGACGGTGTGGAGAGAAAATATATTGAAGAAGTAGGCGCCATGAATATTTTCTTCAAGATTAATGGAACCGTTGTAACTCCTCAGCTGAACGGAAGTATTCTTCCGGGAATTACAAGAAGATCTGCTATTGAGCTGTGCAGAGAATGGGGAATTCCGGTAGAAGAAAGAAAAATTTCTGTCGATGAGATTGTGGAGGCTGCCAGAACAGGAGCCATGGAGGAGTGCTTTGGAACCGGCACGGCGGCAGTCGTATCCCCAGTGGGAGAGCTTCGATATGAAAATGAAAAAATGTCGATCACAGGCGGAAAAATCGGTCCTGTTACCCAGAGAATCTATGATACAATTACAGGTATCCAGCTGGGAAAAATAGAAGGACCGGAAGGCTGGAGCGTAGAGGTAAAGTAAAAACGCGGAAAATATCTTGACAAACTGGAAAGCAATGCTATAATCAAAGAGAATAGAAAGCTGACCATGCTTAGATACAGTTAACACGTTGAGAAGAAGAGTAGGCCGGAAGAAGCTGTCCAGAGAGAGAGACGTCAGGTGAAAGTCTCTTACAGAAGAACCGTCTGAAGACCATCTTTGAGTGTCCCTTAATCGGGAACGGTGATTCCGTTATCATCATAATGAGAGGTGCAGGAACTAGGTGTCTGCACAATCAGGGTGGAACCGCGAATAAATTCGTCCCTTGTTATACACGAAGTGTATGACAAGGGATTTTTTTGATTCACAGGAAAAACTGTTCTGTGAATCACAGTACAGTGCAGCTGTATCGCATATGGAAGCAGCCGGCAGAAACAGTTGACAAAGAAAAAGGAGATAAAACCATGAAGATTACATTAAAAGACGGCTCTGTAAAAGAGTACGCATCTGCCATGTCTGTTATTGACATTGCAAAGGATATCAGCGAAGGCCTTGCCAGAGCTGCCTGCGCAGGAGAGATGGACGGAGAGACTGTTGATCTGAGAACAGTAGTGGATAAAGACTGTCAGTTAAATATTCTGACAGCAAGGGATGAGAGCGGCCTGGCAGCTCTCCGCCATACAGCCAGCCACATCATGGCTCAGGCTGTAAAGAGACTGTACCCGAACACAAAGCTGGCAATCGGCCCATCTATTGCAGATGGATTTTACTATGACGTAGATCCGGAGCAGCCTATGACAGCAGAGGATATGGGAAAAATCGAGGCTGAGATGAAAAAAATTGTGAAGGAAAATCTTCCGATTGAGCGT
>CAUCIO010000226.1 GCA_958442925.1 uncultured Clostridium sp. | reverse complement strand
TGGCGGCCTGGGAAGACTGGCGGCCTGCTTTTTAGATTCCTTGGCTACTCTGGGATATCCGGCATATGGCTGTGGAATCCGTTATCATTACGGTATGTTCAAACAGAAAATAGAGAACGGCTATCAGATAGAGGTTCCGGATGAGTGGCTGAAAAACGGTTATCCCTTTGAGCTGCGCCGGGCAGAGTATGCCACAGAGGTAAAGTTCGGAGGATATGTGAAGACTGTCTGGGAGAATGGCAGAAACAAGTTCATCCAGGAGGGATACCGCTCTGTTATGGCAATCCCTTACGATATGCCGATTGTAGGCTATGGCAACAACATGGTCAACACCCTCCGCATCTGGGATGCCCAGCCGTTAAATTCCTTCAGCCTTCAGGCCTTCGATAAGGGTGATTATCAGAAGGCAGTAGAGGAGGAGAACCTGGCGAAAAACCTGGTAGAGGTGCTCTATCCGAATGACAACCACTATTCCGGCAAGGAACTTCGCTTAAAACAGCAGTATTTCTTTATTTCTGCCAGCGTACAGCGTGCTGTGCTCAAATACAAGGAGACTCACAATGATATTCATAAGCTACCGGAGAAGGTGATTTTCCAGTTAAACGATACCCATCCGACAGTTGCCATTGCCGAGCTTATGAGAATCCTTCTGGATGTAGAAGGACTGGAGTGGGATGAGGCTTGGGCGATTACCACAAAGTGCTGCGCTTATACAAACCACACTATCATGTCCGAAGCCCTGGAAAAATGGCCGATTGAGCTCTTTTCACGTCTCCTTCCACGTATCTACCAGATTGTGGAGGAAATTAACCGCCGCTTCTTAATTGAGGTGGAGAGACGCTATCCAGGAAATTATGAGAAGATTAAAAAGATGGCCATTATCTTTGACGGGCAGGTAAAGATGGCCCATCTTGCTATTGTAGCAGGATTTTCTGTCAACGGTGTGGCAAGGCTTCACACGGAGATCTTAAAGAACCAGGAGCTGAGAGATTTCTATGAGATGATGCCGGAGAAGTTTAATAATAAGACAAACGGCATTACCCAGAGACGTTTCCTGCTCCATGGAAATCCGGAGCTGGCTGCCTGGGTGACAGATAAGATTGGAAGCGAATGGATTACCGATCTTTCTAAGATTGGCAAGCTGAAAATTTATGCGGACGATAAGAAATGCCAGCAGGAGTTTATGAATATCAAATATCACAATAAGCTGCGCCTGGCAAAGTATATCAAGGAGCACAATGGAATCGATGTAGATCCACGCTCTATTTTTGATGTTCAGGTTAAGAGACTTCACGAGTACAAGAGGCAGCTGTTAAATATCCTTCATATTATCTATCTGTACAACCAGCTGAAGGATAACCCGAATATGGAAATGATTCCGAGAACCTTCATTTTCGGAGCCAAGGCGGCTGCAGGCTACCAGATTGCCAAGAAAACCATCAAGCTTATTAACTCTGTTGCCAATGTGATCAACAACGACCGCTCCATCAATGGAAAGATCAAGGTTGTGTTTATCGAGGATTACCGTGTTTCCAATGCAGAGCTGATTTTTGCTGCGGCTGATGTCAGCGAGCAGATTTCTACTGCCAGCAAGGAGGCATCCGGCACAGGCAACATGAAGTTCATGTTAAACGGCGCTCTGACTCTGGGAACTATGGATGGAGCCAACGTGGAGATTGTAGAGGAGGTAGGGCAGGAGAATGCATTTATCTTCGGACTTTCCTCTGACGAGGTTATCAACTATGAGAACAATGGCGGCTACAATCCAGTTGAGATCTTTAACACGGATCAGGAGATCAGAAGAGTGCTGATGCAGCTGATTAACGGCTACTTTGCACCTGAAAATCCAGAGCTGTTCAGAGATATCTACAACTCTCTCTTAAATACAAAGAATAGTGCGAAGGCTGACACATACTTTATTCTGAAAGACTTCCGCTCCTATGCAGAGGCTCAGAAGAGAGTGGAGGCGGCATATCGGAATGAGGACTGGTGGGCAAAGGCTGCTCTTTTAAATACAGCCAGCTCAGGCAAATTCTCTTCTGACAGAACGATTGAGGAGTATGTAAAGGATATCTGGCATCTGGAAAAGATTCAGGTAGAAATGTAGAAAATGTTTTGATTATATAAAAAGAAGGAACTGTTTTGCTTTGATAAAGAAGCAGGACAATTCCTTCTTTTTTTGCAATGCAGAGACGGCTGTTCAATTTTTTTGAAAAGATTAGATATCTTTCAAAAGCTCGTCCTTCTTTTCAAGAATGGCCTCCACGGCTGCGCAGGCAGGGCAGTCGCAGTAGAGCTTTCCTGCGGCCTGCAGGTCTCTGACGTGGGCCGCCACATGAGGTGCGTCTGCTCCAAATACACCAGCTCCGGCTTCTGATTCAGCGAACAGTTCCAGTCCCTTAGCGGTTACAATGTCAGCCTCAAGCTCAGCCAGATATCGTCTGGTCTCCCCGGCCTCCTGGTCTGTTCCGACCGCTTCCAGCCAGGCTGCAGCCGCGGCCTTCGCTTCAGCGCAGCAGACATGAAACTTGCTGTATTTCAAGAAAATATTTCCTCTCGGTCATAAACTCGGAAGCCTGCACATAGACTGTTAGAAGCATAAATGGCAATGAATCAATAAAGGAGTGATGTCTCATGAAGCGGACAGCAGCCCTGTGTATAAGTCTTTTATTATTTCCCTATCTGTTTACCCTGGCATGGACAGGCAGGGTGGAGGGAATGATTCAAATGGAAAGCGGCGCCGCAGAGCAGAGGATGGTAATCCTGGATCGGGGAGGGAAGGCTTATCCGGTTCCTGCGGAAGATTATATCATAGGAATGGCGGCTATGCAGATTCCTTCAGATTATGAGAAAGAGACCATAAAGGCTCAGATGATCATTGCCAGGACGTATCTTTACGGTCTGATGGGGAAGGAAAGCTCTATTCCGGAGTCTGCCATTGACGCGGATATTATGACAGAGGGGGAAATGCAGAAGGAGTGGGGAAAGGAAAATTTTCTAAACTCCTATCAAAAGTTTGCCGAAGCAGCCAGAGAGACACAAGGGACTGTTATTGCCTTTGAAGGGGCGGTTGCTGATCCTTTGTTTCATAAACTCAGCGCGGGGAAAACAAGAGCAGGAGACAGCCTGCATCCCTATCTTGTTTCCGTAGACTGCAGAAATGCCCTGGAGGAAGAGGGATATTTAACGGCTGTAAGTTTTACAAAGGAGGAGTTCTGCAGACGTCTGAATGAAATGGAGGACTCTTTAAAACTGGAGCCTGAGGAAATTTTCAGAAACCTTCAAATTGTGGAACGGGATGAGGCAGGATATGTGGTTCAGGTAAAGGCAGGAGAAAAAATATACACAGGGGAAGAGCTGCAGTATGCTCTGG
>CAUCIO010000225.1 GCA_958442925.1 uncultured Clostridium sp. | reverse complement strand
CCTCCAGCTTAAATTTCTTTACAAATCCTGCGTCTGTACTGAATTCTTCCTTCAGCACCTTGATCGCCACCAGACGGTTTAATTTGTGGCATTTTGCCCGGTAGACCTCTGACATCCCGCCGGAGCCTATCTGATCCAGAATCTCATAGCGATTCTGTAAATACATTCCTGGTCTAAGCATCATAATCCGTCCACCTCACTTATCTGGGGATCAACAAGAACAACCGCTATATTATCCTTTCCCCCGTTCTGATTGGCTAACGCAATAAGCGCTCTGGCCTTGCTCTCCAGAGGGCCTGGAAGCAATACCAGACGGAACATGGCAGAATTATCCACCATATTGGAAAGACCATCTGAGCAGAGAAGAATGTAATCCCCTTCTTTCAGGCTTACCTCAAAAAAGTCTGCCTCCACCGTCCCGGCAATGCCTACTGCCCTCGTAATGTAGTTTTTCTGTTTTTTATATTCAAGGCTGTCTCTGGTAATCTGCCCCAGAGATACCATCTCTTCCACATAAGAATGATCTCTGGTAATCTGTCTGATTCCTTCCCGTTCAATCAGATAGAGACGGCTGTCCCCTACGTTGGCTACATAAAGAGTAGAATCCTCTATGGTAGCGGCCACCAGAGTACTTCCCATACCGGCCAGCTCCTGATTCTCCAGGGAGGCCTCGTAAATCTCTCTGTTAGCCTCTGCAATGCCATGATTCAGCGCCTCTACCGGCGTTCTGGCAGAGCAGTTCCTTATGTAAGAAGTCAGGCTTTCTATCAGAAGCCTGGATGCCCTATCGCCGGCCTTGTGGCCGCCCATACCGTCTGCAACAATAAACAGATTTGAAAGAGGGCCGATAGGCTCTGTTGTGGCGAAACGGCAGTCCTGATTTACAGGTCTTACCCTCCCGATGTCCGTCAAAGCACAGGCTTTCATTTTCTTATGTCCTTTCCTTCTCAATATAGCTTTTTCGAAGCTGTCCGCAGGCTCCGTCAATATCGCGTCCCATTTCCCGGCGCACGGTGACATTAATTCCCCGCCTTTCCAGATACTGTTTAAACTCCTCAATGGCCTTCCGATCCGACTGTTTGAAGTCTCTCTCCTTAATCGGATTGACAGGAATCAGATTCACATGGCCGTGCTGCCCTTTCAGAAGCTCTGCCAAGGCCCTGGCCTCATCCAGATTGTCATTGACTCCCTTTACAAGGCTGTATTCAAAAGTAAGTCTTCTGCCGGTCTTCTCAAAGTAATAGTGGCAGGCGTCCAGCACGTCCTTCAACGCAAAGCTGTTGGCCACCGGCATCAGAGTCTTCCTCACCTCATCATTGGGAGCGTGAAGAGACAGCGCCAGTGTGACCTGGAGATCTTCCTCCGCAAACTGCCGGATTCTGGGCACAATGCCGCAGGTAGAAACAGTAACATTTCTCTGGCTGATATGCAGACCGTTCTCATCTGTCAGCAGATGAATAAACCGGAGCAAATTATCATAGTTGTCCATAGGCTCTCCGGAACCCATGACTACCACGTTCGACACCCTTTCTCCTGTATCCCGCTGAATCCGATAAATCTGTTCCAGCATCTCGGAAGGCCTTAAGTTTCTCTCCAGGCCGTCTAAAGTGGAGGCGCAGAAACGGCAGCCCATCCGGCAGCCTACCTGGGAGGAAATGCAGACAGAGTTGCCATGTTTGTAGCGCATCAGCACGCTCTCGATTACATTTCCGTCCTCCAGCTCAAACAGATACTTCCGGGTTCCGTCAATCTGGGAAATCCGCACATCTACTGGATTTAAAGAAGCATAAAACGCCTTTTCTTTCAGAATTCCCCTCATTTCCTTAGACAGATTCGTCATCTCATCCAGAGAAGCCGCCAGCTTCACATGCATCCACTGGTACAGCTGCTTTGCCCGAAAAGGCTTTTCGCCTAAGTCCTTCAGATACTCTGTCAGCTCCGGAAGGGTCATGGATTTTAAATCTGCCCGTCCGTCTCTCTCCATATCTTAAAGCCTCCTTCTAATCTTACTCTTCTTTTCTTCTCAGCACAGAGATAAAAAAGCCGTCTCCGGGATAGAAGCCCGGCAGCAGCTGAACGTAACCTTTTTTCCTGGTATCCTCTAAAAGTGTCTCTGCCAGGGCGTCTCCCATTCTGTCTGTCAGATCCATCGGCTCAAAGGGCAGCTGCGACAGAATCCATCGGACATTCTCCTCATTTTCCGCCGGATCTACGGTGCAAGTGCTGAATACCATAGTCCCCCCTGGCTTTACATACTGCCAGACTACAGAGAGAATTTCTCTCTGCAGCTTCGCCAGCTCTCTCGTCTGCTCCTCTGTCATATTATAGCGGATATCCGGCTTGCGCCCGATGATTCCAAGGCCTGAGCAAGGCAGATCTGCAATCAGAAGATCCGCTTTTTTCTCAGAAGCAGGATCATACTCTGTGGCATCCTGCACCCTGGCCTCGATATTGGAAAACCCGGAACGCCAGATATTATCCTCCACCAGGGCAATCTTCTTCTCTGTCAGATCCCTGACTTCCACCATACCGGTTCCGTGAAGAAGCTCCGCAATGTGCAGGCTCTTTCCTCCCGGCGCGCCACAGACGTCAATGACATAGTCGTCCTCCTTCACTCCGGCAGCGTCTCCCGCCAGGGAAGAACTTAAATCCTGCACCTGAAGCCATCCGTCTGAAAAGGCGTCCAGCCCTTCCAGATAATCTACCTGGCTTAAAAAAATAACATCCCCTGCAAAGCTGCTCTCTGTTATTTTCACGCCCTGGCTTTCCAAAGAAGCGAAAATTTCCTCCCTGGAAGCCAGGCTTAAATTCATTCGAACAGTAAGAGGCCTCTCTTTCAGAAAACTTTCCGCCATGGTCCTGGCCGCCGCTTTTCCGTACCGTCCCTCCCACAGGGACAGAATCCACTGGGGCAGGCAGAGGGATGTGCTGTCATCCGGCCATTTTATTTCGTCTTTGTGTCTGGACACATTTCTCAGCACTCCATTCACAAAACCCTTCAGTCCGGAAAAGCCCCTGCGGGCTGCCAGTTTTACTGCTTCGTTGCAGGCTGCTGAGTCTGGAATCCGATCCATAAAGCAGATCTGATAGACGCTCATTCTGAGAATGGTACGAATCACAGGCTTCATTTTCCGAAGTTTCACACTGGAATATGATTCAATCAGATAGTCAGTCTGCATCAGACGCTCCAGAGTACCATCAACAGTCCGTTTAATAAAGGAGCGCTCCTGTTTATCCAGATACTGATATTTTGTCAGAGCCTTCTGCAGCACCAGATGGCTGTACTGCTTTTTTTCCAGAATCTCCAGAAGAATCTCCAGCACAATCTCTCTGGCCCCCGGAGTGCTCCTGTTTCCTTCTTTTGCCGGTTTTCCAGTTCCGGTTTTAGTCATTATGTCTTCTTCCTCCAAACAGTA
>CAUCIO010000224.1 GCA_958442925.1 uncultured Clostridium sp. | reverse complement strand
TTACGTGCAGAGTGAACGTATGAAAACCGGTATTTATATGAAATATGCCAAGGAGCTGATCGATAAGGGAGAGGCTTACTACTGCTTCTGTGATCAGGAGCGTTTAAACAGCCTGAAGAAGACAGTAAACGGCGAGGAGATTATGGCATACGACAAGCACTGCCTGCACCTGTCCAAGGAGGAGGTAGAGGCGAACCTGGCAGCAGGAAAGCCGTTTGTTATCCGCCAGAACAATCCGACAGAGGGAACGACCACCTTCCATGATGAGATTTACGGCGATATCAGCGTAGACAACTCTGAGCTGGACGATATGGTTCTCATTAAATCTGACGGGTTCCCTACTTACAACTTTGCAAATGTAGTAGACGATCATCTGCAGAAGATTACCCATGTGGTAAGAGGAAACGAATATCTGTCCTCCTCACCTAAGTACAACCGCCTCTACGAGGCTTTTGGCTGGGAGGTTCCGGTTTACGTACACTGTCCGACCATTACCAATGAAGAGCACAAGAAGCTGAGCAAGAGAAGCGGCCATTCCTCCTATCAGGATCTGATTGATCAGGGTTTCCTCTCTGAGGCGGTAGTAAATTTCGTGGCTCTGTTAGGCTGGTCTCCGGAAGGCAACCAGGAGCTGTTTACTCTGGACGAGCTGGTAAAAGAATTTGATTACCGTCATATCAGCAAGTCTCCAGCTGTCTTTGATATGGTGAAGCTGCGCTGGATGAACGGAGAGTATATGAAATCCATGGATTTCGACCGGTTCTATGAGATGGCTGAACCCTATATCAGAGAAGTGGTGAAGAAGGATCTGGATTTGAGAAAGATTGCAGCTATGGTGAAGACAAGAATCGAGGTCTTCCCGGATATCGCAGGTCATATTGATTTCTTTGAAGAGCTTCCACAGTACGATCCTCAGATGTATGTTCACAAAAAGATGAAATCCACAGAGGAGACGTCCCTGAAAGTGTTAAAGGATGTGCTTCCGATTCTGGAGGAGCAGGAGGATTTCACCAATGACGCTCTTTATGAGAGACTGTCAGCCTACATTTCTGAGACAGGCGTGAAGACAGGATTTGTTATGTGGCCTATCCGTACCGCCGTATCCGGAAAGCAGATGACTCCGGCCGGAGCTACTGAGATTATGGAAGTTCTGGGAAAAGAGGAATCATTAGAGAGAATCAGAAAGGGAATTGAGCTTCTGGAGAAGTAGAAGCTGTTGCCAGGAGGATGTCCTGCGGAAAGACCGCGGCATCCTCCCTTTTGTCTCAGCGGAAAATGAACGGTAAGCGTCCCTGAACATAATATGGGCCGCCTTGGAAGGAGTTAGAACATGCCATTTAATGAAGCGCAGTCTGCGGCAGTCAGTCACAGGGACGGTCCTATGATGGTTCTGGCAGGGCCTGGATCCGGGAAGACGACAGTGGTTACCCACCGGGTTCAGAGTTTAATTGAGAAGTATGGAGTGAATCCATCATCAATCCTGGTAATTACTTTTACCCGGGCGGCTGCCAGGGAGATGAAGGAACGGTTTGAGCGCCTGATGGAGGGAAGGCCCATGAGAGGACAGGTAAGCTTTGGAACCTTCCATTCGGTTTTTTTCAGAATCCTGAAGCTGGCCTATCAGTACGACGCATCGGACATTATAAGGGAGGAACAGAAGAATCGGCTGATTCGGGAGCTCACGGCAAAGGAGCAGCTGGAGCCGGAGGATGAAAATGAGCTTGTTTCCTCTCTGATCAGCGAGATCAGCGCCGTGAAGGGAGAGCAGATTGACTTAGAACACTATTATGCCAAAAGCTGTTCCGGGGATTCCTTCAGGCGGATTTACAGAGGATATGAGAGTCAGCTGCAGCAGGCACATAAAATCGATTTTGACGATATGCTGGTCATGTGCCACGATCTGTTCTGCCAGCGCCCTGATATTCTGTCTGCCTGGCAGAAAAAGTATGAATATATCCTGGTAGATGAATTTCAGGATATCAACAGGCTTCAGTATCAGATTGTGCGGATGCTGGCCGCGCCTTCGGATAACCTCTTTATTGTAGGGGATGACGACCAGTCGATTTACAGGTTCCGCGGCGCAAAACCGGAGATTATGCTGGGCTTTGAGAAAGATTATCCAAAAGCTTCCAGAGTGCTTCTGGATGTGAATTACCGCTCCACCAGAGAGATTGTGGAGGCTTCCTTGAGGCTGATTGAGAACAATGAGAAGCGGTTTAAGAAATCTCTGACAACAGCCGGAGGCAGGGGACGGGGCGTCATCACAAGAGTCTGGGAGGACGAGGAGGAAGAGAACAGCCGCATTGCAGAAGAGATAAGGATGTATGCGGAGGCCGGGTGCAGCTACCGCGATATTGCAGTTCTGTACAGGACAAACTCCGGGCCGAAGCGGCTCATTGAGAAGCTGATGGAGTACAACCTGCCCTTTAAAGCCAGGGATCTGGTTCCCAATCTCTATGAACACTGGATTGCCAAAAATATTCTGTCCTATATCCGCGTGGCTATGGGCAGCAGGGAGAGGGCTGAAGTACTTCAGATGATAAACCGCCCTGCCAGATATGTGAGCCGGGATGCGCTGAGAGATTCCCAGGTGTCCTTTGAACAGCTGAAGGCGTATTATAAGGACAAGGACTGGATGGTGGAGCGCATTGAAAATCTGGAGTTTGATCTGACGGCGCTCAGCCGGATGTCTCCTCTGGCAGCAGTGAACTATATCCGGAAATCCATTGGTTACGATGCCTGGCTTTACGAGTATGCAGCTGCTCACCACATAAAGGCAGAGGAGCTTTTAGAGACAGCGGAGCAGCTGAGAGACAGCGCGGCCAGGTATAAGACATTTGACGCCTGGTTTGAGCATATCAGGGCTTACGGGGAGGAGCTGAAGCGGCAGGCTAAGGAGAGAGAGGAGCAGGAGAATGCAGTGATGCTCTCTACCATGCACAGCTCCAAGGGTCTGGAGTACCGGGTAGTTTACATTCTGGACGCCAACGAGGGGGTGACGCCCCACAATAAGGCAGTGCTGGACGCTGATATTGAAGAAGAACGGCGTCTCTTCTATGTGGCTATGACCAGGGCTAAACAGAGGCTTCATGTTTACAGTGTGAAAAACAGGTACCACAAGCCGGCACAGCTGTCCAGGTTTGTGGAGGAATATCTGGATGGACAGGAAAGAAGGGAGTCATAAAATCATATGGGCTGCGTTCACATTTACTGCGGAGATGGAAAGGGAAAGACGACGGCGGCAGTAGGTCTGGCTGTAAGAATGCAGGGCTGCGGCTATCCTGTGGTGATTGCCAGATTTCTAAAGACAGACGATTCAGGGGAGGTACAGGCTCTTGGAAGCCTTCCGGGCATTACGGTGATTCCGTGCAGAAAGAGCTTTGGCTTTACCTGGCAGATGACAGAGGAGCAGAAGGAAGAGGCC
>CAUCIO010000223.1 GCA_958442925.1 uncultured Clostridium sp. | reverse complement strand
ACTCTCCATAAATTTTCCCACTATAAAACAAGCTGGCGCAATGCCAACTCCCTGTTCCCATATGTCCGATTACGCTTTTCCCTTCTTTTCCTGTGCGGTCTTTTGTATATTAGCTGAATATACCGCCAAAGCGGGGCAGAATCCTGGGAGATACTCCCTGCCGGTTCTGCTTCCCGCTTTCCCTGCTTTTATCTGAGCCGCGTATCTACATAATTTTTCATCAGCTCTTCCAGAATTTCATCACGCTCTACCTTCATAATCAGGCTTCTGGCACTTTTATGGCTGGTGATATAGGTGGGGTCTCCTGACATAATATACCCTACAATCTGGTTGATAGGATTATAGCCCTTCTCTGTCAGCGCAAAGTATACCTGCTCCAGAACCTGGCTCACCTCCAGCTTTGTATCATCCTGTACTGTTTTAAAAAACTGTGTATTCTTCATATCACCCATGGTTATCTCTCACGTCCTTTACTGCTCTTATTTATTCTAACCCAAAATATCCCATTCGGCAAGAAAAATATTTCTTAAGACAACAGGCAATCCCTATTCATCGGACAGGAACAGAATCTCATCTGTCACCATTTTCTCAAATCTTCCTCTTACCGTCACGTTCTTCAGACCTTCCCGGTAGGGAACCACTGCCTTCACATACTGCTTTGTATGGCCAATCATATAGTCGCAACCGTCTACAGATACTCTCTCCTCCAGAAGTACCTCCTCCTCTTTTCCCAAGAAGGAACGGCGGTAGGCTTTTGACAGCTCTGTCTCCAGATCCAGCAGAATATCGCTTCTCCTGTTCTTCTCCTGTTCTGGAACCTGGCCTTCCATAACGGCGGCTCTGGTTCCTTCTCTTCTGGAATACTTAAAAATATGCATCTCATAGAAATGGATCCGGCGCAGGTATTCTCTGGTGGTCTCAAACTCCTCCTCTGTCTCCTGGGGGAAGCCCACAATCACATCTGTGGTAATGGCCGGATTTTCAAAATACTTTCTGAGAATTTCACACCGGGATGCATAATCCTCTGTGGTATAGTGGCGGTTCATCCTCTTTAGCGTCTCGTCGCAGCCGCTCTGCAGGGACAGATGGAAATGAGGACAGAAGCTCTTTAGTCCTGCCAGCGTACCGGCAAATTCCTCTGTGATGATTCTGGGCTCCAGGGAACCCAGACGGATCCGTTCCACGCCCTGAATCTGATCCAGACGGACAATCAGATCTAACAGGCCGGTTTTCTCCTCCTTGAAATCTACACCGTAGGAGCTTAAATGGATTCCTGTCAGCACGATCTCCTTATAACCGGCAGCAGACAGCTTCTCCACCTCCCGCACCACGTCCTCCATCCGGCGGCTTCTGACACGCCCTCTGGTGTAAGGGATAATGCAGTAGCTGCAGAACTGGTTGCAGCCGTCCTGCACTTTAATAAAGGCTCTGGTATGGTCTGAAATCTTTCTGATATGAAGAGGCTCGTACTCCCCTGTCTTCCCGATATCTATAATGTTCTCTGCTCCCCGGTGCTCCTCAAAATACTGGTCTAAAATAGACACCAGATCCTGCTTTCTGTTGTTTCCAACTACAATATCCACAGCCTCGTCCTTCAGCAGTTCCTCGCCTGCGGCCTGCACATAGCAGCCTGCGGCTACTACGACAGCCGAGGGATTCAGCTTTTTGGCACGGTGAAGCATCTGGCGGGACTTTTTATCAGCTACATTGGTAACGGAGCAGGTATTGATCACATACACGTCCGCCCCCTCTTTAAATGGGACAATCTCGTATCCCGCGTCTTCTAACATCTGCTGCATGGCCTCTGTCTCGTAAGCGTTTACCTTACATCCTAAATTGTGAAGGGCAGCTTTTCTCATTTTCACGTTTCCTTTCTATCTAAACTATTTCCTGTGTTTCCTGTTGATTCGTTCGTTTTCCTGGGCTGACACACGTTCAGCAGTTCTCGTAATTTTACCATATTAAGAGGGGGAAAGTCCACTTGAAAATAAACTGCAGCTTTAGAAATCTTCTGTTATATTCTCTGCTCAGAAATATTACTCTTTTTTAGACAAAACTTTACAGATTTCTCCCTATCTCGTACTTGACTTTTATCAGTTAAATTTGTAGTATAGAAACAGGACAGCGTCCGTGTATACTGACGCTAAAAAGCCAAATACAAAGCAAGACGGCGCATACGGGCCGGAGGAGGTTTTTCATGAAAACAGTTCGCATTTCTCTTAATTCTATTGATAAAGTTAAATCCTTCGTAAACGATTTAGCCAAATTTGACGTTGATTTTGATCTGGTATCCGGAAGATACGTGATTGACGCCAAATCTATTATGGGTATTTTCAGCCTGGATCTGTCCAAGCCGATTGATTTAAATATTCATTCTGAGACTCAGGTAGACGAGATTCTCGCGATTCTGGCTCCATACATTGTAGAGTAAACATATTAAAAAGAAAGAGCAGAAAGTTTCCTTGTTCCAATGAAAGTCACCGGAAACTTTCTGCTCTTTCTTTTATTTTACAGCTCCTCCGGAAGCGCGAAAGGAACAATTTCATCGCTGAGAGTCACTTCGGTGACGTCAATCCCCATGCCTTCCTGGTACTGTTTTCTGGCCCGGGTGATATCGTATCTCAGCTTCAGGACTTCGTCCGAGTCTTTATCGATCCAGATCTCCGCCTCAATCTCGCCTAAATCCCCAGTCTGGTCACTGACACCGAAATACTCATATCCGGCCAATTCTGTCTTTGCCTTTAAGTATTCTTCAACCGGGCAGGTTCCCTTAAAAAGCCTGGCCTTCCGCTGCCCCAGCTCTTCTGTTCTGACATAATTCCAGTTTTCAATCACAGCCAGGTCTACTCCGGCAATCGAGAAGGACACTCGTTTCAGGAAATCCTCCGGTGAAAACTCCTCCGGCCTGCTCTCTTCCCATCTGCCATCCTTATACCTGCAGAACAGCCAGCCGTCTTCCTGCCTGATGTGATACTCGGAATACTGAAGATCCGTCTCTCCTGTATCTAGATCAAAGGCAGCTGCCTGCAGGGCCTCAGTTGGTTCAGAAAGATAGGTAAACTTTATGGTGTCCTCCTCCACGGTTCCCCTGATGGTTTTATGGAGGGACGTCTTTATAAAAGAAAAGGAGGACTGGCTGCTCAGGTTCGAGCAGATTTCTTCTGTTGAAACAGACAGCTCAGAACTTCTCCGGCCTGCCCATAGGAGACCTGCCGCTGCCAGAAGAACAGTCAGCGCAGCTATCATACAGAGATTTCTTTTTTCCTTCCAGAACTTCATACCCTATCCCCCCATTAAAAAGCAAATACTCTAATCTTTCCAGTTACCTTTAGCACCAGATGACTTCTGCCGTCTCCTCCGCTGTCCTAATCATTTCCTCAATTCCCTCAGCCAGCTTCTTCTCGGAACGTCTGATTAAGTCCAGA
>CAUCIO010000222.1 GCA_958442925.1 uncultured Clostridium sp. | reverse complement strand
ATCCAGCAGCTTTTCTACGCTGACTAACTTGACGCAGAGTGCGAACAGCTCTGTCGCTGTAATCAGATCCTGAAGCGGCGGATAGGAAGGCGCAATACGGATATTGCTGTCATGAGGATCCTTTCCATAAGGATAGGTGGCTCCTGCGTTTGTCATCACTACGCCGGCCTTTTTGCATCTGGCTACAATCGCTTTTGCGCATCCTTCCATAGAGTCAAAGCAGATAAAGTAGCCGCCTCTTGGCTTCGTCCAGGTTCCAATTTCGAGACCGCCTAACTCTCTGTCAAGAATCTCCTCAACTGCCTCGAACTTGGGGCGGAGAATATCTGCATGTTCCTTCATGTGCTCTACCATTCCATGGATATCCTTAAAGAATCTTACGTGGCGCAGCTGATTTACTTTATCATGTCCAATGGTCTGAATCTTTAACTGCCTCTTAATATCCTCCAGGTTGTTGTGGGAGGTAGCCAGAGCTGCGATACCGGAACCTGGGAAGCAGATCTTGGAGGTAGACGCAAACTTGTAAACAAGATCCGGATTTCCGGCTCTCTTACATTCCGCCAGAATCTCTGTCACCTGATCCTGCTTGTCCTCATAGAGATGGTGAATACCGTAGGCATTGTCCCAGAAAATCCTGAAATCCTTGGCCGCTGCTCTCAGTCTGGCCAGACGGCGCACCGTCTGATCGGAGTAGGAAATTCCGCTTGGGTTAGAGTACTTCGGAACACACCAGATTCCTTTAATGGCCTCATCCTCAGCCACCAGCTTCTCCACCATATCCATATCCGGACCTTCGTCATTCATGGGAACATTGATCATCTCAATATTGAAATACTCTGTAATTGCAAAATGTCTGTCATATCCTGGAACAGGACAGAGGAACTTCACCTTGTCGAGCTTGCACCATGGAGTACTTCCCATGATGCCGTGTGTCATGGCGCGGGAAATGGTATCATACATTACGTTTAAGCTGGAGTTTCCATAGATAATCAGGTTGGCAGCCGGAACCTCGATCATATCTCCAATCAGTTCCTTCGCCTCGCTGATTCCGTCCAGCACGCCATAATTGCGGCAGTCCGTACCGTCCTCGCAGGTAAGATCTGTAGAGCTGTTAAGCACGTCCATCATTCCCATAGAAAGATCTAACTGCTCTGCTGACGGCTTTCCCCTGGACATATCAAGCTTTAAATCCTTTGCCTGAAACGCACGGTACTGTGCATTCAGCTCGTGGCTGAGCGCAACTAATTCTTCTTTTGTAAGTTCGCTGTAAGGCTTCATTCCTTCAAAATCCTCCTTGTTCTCAGGCTTTCCCAGCCATTTATTTCGTATAACTGATTAATTTACCGGATTTATCATACCAAAACATGATTTCATTGACAAGACATTTTTTATTCTCTTCCTGCAATTCCCGACAAAAGATTGCTTCCCTGAAGGGATAATGGTATAATAGGGCTCCGTGTTTTAATCAATTTTAGGAGGAAATCACCATGTCGCTGACAGAGCTTTTTATTCTCGCCATAGGAGTGTCTATGGATGCCTTCGCCGTAGCTGTCTGTAAAGGGCTGTCCATCAAGCGTTTAAACTGGCGTCACGCTGTCTTAACAGGGCTTTATTTCGGAGGCTTTCAGGCCGCTATGCCGCTGATTGGATATCTTCTGGGTTCCCATTTCAAGGATGCCATCGCTTCCTTTGATCACTGGATTGCCTTTTTTCTCCTGGCTGCCATCGGTTTTAGTATGATTCGGGAGTCCTGTTCAAAAGAGGAAGAAGAGCTGGACAGCTCGCTGGACTTTAAAACCATGAGCGTCCTGGCCCTGGCCACCAGCATCGACGCCCTGGCTGTAGGGGTTACTTTGTCCTTTTTAAGTGTCAGAATTGTGCCTGCTGTTTCATTTATCGGAATTATTACGTTTCTTCTCTCAGCAGCTGGCGTCAAAGCCGGCCATATATTCGGAACCCGCTATAAGTCCAAAGCAGAATTCTGCGGCGGCGTCATCCTGATTCTCATTGGGCTTAAAATTCTGATTGAGCACCTGTTTTTATAAAAAACTCCGGCGGGCGGGCGATTATTTCCCCGCCGGTTTTAACGGGTAAGTGTGATGGAGAATCAGCTCGTCCTCCATCTTATTTTCCTTATAGAAGGCCTGGCAGATACGTCCGGCGATCATCTCAACATTCTCCTCCGTCGTATCAGACAGCATAACTAAAAACTGGCAGCTGCTGTACTGGGCGTAGAGATCGCCCATGCGCAGGTTGTTCTGAATCGCCTGTCCCAGCAGTTCCAGCTGGTAGTCTCTCTGTTCCAGAGTAGGAAATTCGTTGGCTATGTCTGTGAGGGTAAACAGGATCAGGAACGCTCCCATATCCTTTCGTATCATCTTTCTCTCTACAAAGCGGTAAATGCTCTTGAAGGTCTCATAATCCTGGCAGTATGCGCCTGGAAGAGGATCCTCCTCCCGCATCTCCTTAGCCAGAATCTTCATATCAATGCGTATTTCATCGCCGTTTACATCAGCTACAGCTGCCCTCCCCAGATTTTCCCCGCTTCGGCTTCTCTTTTCTTTCACGATTTTCTGATCTGCCAAATCGAACAGATCCTTGTATCCAAAGCCCGGGTGATAGCTTCCCCCGCAGATTGTCATGGAAAGCCTGAGAATCACTGTTCCGTTCACCTCGACTCTCACAAACCTCTCGCTAATCTGCCTGCACCGTCTCTGGATATCCTCTTCTTCCAGAGTCTGAGGCATAAAAATCACAAACTCATCGCCTCCGCATCTCCCGATCAGGCATCCGGAGGGAAACATCTTCTTCAGCACCGACGCAATATCCTGAAGCAGCTGATCTCCTATAATGTGTCCGTAGGTATCATTAATTTTCTTAAACTGGTCAATATCCATAAGAATCATAGAACCGGCTTTGTTTCTCTTCAGATATTCTCCTGCCTTCTCTTCCATGGCTCTGCCGTTATAGAGACCTGTCAGCCAGTCTTCCTCAGCCAGTTTCTGGTAGGCAGCAATAGCCTGTTCCAGCTGCCTGCGGGTTTTCTCTTTTCCTGCTGTTGCCTTCTTTTTCATCCTCTATCCCTTCTTTCATTCCATCCGCTTTTTTTACAGTAGCACAGGAAAGTAAAAAGTTCAATCCTTCCATAAAGAAAATGAGACAGAAAAGCCCTGTCAGGCTCTTCTGTCTCACCTCTTTCCTGCTTTTATTTCCGCCTGCCGTTTCTTACTTCAGTACGACTCTCTTAAAGTTTTTCTTGCCGCGTTTTACTACAATTCCGTCACCGGCAAACTGATCCTTTGTGAAGGATGCCTTTGTATCTTTTACCTGAACTCCGTCTACGGCAACGCCGCCCTGCTCTACATTTCTTCTGGCCTCAGAACGGGATGGAGCCAGACCTGACTTCTGAAGCACAGAGAGAATGTCAATAGCATCTTCTGTAAAATCCTCCTC
>CAUCIO010000221.1 GCA_958442925.1 uncultured Clostridium sp. | reverse complement strand
TGGTTATTCTCTACCTCGTAAACCTTAAAAAACTCTGTCTTGCCAAAATGCTGAAATACATTTCCATTGTCATAAGCAACTGCTATCTTCATTTCTATGCACTCGTCCTTCCTGTCTTTAAAATTTCTCCAGAACTGAATCTGAACTGAAATGGCTCTCTGTCTGCCGTACCGCTATTCTATCATAGGAATCTCGTTTTTTCAATTTATTAAAATTTTCACGAAAACAGCCCTGTGAACAAAAAACAGGAAGCGGCACAGACAATACCGCCCCCTGCTTTTCTCTATCGCTCATCCAGGATCAGCTGGCTCCTAACAGAGCCGGATCAATCTCCAGATAATCTGCTGTATCAGGAAGAGTGATTTCCACCTTCTGTCCCGGATTATGAACCGTTCCTGCCACATCGAGAATCATACCTACAGACGCTCCCTGGGACTCCATAGACAGATCCATGTTCATCTTCATATCTGTGTAGTAGCCATCCTTTCCAATGGTGTACTGGCCGCTTGCAGAGTTAATGATCATATTCAGGCCGGACACCTGGCTCACATCTCCCATAGCTCCCATAACCTGAGCCAGGTAATCGTTCATCTTCTCCGGATTGGCTGTAAAGGTAAGGATCTGATTATCCCCCTCCTTCTTCACCTCCACCGTATCCAGGCTTTCTACTGGAAGGGTAGTGCTTCCCACACTCTCCTCAATCTGGGCAGTCAGGCTTTCTAAATCCATGGGATATTTCATTTTCTGGCCCATAGCTTCTATATAGTAATAGCCGTCCTCGTAGAAAACAGTGGTATCCAGATTCATGCCGTCCATGGCTACAGATGAGTCGGTAATAAACTTTATATGCTCCTTATCCGACTGATCCATCTTCGTATTGCTGGTTACCTCCATATCCATGCTCTCCTCCTCCACGGTCATGGCCATCTTCATAGCCACGTCCATGTCAATGCTGGTAAGAGCGTTATTCTTTTCCACCGCTGCGCTGTAAATCTCCTTGGGATCCTGTTTCTTTGCACAGCCTGCTGACGCTGCCGCCAGTGCCGCCGCCAGAAGGACTGCCGCTGCCTTCTTCCACCTTCTCATATCGTCCCTCCCATTTCCGCCTTATTGCTGCCTAAAATTTCGGGGTTCCTGCCACCTGGCTTAACGCCGCCAGAATCTCATCCATCTTCATGCCGCTGACTGCGTTAATGGTAGCCACCACGGCTCCTTCCACCAGCGGGCAGTCTGCCATCTTAACGGTATCCGGTTCAAACATGTCAAGCACCATCTCCGTCGTCATAACGGCGCTTCCCATGTCCATGAGGACAATGACGCCCTCCTCTGAATACACGCTTTCGATTGCCTTCTGAATCTTCTCAAAGCTGGTTCCGAAGCTGCCGTCCTCCATGCCTCCTGCCGCCGCAATGTTCGCATCAGGGGCCATTAATCCTGTGAACTCCACAACACTGTCTGCCAGATTCTTACTGTGGGATACAATTACAATTCCTACCATCTGTCTGCCTCCGTTCTTTTCGCCCTTAAAGTGCCGCTTCTGCTGTCTCCATCATAAAGGTAAAGGAGGTTGCTCCCGGATCCTGATGTCCGATGCTTCGCTCACCTACATAGCTGGCCCTTCCCTTGGTGGCAATAATCGTTTTCGTGTACTCTACCCCTGCTCTGGCCGCCTCCGTGCCTTCTTTCCAGGCTGTTTTTACATCTTTTCCCTCTGCTGCAGCTGCTTTCATGGCGTCTAATGCCGGAATCATGGCATCCAGCATGGTCTTCTCTCCCTTATCTGACTTGCCTCTCTGCTTCACTCCTTCCACACCCATCTCAAAGGCCTTCAGAAAGTCCTCAAAACCCATCTCCTTCTTTCCGGCTAAAGCCATTCCCATTTTCATAAATGCAGTTCCATAGAGAGGGCCCGCAGAGCCTCCCACTGTAGATACCAGCGTCATGCCGGTTGTCTTAAAGATCGTTCCCAGATCACTGTCCGCCATACCTGGAAGCTTTTTCTTTACCTCGCCAAAGCCTCTGGCCATGTTGATACCGTGGTCGCAGTCTCCGATTGGCTTATCAAGCTCTGTCAGAAATTCCTTCTCCTCTATAATCTTATCTCCAATTTTATCAAGCAGTTCTATTAGCTTTGCACAATCTGTCATAATCCCATCTCCTGTTCTCATATTTTTTTTCGTATAGCCGCCGTTCTTCCGGCGGATCCTGTGATCTGAAACGGCAGGAGAAGCACAAAAGGCATCTCCCGCCGTCTGATTCCTAGGCCTTAAATGCCGGTGTGTCTGCCTTTGCGTCCAGAAGCTCCTTCAGCTCGTCATCCAGGCGCAGAAGAGAAATAGAGAAGCCCTCCATCTCAATGGATGTCATATACTCACCTACCAAGGTCTTATAAACCTTAATTCCCTTTTCAGCCAGCACATCTGCCACACGGTTATTGACAATAAACAGCTCCATCAGAGGTGTGGCTCCGGAACCGTTAATCATCACAGCCACTTCTTTTCCGCTGTAGTCCAGATCTGCCAGAATCTTATCTAACAGAAGGTCCACTATTTCGTCTGCTTTTTTCAATGGCTCTCTATGGGTTCCCGGCTCTCCATGAATGCCGATTCCCACTTCCATCTCGTCGTCATTCAGCTCAAAACCCGGCTGGCCTGCTGCCGGAACGGTACATGGACGGATCGCCATTCCCATGGTTCTCACATTGTCAATGACCTTCTGGGCTGTGGCCTGAACCTCCTCTAAGGAAGCGCCTGTCTCCGCCTTGGCTCCCGCAATTTTATGTACAAATACAGTTCCTGCCACGCCTCTGCGGCCTACGGTGTAGAGGCTGTCCTTCACAGCCACATCGTCGTTTACAACGACCTGGGCTACCGGGATGTCCTCCATCTGGGCCATCTCTCCGGCCATCTCGAAGTTCATCACATCTCCTGTATAATTCTTGATTATCATGAGAACGCCCTTATCTGTGGCAACTGCCTTGATTCCCTCATAAATCTGATCCGGAGTCGGTGAGGTAAATACTGCTCCTGAAACAGCTGCATCTAACATTCCCTCGCCTACATAGCCGCCGTGAGCCGGCTCATGGCCGCTGCCTCCGCCGCTGATCAGCGCTACCTTTCCCTCCTTTTTGTTGGCGCGGACAACTACGTTCCCGCAGTCCAGCTTTCTTACATACTGTGGATATGCCTTAGCCATACCGAGGACCATCTCATTCTCCACCTGCTCCACACTGTTGATAATTTTCTTCATAGCCGTTTCCTCCAATCTTATTTCGTCCGCGCAGCTCAGAGACGCTGTTTTCCTAAGAAAAACGCTTCCGTTCTCTGACCTTAAACAAAAAATTAGTGAAATACCTGTCTTTTTCGGATGATCAGATATATTATAAAAAATTTCAGATAAATCTTCAATAGTCAACTCTCTGAATATGTAAAGGAGCTGTTGCAAAAGTAGATAAATGATCTACCGGAGCAACAGCTCCATTTT
>CAUCIO010000220.1 GCA_958442925.1 uncultured Clostridium sp. | reverse complement strand
CATTCCAGTCCAAATCTTCCCAGATATTCCACGTCGATGGCTCCCCACATCCACATGGAATCTACCAGTGTTCCGTCCAAATCAAATAAAAAAGCTTTTTTCCCTGCCAGCAGGCTGTTTTGGGGCTGGGCAAACTCTTTCCCTCTCTTTAAACCGCGCAGTTCCTCCTCTGTCAGCTTTCTGTACTCTCCTGGAGCCAGAGTCTCGTCTAAAACAAGACTTCCCATGGAAATCCTTTTTAAATAGATCACATGGCATCCCACTGCCTCAAACATCCGCTTTACCTGGTGGAATTTTCCCTCATGGATCGTTAGATGAACCTCAGAAACCGGCCCTTCTTTTAAGAGTTCCAGCCGGGCTGGAAGTGTCTTTACATCTCCGTCCAAAGTCAGTCCTTTTGCAAACTGCTCCTTCACGTCACTTGGCAGTATACCCTCTACTCTGGCAAAATACACCTTATCTACATGTTTTTTAGGCGACAGCAGCTGGTGGGCCAGCTGACCGTCATTGGTAATGAGCAGAAGGCCCTCTGTGTCGATGTCCAGACGCCCCGCCGGAAAGAGATCTTTGCGCTTAGCCTGATCAATTAGATCAACGACTGTCTGAAAGCGGCTGTCTTCTGTGGCGGAAACAACACCCTGAGGCTTATTGAGCATAAAATATTCAAAGGATGCGTAAGCTACGCTCTGGCCGTCCAGAGCTATTTCAGATAACTCTGGATTGAGCTTTTTCTCCGGCTCCCGCACCGTCTGCCCATCCACTGTCACCCGGCCGCTTTTGATGAGCTTTTTAACCTCGCTTCGGCTTCCCTTTTTCATTTCCACCAGAAATTTGTCAAGGCGCATGGTTCCCATTACTGCCACCTCCATCCAGGATAATATTTATTTTTCAGACTTGCCTTTGAACGTTTGGCCCAGCCCAGGGGAAATCCGCCTGTACAGACGAGAATCCAGGAAAAACGGCTGTCAAGAGCAGCCTCCTCTTCGCTGCTTACAGCGATGGTTTCGCCCTTTAAATAGCGGACGGCCCGTTCATCCTCTGGCTGAAAATCGACCACAGCCGGATATTCTTCTTTTTTAAGAGTCATAGCCAAAGCCTGAGACGGCTCAAACCGTCCTTTTTTTATTTCACCTAACAGCAGGCCTGTCCTGAGAAAACGGATGCTTTTCCGCCGCTTTTCGCCAAGTTCTGCAATCGCTTCAGGAAGCAGATACAGAAAGCCATTTTTTTCAAACAGCTGAGGCAGTGGAAAATCTCTTGAAATGGCAGAGAGAAACTCCGCTGCTTCGCTTCCTGCCAGCTGTTCCAGAGACATTGGAGTTTTACCGCCTTTTTCTGTCTTACAGGCTGAATCAGAATCCTCTCTCCCCTCTGATTTTTCTGTCAGCACATTCGCTTCCTTTTGAAGAAGAGCTATAAAATGCCCTTCCCCCTGAATCCGGTGGAGAAACAGGCGGACACACTGGGGCAGGCCGATACCACGGGAAAAGCCTTCTCGATGGGGAAGCTCCAACAGCTTCATATCAGGAAATTGCTCTAAGAGATACTGGATGGTTCCTTCATTTTCTTCCTGGTCAAAGGTGCAGGTAGAATAGAGAAGAAGACCGCCCGGCTTCAGCATTTTAACTGCCTCAGAGACAATAGAACGCTGAACAGGCACATATTCTGCCGGTCCCTGCTTTTCATAGCTCTTGATCATGTCAGGATCTCTGCGGAACATTCCTTCACCGGAACAGGGGGCATCCACCAGGATTTTGTCAAAAAATTCCGGCAGCAGGCCAGACAGCTTCTCCGGTGTTTCACTGGAAACACAGAAATTGGGAATTCCGGCCATTTCCAGATTTTTTAAAAGCGCCTTGGCCCTGGAATTGCTGATATCGTTGGAAAACAGCAGCCCCTTTCCCTGAAGCTTTGCTCCAAGCTCAGTGCTTTTCCCGCCTGGAGCCGCGCAGATATCCAGTATCCGATCTCCCGGAACAACCGGGAGCAGATTTGCCGGAGTCATGGCGCTGGGCTCCTGGAGATAATAGAGCCCCCCATAATAGTAGGGATGCTTAGAAGGCCTCTGTTCCGTTTCAGAAGCTTCATCATCTGCATCATAGTAAAATCCGTTCTCAATCCAGGGAACAGGTTCCAGGGAAAAGGGAGAAATCTGCTGCCATGTCTCCCGGTCAAGCTTCAGACGATTGATCCGAAGACCATTATGGCAGGGCTCCTCAAAGCTTTTCAGATATGCTTCATACTCTTCTCCCAGAAGCTGTTTCATTTTTTCTTTAAAATCAGCGGGAAGGGATCCCGGTTCTCTGTTTTTTTTCATAAATTCTGTTACCCACCATTTCTCTTATATCGTTCTAATAGTCATATAGAAGAGTCCGTTTTTCCAGATACTTGAGAATCCAGTAGGGATTGACGCTCAGCTCCTTGAAATGCTCTGTCTGGATGTAAATGCCCAGGTGCAGATGGACCGGAAAATTTCCTACCGTATTTTCCTCTTTTCCGTACCCGGAATCGCCCATAAAACCCAAAAGCTCTCCTGCTTCTACTGTGTCTCCTTCTTTCCAGTCTCTGCTGTAGGAGTAGAGGTGGGCATAGTAGAGATAAGCGCCGGATGGAGAACGGATTCCAATTCGCCATCCTCCCTGTTCCAGCCATCCCACTTTTTCCACTGTTCCGCTGCTCATGCTGACGACTGGATAAAAGCCTCTTTCCCGCTCTGTACCCATAATATCGCAGCCTTCATGGCCTCTCTCACCGCCATAGGTTCGTTTCTGCTGCCAGCCGTCCTCATAGACCGGTCTTGGTGTATCCGGACGGATGCTGGCAGGAATAGGGAAATAGACCAGATCAGAGAGGATCCGTTCATATCCTTCTGCCAGCTTTCTATACTCTCTGGGCTTTTTCATCTTAAATATCTTATTATCATAAGACAGATCAGTGCATTCTGTCAAATCGTAATTATGCCGGAGCATTAAGGCTGCCAGCTGCTTCGGATCCATCCGGTCCAGTTCCGAAACGGCTGTCCCCAGCTTCATGGCTCGAAAGGCATCTGATTCCAGAGCATAGGGAGTCAGGCGGACAAGAGGGGCAGATGCAGCGAGAAAGCCTGTGACAGCTGTGCTGAGCAGAGCCAGAAGAAGAATCAGGATTAAACTCATAACCTCACCTGTTTTTTACATATAGTGTATAAAATAAGTGTATTCGGTGTCTTATGAAAAAATCCTTGCTTTCGTTTACTATGGCTGCAGTAATGGGACTATTGCTGTTCTATCCGGCTCTTGCTCTAAAAGGAGCGAAAGCAGGGCTTCTTTTGTGGTTTCACACAGTGCTTCCTACTCTTTTACCTTTTATGCTGTGTTCCAGCTCCATTGTAGCTTTTGGAGCCGTACCGGCTGTTACCCGCCCCCTGTCTCCTCTGTTTTCGCTCCTGTCTCTTTCAGAAAACGGCAGCTACGCTTTGATGGCGGGCGTCCTCTGCGGCTATCCCATGGGGCCCAAAACGGCGGCTGATTT
>CAUCIO010000219.1 GCA_958442925.1 uncultured Clostridium sp. | reverse complement strand
ACCTCCTCCGATTTGGCGGAAAGAAAAATCACGGGAAAATCATATTTTTCCCTGAGCTTAATCACCATGGTAATTCCGTCCATTCGCGGCATCATCACATCCACAATAGCCAGGGAAATATCCTGCTCCTCAATGATTTTAAGTCCCTCTATGCCGTCTGCCGCCTGAAAGACCCGGTATCCCTGGCCTTTCAGAAATATCTCGATTCCCTGACGGATTTCCTTATCATCCTCCACAATTAAAATAGTCCCTGCGTCTGCTCCTGTCTGAATTTCCATAGCTGTGTATCATCTCCATAAATTTCTAATTGTTTCTGTTCTTTTTGAGTCTTGTTTCGTTCTGTTCTGATTATACTACATCTGCGGAATTCTTCCCAAGCAATCTGAAAAAACTGAATGAAAAGGTTCATCGCCGTCACTGCGCCTAAACCGGTGAGCATAAGCTCCGTTAAATTCGATCCATCCATAAACCGTCTCCCCCTCCTTCGCTGTGATAAAGTCAGTATAAAGGTAAAATCTAAACAGGGAATGGGGAGAAAATGAAAGATTTTCTAAAGATTACAAGGATGAACCAGGAAAAATTTTCTTGTTCCACTTAAAGTCACCGAAAATTTTTCCTGGTTCATATGTCTTTATTTCTGTATTTACGCATCTATTTTTGATATATTTTCTATCTCCCTTGATATTATCAGTTTACTTTATTGACTATTGTGTTTTTTTTGATATTATTTAGATAGGCACATGTTTTGTATTCCCTATTCAGAAGAGGAGGAGATTGGTACGTTAAAATGGTATCTCTGTCTTTTACTTTTTAATGTTTACAACGGAATGCGGTTATTGGATACGCTGGGGGTTCTGTCTGTCCAGCCGGATATCAGAGTATTGTCTGGAGTGATTCTGTTATCAGCTGTTTTAATTATGATTCTGACTGATAAAATTTTACACAACCATGTTGATTTCAAGGCGATGCCTTTGAAAGTTTTATTTGGAACGGGAGTTTTCCTGATGATTGCCGAGTTTATCATCCATTTATAAACCCTGATCGGAAAAGGAGAAAGAGCCTTTTCCTGATTTCTTCTGCACTGAAGGAAAACAGGAAATGTTTCTTTCTCCTTTATTATGTGAATTTTTTTAATTTACCTGAATTTTGGATTTATTTCCGGTTCGCTTTCTCCATGTGGATGTTCTTACCCTTGATCCTTACGTCCTTCATGGCCTGGAGCACAATATCTGCCTGCTCTCTGGGAACCTCCACAAAGGTATACTTGTCGTACATATCGATGCTTCCCACCATTTTGCCCGGCATTCCAGACTCGCCTGCAATGGCTCCCAGGATATCTCCTGGCTTTACATTCTGGTTCTTTCCAATGTTGATGAAAAGTCTGGCCATATCGTCTCCTCCGGATCGGCTTCCTCTGCCGCCGGAGCGTCCGCCTCTTCCTCTGCCGGAATTTCTATCCCTGTAATCTCCCAGATCGTCTAACGAGCGCAGAGGTCTGGAATCCTCGACAATGTCCTCATTGTCCTCTCCCATGATCATGCGGAGCAGTCCTGCCGCCAGATCCAGAGTCGTGTAGTCCTCCTCCAGAACCTTCTTCTCAATGATATCAATCAGGCGGTTCATATCGCTGTCCTGCATAAGCTCCTCTGCCTGGCACAGAATCTTATCGGCCTTGATCTCTGTTACGTCGTCAATAGACGGGATCGGCTGGGGCACAATCTTCGTCTTACAGTAACGCTGAATATCGCGAAGCTTATAAACCTCTTTTCCCACCACAAGACTGAAGGCCTTTCCCTCTCTTCCGGCCCGGCCTGTACGGCCGATTCGATGTACATAATACTCCTCATCCTGGGGAATATCGTAATTAAATACAGCCTCCACATCATCCACATCGATTCCTCTGGCAGCCACATCTGTAGCTACTAAAATATCGGTTCTGCCCTTTCTGAAGCCGTTCATAACACGGTCTCTCTGGATCTGCTTCAGATCTCCGTGCAGTCCCTCCGCAAAGTAGCCGCGGCCCTGAAGAGCCAGAACCAGCTCGTCTACCTGGCGCTTGGTATTGCAGAATACCACAGACAACTTGGGAGCGTACATATCGAGGAGACGGCACATAACCTCAATCTTATTCTTCGGCTTTACCTCATAATAATACTGAGTCACCTTCGGAACCGTCAGATCCTTCTTCACTACTTTTACAATCTCCGGATCCTTCTGGAATTTCTTCGCAATCTCTGCAATGGCCGCCGGCATGGTAGCGGAAAACATCACTGTCTGGCGCTCCTCCGGCAGCTCACTTAAAATGGTCTCCATGTCTTCCAGAAAGCCCATATTTAACATTTCATCCGCCTCGTCCAGAACCACTGTATGAACCTGGCCGAACTTGATGGTCTTTCTTCTCATGTGATCCATCACGCGGCCTGGCGTTCCGATAATCACCTGGACGCCGTCCTTTAAGGAACGGATCTGCTTCACAATCTCCTGTCCGCCGTAGATAGGCAGCACCTTGATGCCGTGCATATATTTTGCCAGATTGCGGATTTCGTCCGCTACCTGGATGGCCAGCTCTCTCGTCGGGCAGAGCACCACTGCCTGAAGTTTCTTGTTCTTCGGATCAATCTTCTGGAGCAGCGGAATGCCGAAGGCCGCCGTCTTTCCTGTTCCTGTCTGCGCCTGTCCGATAATATCTTTTCCCTCTATCTCCAGGGGGATCGCCTTTGCCTGAATCGGCGATGCCGCCTCAAATCCCATATCTGTCACTGCACGCAGAATTTTTGCGTCCAGATTTAATTCGTCAAATCTGATTGTCTCCATTCTATTCCTTTCTCAAACTTCAAATCTTAGCCTATTCTCTGAATACGCCTGCTGTTTCTCCCTATGGAAAACCTGCAGTTTGCCAAAAAGCAAAAAAAAGATCCAAGACCGTTTCAGTTCTTGAACCTTCCCGCTGTATACCCAGCTTACTATAGCAGAATTTTTTTCTTCTGTCAATGCGCAGAGGCAGAATCTGCCGCCGCATCCAGCCCTTTTCCTGCCAGGGCCCCTGCAAGTCCCGGCAGAATCCACCCCAGCCCCAGTTCATATCCTGGAAGCAGCGCGAAAAAGCCTGAGACAGACGGAATGGTGATTCCAGCTCCCTCCAACGCATAGACAACGCTGACAGCCCCTGTCAGCGCCACAGTCAGGCGATACATACTCCTGCTCTCCTTTCCTGTAAAAGACAGAAAAATCAGGGCAATGGCCACCGGATAAATACCATTCAGAATCGGCACGGAAAATGCCAGTATCTTGGTCAGCCCTGCGTTCGATACCGCCATGCTGGCAGCTGCAAACAGAATCACCCATTTCCTGTAGCTAATCCGCGGAATCAGCTGGCAGAAAAACTCGCTGCAGCAGCTTAAAAGGCCGACGCAGGTATTAAAACAGGCAATAAAGAAAATCAGCCCCAGCACTACAGTCCCGGCTGTTCCGAAAATACCGTCTGCCACAAAAGTCAGGATCCTGGCTCCATTGTCCAGCATCTGAGCCTCCGGCCCCGCCTTAAT
>CAUCIO010000218.1 GCA_958442925.1 uncultured Clostridium sp. | reverse complement strand
GTCACCGGAGCAGCATTCCAGAGTACGTACCGGAATATCCAGGGAGCGGAACAGGTCAACTGTGTTCTGCCACAGCTTGTCATACCATTTCATGCTGTCCTCAGGCTTGCAGACAACGATCATCTCCTGCTTCTCAAACTGGTGGATTCTGTAGACGCCTCTCTCCTCGATTCCGTGAGCGCCCTTCTCTTTTCTGAAACATGGAGAATAGCTGGTCAGAGTCTTCGGAAGCTCCTCCTCCTTGAGAACTGTGTCGATGAACTTTCCAATCATGGAATGCTCGCTGGTTCCGATCAGGTACAGATCTTCGCCCTCGATCTTATACATCATGGCGTCCATCTCAGCAAAGCTCATAACGCCTGTTACCACGTTGCTGCGGATCATAAACGGAGGCACACAGTAGGTAAATCCTCTGTCAATCATAAAATCTCTTGCATAGGAAATCACTGCGGAGTGAAGTCTTGCAATGTCTCCCATCAGGTAGTAGAAACCGTTTCCGGCTACCTTTCTGGCGCTGTCCAAGTCGATTCCGTTGAAGCGCTCCATAATCTCTGTGTGGTATGGAATCTCAAAGTCAGGAACTACAGGCTCTCCGTACTTCTGAATCTCCACATTCTCGCTGTCATCCTTTCCAATCGGAACAGACGGATCGATGATGTTCGGAATCGTCATCATGATCTTTGTGATCTTTTCACCGAGTTCCTTCTCCAGCTCCTCCAGCTCTGCTAAGCGGGCTGCATCCTCGCCTACTTTCTTCTTCAGCTCCTCTGCCTCTTCCTTCTTACCCTGAGCCATCAATCCGCCGATCTGCTTGGCAATTTTATTCTTTCCTGCTCTCAGATCATCTGCTTCCTTTTTAACTGCACGGTTTTTGGCATCCAGCTCGATCACTTCGTCCACCAGAGGCAGCTTGCTGTCCTGGAATTTATTTCTGATGTTCTGCTTTACGATCTCCGGATTCTCTCTGACAAATCTTAAATCTAACATATCTTCCTCCTGCAGCGGTTCCTGAAAACCGCTTTTATTTTCATTGAAATCAATGACATGGGCCATTCTGACAGCCAAAACGTAGTCTGTCTTTGATTATACTACAGTTTTTCGTTTATGAAAAGCCCATTTCTGTCTTTTCCTGCTGCCCCTTAATCCCTGCGATTCAGCCTGAACAGGTAGGAAAGGCACTCTTCTATGCAAAGTCCCTCCTTTTCCGGAATCTGCAGTTCCTCTGAGCGCTCCACACATTTTCTGGTAAATGTGGATGCCCGGCGTACCGCTTCCTCAAGGGGTACTGCGTGAACCATTTCCCCTGCCAGAACTGCGGAAAATACGTCTCCTGTGCCATGACGGCTTGTTTCAATCCGCTTTCCAGTAAAAAAGACTGGTTCCTTTCCCCGTTCCAGCACTACATTGATAATCGACTGGCTTTTTACCGCGCCTGTGAGCACCACAGCTCCAGGACCCATAAATAAAAGTTTGTAGGCCAGATCTGACAGCCTGTTTTTCGACCAGCCACTCTCGCTCCAGGGAGTTTCTGTCAGAAGGCAGGCCTCTGTGAGATTGGGCGTAATGATATCCGCATACTGAATCAGCTCCCTCATCTCTTCACAGAGTTCCTGCGTGCAGGTTCTATAGAGAGCGCCGTTGTCCCCCAGCACCGGATCCACTAAGATTTTCGTGCCCTGCGGTTTCAGTTCCATAAGAAATTCCGCCGCAGTCCGGACCTGCCCGGCTGAACCGAGAAAACCTGTCATAACGGCGTCAAAAGAAAACTTCTGTTTCTTCCACTCCTCCAGGTAAAGCGCCAGCCCCTCTGTATAATCGTCAAAATAGCAGCTGGGATAACCCGTATGATTTGACAAAATAGCCGTAGGCGCCGGGCAGCACTGTACCTTTAAAGCGCTCAGCACAGGAATAGCCGCTGTTATAGAACAGCGGCCATAACCTGCCATAGAATTTATCATTGCAATCTTTTTTTGTCCTGTCTCATTCATCGTAATCTCCTTATGATAACCGGAGAAGAAGGCCCGCCGAATGAAGTGCAGGCCGCGCTGCCATATAAATCAGGACAGACGCAATCGCCGAGAACACCGCATTGATCGAGGTGGACGCAATATTCCAGACGAGAGCCAGCTCAGCTGCCGGCTTTCCGATTATCAGCAGTTTATAGTAATATCCAAACAAGGGATCAGCCGCCATGTTAAATGCAAGGCCTGCAGCTGACGCCAGAATCACATATTTTACAATATGCTTCTTATCTGTGCTGACAGAGATCTTTCCTATTCTGTGAGCCACAAAGCCTGTAATCAGACCGATACACAGCTTTAAAATAAAGGTTTTCGGCGCGTAGATCACATAAACCGGATCCAGCAGATCACCGATAGTCATTCCAATAGCTCCTCCCAGGCCTCCCCAGAAGCCGCCAATAAGCAGAGCGCCCAGCACGCAGACCGCATTGCCCAGGTGAATGGATGTGGCGTCTCCGCCTGGAAGCGTCAGTTTAATCTGCCCAAAGGTAAACACTACGTAGGAAAGAGCCGCCATCAGCCCTGTCATGGCTATTTTGTACGCCTTGTCATTGTTTCGAATCATATCACTGCCTCCTGCTGTAAACTGTATGCAGATGTTCTGCACCCTTCTGGCTTGTATCTTATCACAGATCTGTACTTGACAAAACATGCAGTTTTCACATTTTTTTAGAGGTCAGTTTTAATTCCAGTCAATCGTGGCTCTCAATGCAGATGAGAGTACCCTTCTTAAATTCCAGGCTTCCTTTCTCCTCCCTCAGTTCATTGCTGATGCAGAGACTGGTTCCCAGATGGATTGTTTTATTGGAAAGGGGATATTTAAAGCCTGTCAGAGTAATGCCCTCCACCGTTTCCGTCAGCGGGAGAAAAGAAATATATCTGCCATATGTCTGTTCCCTGAAAAATTCTGTCCTGCCGGAACCGGCCAGATATATTTTGTTTCTCTCATCGTAAATCTCCACTCTCATACCGTTCTGAAAGCACTGATTTAACAGCTGCACATTACCCAGAGCGTGATCCATCCTCCCTCCCAGGGCTCCCAGCAGGTGTACCTGGCGAAAGCCCTTTCGCCGGGCTGTGAGAAGGGCCAGTTCTGTGTCCGTCTCGTCCTTCTCCGGGCGATGGATTTCAAGCTCGATCCCAGGTTTTCCGCGGTAGGAATCAAACAGATCCAAATCGACCGTATCCAGATCTCCCACTATTTCATCTGGACAGAGGCCAAGATCTGCTGCAGCCTTCAGTCCCCCGTCCACAGCAATCACACAGCCGTAGCTCCTGCCTTTCAGAAACTGCTCTGCAAAATTCAGATTCAGGCTTCCTCCCGTTATAATCAGGCAGATCTCTTCCTTCATTCTACTCATACTCCTTAAAAATCTCCAGAAACGCCTTTGTGTTGGCCGCCGCGTCTCCCTTGAAGACGGCGGATCCGGCTACAATCACATTGGCTCCCGCCTCGATGACCTGGCGAACGTTTCCAAGGCCCACGCCGCCGTCCACCTGGATATCCAGGTTCAGCCCTCTCTCG
>CAUCIO010000217.1 GCA_958442925.1 uncultured Clostridium sp. | reverse complement strand
CGTTTCTCTTCCATTCATTTTCACCTACATCAAATAACTCGTAATTCAGCGGCGCATTGGCTGCTTCCAGAATGTTTAATACACTGTCCACTAATTCCGGACCGATTCCGTCTCCCCGAAATACTGTGACTGTCTTTTTCATGTTCTGTCTCCCTTCTGCCAGCCCTCCAGAGCCGGTCTTTCTTTTTCCGTCTTATTTTTCTAAAAAAGTTCAGCTACTGCCAGGTTGTAAACAGCACAGCAGATCATGCTGACTGGAACAGCGATAAACAACAGGCGGTTGAACAGGTGATTTCTGTCCTCCTCGCTTCCTACAGAGCCTAATATCAGACTGCCGCCGGAAGAAAACGGGCTGATGGCGCTGCTCTGAGCTCCCAGCACTGTGCAGGCAAACAGGGCGGCAGGATTTAAGCCTGTAGCTGCCGCCAGCGGCGGAATCAGCGGGAACAGGGCTGGAGCCACTACTCCTGTGGTGGAGCTGAAGAAGCTCATAAAAGCGCCCACAAAGCTGAAAGCTAATGGGACCATAGGAGTCGGCACGTTCGATCCGATCCAGGCTGAGAGGGCATCTATGGTTCCTGCCTTTACCGCTACGGCAATCAGCATTCCGGCTCCTGCAATCATTAAAATCGTATTCCAAGGAATGCGGGCAATCACCTCTTTCTGAGGAGCCAGCTTTAATAAAAGGGCAAATACAGCAAAGCAGACAGCTACCAGGCCCACATCAATTTTTCCGCTGACAGTGCTTATCACAGCGTTATGGGGAAGAGCCAGCTTTAACAGCGGGAATACCAGCACAACCGCCATCATGGCAAGCATCAGATATAAAGTCAGCTTCTGATCCTTCTCAAACGCAGCCGGTTTTTCAAACACAACTCCCTTTCCAATTCCCCGGTTGGAGCGGAATCCAAAGCGGAACACACTGATAAGAATCAGGGAAAATACAATAGAGAATGCAAAAATCTTCATTTCCTCTGTAAAGGAATCTGGCGCTGCAAGGGCCGGCTCTGCCTCATAGGCAGTTTCCATAAGGCCTCTGAACACTACTCCCAGAGCTGCTGTGGAAAAGTTTCCGCCTGCCAGAGCGCCGCAGTTAATGGCCACGGCCCCTGTAAGCTTGTCCATCTTCGCTTCCTCACAGATCAGCATGGTAATAGGAGCCAGAAATGCTAATACAGTAAAATACGCCGCTCCCATTACGGAAAGAGCTACTGCCACGAAAAACAGGGCAAAGGGAAGCATTCCTGGAAACTTCCTGCAGGTGTAGAGGAGATGGGATGACATTTTTTCCAGCGTCCCGTTCACTGCCGCAAAGTTGTAGAACAGTGAAACACTTAAAATAACAAACATGGTGCTGGTAGGCCAGCAGGCCACCAGCTCCTTTGTACTCATTCCCAGCCCAAAGCAGCCTAAGAGATAGGCAAAAGCCATACAGAAAAATCCTGTATTAATCTGTGTTTTATAACCCAGGATAACCGCCAGGGCAATGGAAGCTACAAGCAGTATACTGAGCATAATTACTCCTCCTCTCTGATTCCCAGAAGCTGTCTCTGGATCGTGTGGGTCATATAGTAAACTTCATCTCTGGGAATTCCTCCGTCTAACAGGAACTGAATATACTCTGCAAGAGCCAGCTCCCAGTGGGGATTCTCTGTCTGTCCGCCGTCTGTGGATACCATCACATTTTTATATCCGACTTCCTTCACCATGTCCAGGTTATCCTGCAGATTGCTCTTATATCGGCCGTTTCCCATATTCTGGGCATAACACCGCTCTAAAATAATGTCATAATCCTTTACCATGCGGATCTGATCCTCCAGGCTCATATCCACAATCCACCATTCCGGATGGGTCAGGACAATCTTTTTGATTCCCGCCTTTCTGGCCTCCTCTACTACGATAAAGGCTTCCTTCGGAGAGATATGGGCAGTTCCTAAAACTGCATCGAAATCCTTCACCAGCTGAAAAATATCGGAAAGTTCCGGCACAATTTTTCCATCTCTTACTACCTCTGCACACTGGCTGGCATCCTGCCCCACTTTTTCCATATGGTTTCTGGCAGACTGAGTAGGCAGCCACACTGCCTTAGCTCCCAGCTTTAACGCTGTCTCCGCTGCCCTGGGATTGATTCCCCCTACCACACGGTTTAATGTGATACTTCCAAACATGGTAAAATCATTGGTATCTCCATGGACTCTCTCATTGTACCGATTGCACAGATAGGCTCTCTCTGCCGTACTTCCCTGGTGAGTTTTAATCACGATTCCTCTGGCTCCTGCCCTGATTCCGGCTTCCATCAGCTCAAAATCATCGTAAGCCCTAAGCCTCAGATCAGGATTGGAATGGACGTGCATATCGATCACGCCTTTCATCAGATTGCTGCTCATCTTTTCTCCCTCCATTACGCTGTAATGCACATTGTATAATTTTATCTTCAAATCCGGATTGCTTTTAGATGTTTTTTATTATACACTGATTTATATCATCGGAGAAATACAGATTTTTTAATAGAATCCATCGGAAAAACCGATATAAAAAGGAGGAGAAGGCTGATTTATGGATATGAAAGAATTGAACTATATTGTGGCTATTGCAGATGAGGGCAGCATCTCTGCCGCCGCTGAAAAGCTGTTTATGGCCCAGTCCAGCCTCAGCCAGGCGCTTTCTGTATACGAAGCCGAGCTGGGAACGCCTATTTTTGTACGCACCTCCCGCGGTGTGCGCCCCACTCCATCGGGAAGCGTGTTTATCTCTCACGCCAGACAGATTTTAAACCACTACCGTCTGGCTCAGAGTGAGGTCTGGGATATTGAAGGACTTAACGGTGGCCGGGTGGAGTTTGGCATCAGCTCCTTCCGCGGAACATATCTGCTTCCGCCTGCCCTGAAACAGTTTCATGCCTCCTATCCGCAGATTCAGGTGGAAATCACAGAGCTGGACAGCTGGGATCTGGAGGATCGGATTTTAAAAGGCCTTTTAGATATCGCCCTGATTGCTGCCCCATCGGAAAAAATCAGGCACAGCTGCGATTTTCTGATGAAGGATGAAATCGTTCTGGCCGCATCTGTCAGCCACCCTGTCATGGCTTTCGCCCATCCATGCAGCGAAAAATCAGGTGAGTACTGGATCGATCTGAAAGATACGAAAGAGTTCACCTATATTCTCGGTTCTCCTGGTACGGTCCTTGGAACAATGCTTCGCAGGGAGCTTTTAAAAGCCGGTGTGGAGCCAGCGGCAGCCAGCTCCCAGGTTTCTGCTCCCATGGCTGCCGCTATGGCCAGAGCAGGGCTGGGGCTGGCCGCCACTTACCGCTCCTGTATTCCGGCTCATGAACCGGCACAGTATCTGAAAATCGGCAGAAAAGGCGTATTTTTAGATCTGGCTCTCATTTATCCTTCTGGAGGCTACCGTTCCAAAGCAGCAGCGGCTTTAGGAGAAGTGCTCCGACAGACTTATCTGGGACTGGAACGTGAAACGCGGCAGATATACGATTAAGACCTCTATATTGAAATAAATCGAGTAGGAGGGGATTTTTATAAATCCCCGACCTCTCACACCACCGTGCGT
>CAUCIO010000216.1 GCA_958442925.1 uncultured Clostridium sp. | reverse complement strand
AGATGAGAAGAAGATCAAATCCGCAGGTATTGCCGGCATTATCCGTCCAGGCAAGACAAGCGTGCAGGTAATCGTAGGAACTCAGGTTCAGTTCGTAGCTGATGAGTTTAAGAAGCTCTGCAAATAATGAATTCATAAAATACAGAAAAGCTCCGTCAGGGGCTTTTTTGTATTTATGGAATATGAGAAGCTTGCATTTTCAGAAAGCTGAAATTATAATGAAACAAGTGTGAAACATAATCCCTGACAAATGAAGGAGAATGCAAATGATTTTAGCCATTGACGTAGGAAATACAAATATTGTGATTGGATGTATCGACAAGGAAAAATGCCATTTTATCGAGCGTCTGTCCACGGTCCGCATTAAGACAGAGTTAGAGTATGCCATTGACATTAAGAGCGTTCTGGACATTTACCATATCTGTGCCGAGGAGATTGAAGGAGGCATTATTTCTTCCGTTGTGCCTCAGATTACCACAAATATTAAGCTGGCAGCGGAAAAGATCCTGAAAAAAGAGATCCTTGTGATCGGTTCTGGTATTAAGACAGGATTAGATATCCGGCTTGACGATCCAGCCCAGCTGGGCGCGGATCTGGTGGCAGCTTCTGTGGCTGGAATTGCTGAATATCCAGTTCCCCTTATGATTTTTGACATGGGAACAGCTAATACAGTCTGTGTGATTGACCGGGAAAAGCGGTATCTGGGAGGTATGATTTATCCAGGTCTTAGAGTATCTCTGGATTCTTTAACTGCCCACGCTTCCCAGCTAGGAGGAATCAGTCTGGAAGCTCCTGCCAGAGTAATTGGACGCAATACCATTGACTGTATGAAAAGCGGCATGATCTACAGCGCAGCCGCTGCCATGGACGGAATTATCGACAGAATTCAGGAGGAGATGGGAGAGACACTGACTGTCATTGCCACCGGAGGTCTGGCTAAGTGTATTGTACCGCACTGCAGAAGAAAAGTGATTCTGGATGATGATCTGCTGTTAAAGGGACTTCTGATTCTCTACAAAAAAAATAAACGGTAGGCCGCCATGGAAGTTTTTGATGAAAAGCAGTTAAAGAAGCATATCTGCGCAGGAATTCTGGCCCATGTAGATGCCGGGAAAACAACTCTGTCAGAGGCTCTTCTGTACCTGTCCGGAACGATCCGGAAACTGGGGCGGGTGGACAACCAGGACGCATTTCTCGACACCTACCACCTGGAACGGGCCAGAGGTATTACTATTTTTTCCAAGCAGGCAGAGCTTCGGTGGAATGATACGGCAGTTACACTTTTGGATACGCCGGGGCATGTGGATTTTTCGGCGGAGATGGAGCGGACGCTTCAGGTATTGGATTATGCTGTCCTGGTCATCAGCGGTTCTGACGGGATCCAGAGCCATACAGAAACCTTGTGGCGTCTCCTGGCTCGATATGAAATCCCTGTTTTCCTGTTTATCAACAAAATGGATCAGCCGGGAACAAACCGCAGTGATTTGATGGAGCAGCTGAAGAAACGCCTGGATGATGGCTGCATCGATTTTCAGGAAGAAGGCACGGAAGAGTTCTATGAACAGGCTGCCATGTGTGAAGAGCAGCTTTTAGATACCTATCTGGAAACAGGAATGGTAGAGGAAGCGGAAATCAGCCGCCTGATTCGGCAGAGAAAGCTGTTTCCCTGTTTTTTCGGTTCTGCTTTGAAGCTGCAGGGTGTGAAAGAATTTCTTGACAGTTTCAGCCGCCTGGCAGAAGCGCCTGTATATCCGGAAGCGTTCGGAGCCAGAATTTACAAAATTTCCAGAGACAGTCAGGGAAACCGGCTGACGCATCTGAAAGTGACAGGAGGGACACTGAAAGTAAAATCTGCTCCCATTCCAGATTGTCCTGACAAAATTAATCAGATCCGTATTTATTCCGGAAGCCGGTTTGAGGCTGTTCCGGAAGCCAAAGCAGGCTCTGTCTGTGCTGTATCTGGCTTATCTGCAAGCTTTGCAGGGCAGGGATTAGGATTTGAAGAGGAGCATGCAGTGCCTGTCCTGGAGCCGGTATTGACGTATCGGTTAATACTTCCGGACGGCTGTGATGCCGCTGCCTTTCTTCCAAAACTAAGGCAGCTGGAGGAGGAGGATCCGCTGCTGCGGGTTTTGTGGAACGAGTCTCTGCAGGAAATTTCCATGCAGATGATGGGACAGGTACAGATAGAAGTGCTGAAAAACCAGATAGAAGAACGGTTCGGTGTTTCTGTACAGTTCGGCTCCGGATCCATTGTGTACAAGGAGACCATTGCCGCTCCCGTAGAGGGGGCGGGACATTTTGAGCCTCTCCGCCACTATGCGGAGGTTCACCTTCTTCTGGAGCCAGGGGAGCCGGGAAGCGGACTTTCCTTTGAAACCAGATGCAGCGAGGACATTCTGGATAAAAACTGGCAGCGTCTTGTTCTCACCCATCTGGAGGAGCGCCAGCATCCTGGCATTCTCACAGGATCTCCCATTACCGATATGCATATTTCCCTGACAGCAGGCAAAGCTCACCCCAAACATACAGAGGGAGGGGATTTCCGTCAGGCTGTCTACCGGGCACTGCGCCAGGGGCTGATGGAAGCAGAATCTGTCCTTCTGGAGCCCTGGTATTCTTACCGACTGGAGCTGCCGGAGCAGTCCATTGGCCGGGCTATGAATGATATGGAGCAGAGAAATGGTACCTGCATTCTGGAAGAGTCAAAGGACGGCATTGCCCTGTTGACCGGGCAGGCTCCGGCCGTCTGTCTGACAGAATATCAGGCAGAGCTTACTGCTTACTCCAGAGGGAGAGGCCGGCTTTCCTGCTCTCTGCTGGGATATCGTCCCTGCCATAACACAGAGGAGGTAATTGCCCGTATTGGATATGATCCGGAGAGAGACACAGAAAATCCTGCCAGTTCTGTTTTTTGTTCCCACGGCGCAGGCTTTATCGTCCCCTGGGATGAGGCGAAGTCCTATATGCATGTAGAAAGCGGTTTCGCTTTGGGGGCAGGGAATTCAGAGCAGGAAGGACAGATAAAGGGATTTAGAAATCCCAGTTCCAGTCAAAAAAGAGAAGAATCTGAGGAACCCTGGATGGGAACGGAAGAAATTGACGCTATATTAGAAAAAACTTTTTACTCTAACAGCCGCAGAAAAGATGTACCCAGGAAAAAATATTCCTCCAGCATCAAAAAGCAGCGCAGTTTTGCAGAAGAATTTTCTTTGCCGCCGATTCGTTCTGCTCCGCACACTGCTGGCAAAAGGCAGGAATATCTGCTGGTAGACGGCTACAATGTGATTTTTGCCTGGGAACGGCTGAAAGCCCTGGCAGAGGACAATTTAGACGGAGCCAGGCTGGCACTCTTAGATATGCTCTGTAATTACCAGGCTGTCCGTCAGTGTGCTCTTATGGTTGTATTCGACGCTTACCGGGTAGAGGGGCATAACACAGAAGTCAGCTCCTATCACAATATCCAGGTAGTTTTTACCAGGGAAGCGGAGACAGCAGATCAGTATATTGAAAAGTTTGCCCACCAGAATGCCGGACGCTTCGATATATCGGTAGCTACCTCCGACGGAGTAGAACAGGTCATCATTCTTG
>CAUCIO010000215.1 GCA_958442925.1 uncultured Clostridium sp. | reverse complement strand
AAACCCTGGGAGCTAAAACTTTGTTTGCCACCCACTATCACGAGCTGACAGAGCTGGAGGGAGCTATCAGCGGAGTCAACAATTACTGTATCGCTGTAAAGGAGCAGGGAGACAATATTGTATTTTTGAGGAAGATCGTGAAGGGCGGGGCAGATAAGAGCTATGGAATTCAGGTGGCCAAGCTGGCGGGAGTGCCGGAGCCGGTCATCAGCCGGGCTAAGGAGCTGGTGGAGGAGCTGTCAGATGCTGACATTACGGCGCGTGCCAAGGAAATAGCCTCCGGCAGCAGGAGCACCCAGTCCCGCCGTGTTATAGAGCGGCCGGATGAGGTAGATCTGAGACAGATGTCTATTTTCGACACAGTCCGGGAGGAGGATATTATCCGGGAACTGATGGAGCTGGACATCAGCAGACTGTCTCCGGTGGAGGCCCTGGTGACCCTGGATAAATTCCAGTCGAGGCTTAAAAACCGCTGGGAGGCAGAGAAGTAGGAGGTGTTTCAGTGCCAAATATTAAGGTACTCGATCAGACGACTATCAACCAGATTGCAGCTGGAGAGGTAATTGAACGCCCTGCGTCTGTGGTGAAGGAGCTTTTAGAGAATGCCATTGACGCCAGGGCGACAGCTGTTACGATAGAGATCAAGGAGGGCGGCATCAGTTTGATTCGGGTGACAGACAATGGATGCGGAATCCCCAGGGACGAGATTCCTACGGCTTTTCTTCGTCATGCAACCAGCAAGATTCAGACGGTGGAGGATCTGTTTACCGTGGCTTCTCTGGGATTTCGAGGGGAAGCTCTTTCCAGTATCGCTTCTATCGCCCAGGTGGAGCTGATCACCAAGACAGGGGATGCCCTGTCCGGATCCAGGTACTGTATTGACGGAGGAGAAGAGAAAAGCCTGGAGGATATCGGCGCTCCAGCGGGGACAACTTTTCTGGTCCGGAATCTGTTTTACAATACGCCTGCCAGGCGGAAGTTTTTAAAATCCCCGGCCACAGAGGGGGCACATATCAGCGATTTAGTGGAAAAGCTTTCACTGTCCCATCCGGAGGTGTCGATCCGCTTAATCCAGAACGGCCAGAGCCGTCTTCACACCTCAGGAAATCATAATCTGAGGGATATTATCTATACGATTTATGGCAGGGAAATCGCGGCTAATCTGCTTCCCGTGGAGATGGGGGAGGCGCCGGTAAAGCTGTCAGGATTCATTGGGAAACCTTTGATTGCCAGAGGAAACAGGAATTTTGAAAATTATTTTATAAACGGACGCTATATTAAGAGTAATCTGATTAACAAGGCGATTGAGGACGCTTATAAGCCGTTTATGATGCAGCATAAGTACCCCTTTACCATGCTGCACTTTACCATTGATCCGTCCTTTTTAGATGTCAATGTCCATCCTGCAAAGATGGAGCTGCGTTTCAGGGACGGGGAGATGATCTATAAGATGATTTATCACACCATTTCCATGGCTTTGTCAGAGAAGGAGCTGATTCCAGGGGTTGAGCTGGGACAGAATCAGAAAAAAGAGCCGTCTCTGAAGCCGGTTCAGCTGCAGAGGCCGGAGCCATTCGAAGAGAAGCGTAGGGCAGCACTGAAGGCTCCGGGATGGCTGGAGGGAAAGCCGGATCAGAGTTCTTCAGCAGCGCCGGATTCCAGAATGAAGCCTTTCGTGCCGGAATCAGCTGCTGATAAGCAGGATACTGCCGCAATGCTATCAGGAGCCCCTGTGAAACCTGCAGAGAGAGCTTTCAAAGATCGGGAAACAGGAGTCCTGGAAGCAGAGAAAATTCAGGAAACAGGAACAGAGTATGCCTGCCCGGTGAAGCAGACGGACAGGCAGGATCAGAAGACTCAGAAAGCGCCCAGGCAGATAGATCTGTTTGAGGATCGCCTTTTATCCCGAGAGGCCAGGGCGGAACACAGACTGATTGGGCAGCTGTTTGATACCTACTGGCTGGTAGAGTACAGGGATAAGCTTTATATTATTGATCAGCACGCAGCCCATGAGAAGGTACTCTATGAGAAGACCATGGCTACCTTGAAGAGCCGAGAATACACTTCACAGCTGGTGAATCCGCCGGTGATCCTTACCCTGAATGAGTCTGAACAGCTGCTTTTGGAACGGTACATGGATCATTTTACCGGCATCGGGTTTGAGATTGAACCTTTTGGCGGAAAAGAGTATGCAGTGAGGGCTGTGCCTGCCAATCTGTTTTCCATTGCGAAGAAGGATCTTTTGATGGAAATGCTGGACAATCTGTCTGAGGATGTAGAGCGAAGCGGAGCAGACCTGATTAACGATAAAATCGCATCTCTCTCCTGCAAGGCGGCTGTGAAGGGAAATCACCGCCTGTCTGCTTCTGAGGCAGAAACGCTGATCGATCAGCTGCTGGAGCTGGAAAATCCCTATGCCTGCCCTCATGGAAGGCCTACGATTATTTCCATGAGCCGGTATGAGCTGGAAAAGAAATTTAAGCGGATTGTATAGCTTAGAAGGTAAGAGAAGGAGGAAAACCAGATGGAATCAAAACGGCCTCTTGTTATTATTACAGGTCCTACGGCCTCCGGGAAAACGGCGCTTTCCATTGAACTGGCAAAGCAGATTGGCGGTGAAATTATCAGCGCCGATTCGATGCAGGTGTACCGCCATATGGACATTGGCTCAGCCAAGGTGACAAAGGAAGAGATGGACGGCGTTCCCCACCACCTGATTGACGTCCTGGACCCATCTGAGGAATTTAATGTGGTTCGGTTCCAGGAAATGGCCAGGAAGGCCATGGAGGGGATTTATGAAAGGGGAAAGATTCCCATTATAGCGGGAGGAACTGGATTTTATATTCAGGCTCTTCTGTATGATATTGATTTTACAGAGACAGATGAAAATAATTCTATCAGGGAGGAGCTGGAGCAAAAAGCCAGGACTGAGGGAGCTTCGGTTCTTCATGCCATGCTGAAGGAGATTGATCCGGAATCTGCAGAAGCAATTCATGAAAACAATGTAAAACGGGTGATCCGGGCGATTGAATTTTACAGGCAGACTGGAAAGAAAATTTCAGACCACAACCGGCAGGAAAGGGAAAAAAGCTCACCGTACCAGTTTCTCTATTATGTGATTGACCTGCCAAGAGAGCTGCTCTACAGCCGTATTGAACAGCGGGTAGATCAGATGATAGAACAGGGGCTGGTAGAGGAAGTGAAAGCGCTCCAAGCTATGGGCTGCACCAGAGACATGGTTTCCATGCAGGGGCTGGGATATAAGGAAATACTGGATTATTTAAACGGGCAGCTGACCTTAGACGAGGCGATCTATGTTCTGAAGAGAGATACCAGGCATTTTGCAAAGAGACAGCTGACCTGGTTTCGCAGAGAGAGGGATGTGCGCTGGCTGGAACTGGGGACCTTCGCAGGCAGCAGGGCGAAGATGCTTGGCGCTGTATTAAAAGACTGCAGAGAAAACTTTGGGGAGTGCCTGCCCCGGTAACAGGCAGTGTGCCAGAGATAAAAAGAAAAATAATAAGGAAGGCAGATAGTAATGGATTTAACATCAATGTATAAAACACTGGGCATCAGCGAAGAGGTGCTGAAATT
>CAUCIO010000214.1 GCA_958442925.1 uncultured Clostridium sp. | reverse complement strand
ATTGCCAGGAAGACATCAATTATACCAAAGATAAGGTGCAGCTTCACAGTCATACTTTCTATGAAGTATTATACTGTCGAAGCGGAAATGTTCAGTATCTGCTTGGTCCTGATCGATACAGAGTCCGCAGAGGCGATATCATTTTTGTCCCTCCGGGCATCAGTCACAGACCTCTGTATCTGGATCGTCTGGTGGAGCCCTACGCCCGCTATGTCATGTGGATTCATCCTGATTTTATAAAATCACTGACTGAAAATTTTGGCTTTCAGCCCTTATCAGTCCCCGTATTACTGCGAACAAAGGACAGCGGATGGGAATATCTGGAAACCTATTTTCAGTCAGCATGCATAGAATCAGCCACAAAGCAGGATGGATATCAGGGCTGTATTTTTTCCAATGCAATTCAGCTGCTGATCCATTTAACAAGAGCCTGCACCCACAGTAAGGTTTTAGAGCCACTGACAGAAAAGCGGGAGCTTTTGGATGAATTGATTGCCTATATTGAAAATCACCTGTCAGAAAAAATAACGTTAAAATCAACTGCCGCTGATTTTTACATCAGTGAACGAAGCGTTTCCCGTCTGTTCAGCGAAAAAATGGATGTCAGCTTCTACCGCTATGTAACACAGCGCCGCTTAATTGCAGCAAAGGTATTGATTCTCAATGGAGAACCCTTAGAATCCATCGGAGAACAGGTAGGCTTTGTAGATTATTCTACTTTTTACCGCGCATTCAAACAGGCCTTTTCCATTTCCCCTCTGCAGTTCAAAAAGCTTCATGAATCGCAGCGTCTCCCTTCTCATCCGTAAAAATGCCTTGGCCCAGCCTAGTTCTTTCCCCAGAAATCTACAGGCTCATAATCCTGCAGCTGGGCCAGAAATCCCCGCTTTTCCAGTTCTTCCTGAATCATATCCAGAATTTCTTCCCTCTCTGCAGAAATAGTATGGTAGTGATAATTAGAGGTCAGCTTCATCAGCTGTGTGGATTTTCCGGACGAGATATCCTGCAGATACTTTTTTACATCCATTCGTGATTTGATGTTCATCTCTGCCCGGATGACTCCGTAAACCTTATGATATACAAATACGTCTTCCACTGTTCCGCCGAAATCCACATACAGATTCAGCTCCTCCTCAACCTGTTCTTCTGTATGAATCACTTTTAATACACGGCTGAAGCTGCTCTCCCTGACCGCCACATAGCCCCGGTTGGTGGAAAGAATCTCTATCCCATTAGCACGCAGAAGCGCCATATCCTGTACAATACCCTGACGGCTGACCTGAAGAAGTCTTGCCAGCTCCACGCCGGGAACCGGTTTCCCGCTGTCTTTCAGTATATTCAGAATCTGTTCCCGTCTTTCCTTACCACTCATCCTGTCCCTCTGCCTTCCTTCTTCTTAAACTCCATAAAACCTGTTAAACTGTGTGAAGATTCTTTAATGAAATATCCATAATCGGCGCTGAATGAGTCAGAGCGCCGCTGGAAACATAGTCCACTCCAAGATCTGTCAGCCGTGAAATATTTTCTCTTGTTACATTTCCAGATACCTCTACCTCTGCGCGTCCGTCAATATATTCCATCGCTTCCTTCATCTGTTCATGGGTCATATTGTCCAGCATAATAATGTCTGCTCCAGCCTCAACAGCTTCCTTTACCATGTCCAACGTCTCCACCTCTACCTCAATTTTACGGACAAAGGGAGCGTATTCTTTTGCCATTTTAATTGCCTTTTCTACTCCTCCGGCTGCACCAATATGATTGTCTTTTAAAAGAACCCCATCGGAAAGATTGTATCTGTGGTTATTTCCTCCGCCTACGCGAACAGAATATTTCTCAAAAATACGATTGTTCGGCGTTGTCTTTCTGGTATCCAGAAGCTTTGTTTTCGTTCCCTTCAGCAAGGCTGCCACAGAATGCGTGTATGTGGCAATTCCGCTCATTCTCTGAAGATAATTAAGGGCAGTCCGCTCTCCACACAGAAGAACCCGAATATCACCAAAAACCCTGGCTAAAAGCTGTCCATTCTTTACTTCGTCGCCATCTTCTGCAAAAAATTCAACCTTTGTATTCTCATCCAGAAGGGTAAATACCCGTTCAAAAACCTGCAGTCCGCAGATAATCCCATCCTGCTTGCAAATCAGATCCACTTCTCCTGCCTGAGGTTTTTTCATAATACTGTTTGCAGACACATCCTCGCTTGTAATATCCTCCCGCAGCGCACTTAAAATCAGCGGATCCACATTTAATTTTAAAGTTACCTGATCGTACATCTCTCTGTCTCCCTTTCCCGCAGCCCCTGTTTTTCTTTCCAGGGCCGCAGCGTTTCTTTTATTCTGTTCTGAATTCCTATCCTGAATTTCTGTTCTGAGCCTCTGTCCCGAATTTCTGCCCTGGACTACTATTCTGAGCCTCTGTCCCAAATTTCTGCCCTAAACTACTGTTCCGGGCCTCTGTCCCAAATTTCTGCCCTGGACTACTGTTCTGAGCCTCTGTCCTTAGCTTCCGTTCTAAGCTCTTCTGTTTTTCCACTTCCAGCTTTTCCAGCCTTCTCCGATACTCCTCTAAGCTCTTCCGGCTTCCTGAATCCCGTTCTTCACCATCTTCTGATAAGCTTCATAAAGTCCGGAAAGCTCCCGGTATGGTTCCATATCCGTTTCTTCAATCAGGCGGCTGTTCTTCTTCACTTCCTGGACATGACCTGCCATATCAAGGGCCGCCCGCTTTGCAAATACCAGACTCTCCAAAAGAGAATTGCTGGCCAGACGATTTTTTCCATGAACACCATTGCAGGCAGTCTCTCCAACTGCATACAGCTGCTCCATCGAGGTCTTACTCTCATGGTTCACCTGAATGCCCCCCATAAAATAATGCTGAGCTGGTACTACGGGAATGCACTCTTTTGTTACATCATACCCCATTTCTCTGCAATGTTCAACAATGTTGGGAAAATGACGGTTTAACTCCTCTTCCGGTATCGTCCGCAGATCCTCCCATACAAAATCCGTGCCGTCCTTTTCCATCTGTGCCAGAATTGCTTTTGTAAGCAGATCCCTTGGAAGAAGCTCATTGACAAACCGATCTCCATTTTTATCGCGAAGCACAGCTCCTTCTCCCCGCACGGATTCTGAAATCAGAAAGCTTCTCTCTTCCTCTGCATACAGGGTTGTGGGATGAATCTGAACATAGGAAATATCCTTCAAAGCAATTCCGTGGCGGATTGCAACAGCCAGGGCATCTCCTGTCAAATGGCGGAAATTGGTCGAATGACGGTACAGCCCTCCGATTCCCCCTGTAGCCATCACCGTATAATCTGCCTCCACCGCCTCAATTTCTCCATCCGGCTTCTGAACAACAGCACCATAGCACACATTGTTTTCCTCAATCAAATCTACCATGGCCGTATGTTCCAGAAGGGTAATATTGGGCCGCTCCTTCACCTGGGCTAACAGGGTACTGGTAATCTCCTTTCCAGTCACATCCTCGTGAAAAATAATTCGTTTTTCTGAATGTGCCCCCTCTCTGGTAAATACCAGCTCTCCCTTCTCGTCCTTCTGAAAATCTGCTCCAAACCGCAGCAGATCCTCTACAACCGCCCGGGAGGAACGAATCATAATCTCCACAGAGGTTTTATCATTTTCGTAATGGCCGGCTTTCAAGG
>CAUCIO010000213.1 GCA_958442925.1 uncultured Clostridium sp. | reverse complement strand
AGACTGTATTATCGCTGTGGGAAATGCTCCGACAGCTCTGGTACGTCTCTATGAGCTGATTCAGGAGGGCAGGCTGTCTCCGAAGCTGATCATCGGAGTGCCTGTAGGCTTTGTCAATGTAGTCCAGTCGAAGGAGATGATACTTTCTCTGGAGCATACTCCTTATATTGTGGCCAGAGGGAGAAAGGGAGGCAGCAATGTGGCAGCTGCCATCTGCAACGGCCTGATTTACCAGCTGGCCAGAGAGCGTTAAAAGAAAATTTTTTTAGAACATTTAGAAAGAACCTGCCGGCAGAGCTTTCTTCTGCCGGCAGCTGTCGGTTTAGAGAAGCGTTTTTTGAATGCCGTTTAAAATCAGCAGCAGAAGCCGCCGCCTCCGTTACCGCCTCCACAGCAGCAGCACAGCAGAATGATCCAGATCAGGCATTCACAGCCTCCTCCGAAACCTCCGCATCCACCGCCGCAGCTATTATGTTCACAGCAGAAGCCGCCGCCGCATCCACCGCAGCACAGCAGGATCAGAATCAGGAAAATCATGTTATTTCCGCCTCCTGCTGTCTCGCATCCACATCCGCATCCGCAGTTAGTTGCTGATAAATCACTCATACCAAGTTCCTCCGACTTTTTCTTTACACTTCATCTTATGCCTGACTGCTTGCCACAGTTTCCATGAAAATCTAAATAATCTGAAAAATATGCAGGACAGGTGATTGAAGGTACACAGAAAGTGTGTATAATTATAATCATTGACCGGACAGGTCTTAAAACAGGAGGTTAGACGGAATATGGAAAAATTATTTTACGAGGAGCCATATCAGAAAACTTTTACAGCAGAGGTAGTTTCCTGTGTAAAAGGAAAGAAGGGATTTGAGATAGAGCTTGACCGGACTGCATTTTATCCGGAGGGCGGCGGACAGCCGGCTGACAGGGGAATGCTGGGAGAGGCAGCAGTTGTGGACGTACAGGAGAAAGAAGGAAGAATTCTTCACTTTACAGACAGGGAGCTTCCTGTTGGAACAGAGGTGACAGGAGTCATCGACTGGGAGGAGCGTTTTTCCAATATGCAGCAGCATTCAGGAGAACACATCGTATCAGGGCTGATTCACAGTACCTTTGGATATGACAATGTAGGCTTTCACATGGGAAAAGAGGAGATGACCATTGATTTAAATGGCCCTATGACCTGGGAACAGCTGATGGATATTGAGCGCAGGGCCAATCAGATTGTGTGGGATAATATTCCGGTACATATTTCTTATCCGTCTCCGGAGGAGCTGGCTGAGATTCCCTACAGAAGCAAAAAGGAGCTGACTGGGCAGGTCAGGATTGTGGAGGTGCCGGGAGCAGATATCTGTGCATGCTGTGGAACCCATGTGGCCCGGACAGGGGAGATTGGTCTGATTAAGTTTTTCTCCATGATCAATTATAAAGGAGGAGTCCGTATTTCCATGCTCTGCGGAAAAAAGGCTCTTTTGGCTTGTGAGAGAAGAGTAGAGCAGGCAGATGCCATCTCAACGCTGCTGTCTGCAAAGGTGGAGGAAATCGTGGAGGCAGTCACCCGTCAGAAGGAGGAGCTGGCAGCGGAAAAGTTTTCGTCAGCAGCTCTGTCACGGCATCTGATGGATTTAAAGGCAGCGTCCTATCCAGATTCAGAAGGAGTGCTGGCTGTTTTTGAGGAGAGCTTTTCACCGGTGCAGGTGCGCCAGTTCTGCAATCTTTTGATGGAGACAGGAAAGGGAAGGATTACAGCTGTATTCGGCGGAGGAAAGGAAGGATTTTCCTATGTCATGGCCAGCCAGAAGGAAAATATGCGGGAACTCAGCCGCGATTTAAACCGCGATTTAAATGGCCGGGGCGGCGGCAGTGAAAAAATGGTTCAGGGAAGCCTGAGCGCATCTAAAACAGAGATTGAAGCCTGGTTTAAGCGTCTGGAAGCTGGAATGAAGCAGGGTTCATAAGAGAGGAAGCTATGGAATTAAATAAAGAAAATATGAAAAAGATTATGCTGCTGATTCTGTATACCATCGTCATTTTGTCGCTGGCTTTTCATATAGAATATGCGGCGAAATTTCTGAAAACAGGACTCCAGCTTTTATTTCCATTTTTAGTGGGAACGGCGATTGCCTTTATTTTGAACGTGCCCATGCGGTTTATCGAGACAAAAATTTTAGGCGGACTGCTGGGAATGAAGGAAAAAAACAGACTGAAACGTCCGGTCAGCCTGCTGCTTGCCATTGTATTTGTCCTGGTAATTGTAGCGGTTGTCAGCCTTGTGGTAGTTCCAGAGCTGACAGGAACCTTAATAGGACTGAAACGTCTGGTGCCGGCCTTTTTTGAAAACCTCCAGATCCAGTCAGAGCGCGTATTTGCCCAGTACCCGGAGATTGTCGATTATATTAACAGTATTGAGGTGGACTGGAAAGCTCTGATGGAAGAGGTTGCCGCTTTTATTACTGTGGGAGCCGGAAGCATTCTGTCCTCCACCGTAACGGCAGCTGTTTCTATTGCAAGCGGTCTGGCGACACTGAGTATTTCCTTTATTTTTTCGCTGTATATCCTTCTGCAGAAGGAGACTCTGGCCAGACAGTTTAAGCGTCTGTTTTATGCTTATTTTCCAGAAAAGACAGTTGACAGAGGCCTGACTGTGCTGCGCATGACAGAACGGATTTTTTCTAAGTTTTTTACAGGACAGTGCGCAGAGGCAGTCATTCTCGGCACAATGTTTTTTGTAACCCTGACTGTACTTCGCATGCCATTTGCCCTGTTAATCGGTGTGCTGATTGCTTTTACCGCCCTGATTCCTATTTTTGGCGCTTTTATCGGCTGTGCGGTGGGAATTTTCCTGATGCTGATGGTAAGCCCTGTCCAGGCGTTCTGGTTTACAATTATTTTCTTTGTACTCCAGCAGATAGAGGGCAATTTGATTTATCCTCATGTAGTAGGAGGTTCTGTGGGACTTCCTTCTATCTGGGTGCTGGCAGCTGTTTCTTTAGGCGGAAGCATGATGGGAATCGTGGGAATGCTGGTATTTATTCCGCTCTGTTCGGTAGGCTATGCGCTTTTAAAAGAAAATGTGGGACACCAGCTGGCCAGAAAACACATCAGCGGAGAGAAGACTGCTGTTCCTGTGGCGAAGCAGGAAAAAAAGCAGGAAAAGAAAACAGATTCTGAAAAAACAGATTAAAAGACAGAAACCGGCAGCCATACATATCTTTCCTGCATGGCTGCCGGTGTTTCAGGGGACAGGACTTCCTAGTCAAAATCAGCGTGAAAGGTCTGTCCGCCGGAGGTAATCGTTACATAGGCCAGATTAAATTCTTCCTGCAGAACATCCACCTGGTACTCAAAGACATCTCCATTATCCCGCTTTGACATGAACAGACAGGATCCTTCTTCCTTGTCTTCGATTTCATCACAGATTTCATTATAAAATTCTTCACCGTCTACCAGTCCGGTGTATCCACTTTCCCGGATGGTATCTTCGATTGCTTTAAAAAACTCTTCCATGGTAAATCTCCTTTTTCATTTACTTAAAATCAGTATACAGGTCTGAACGTGTATCGTCAATCGCAGGATAAATTTATTTGAAATTGCAGGCGTTTTGTGTATAATAGGATGAGCAAAGATGAAATGATTCAGCGTACATGAAAAACGGGAAGGCGGAGAATGGCATGTCATATTTTCCA
>CAUCIO010000212.1 GCA_958442925.1 uncultured Clostridium sp. | reverse complement strand
TGGCAGTTCCGCTAAAGCCGGACATCCTTACTGTAGTGTTCAGCTATCCGCTTACCTGGAGTATTACAAGCATTTTATTCCTGGTGTATTTCTACTGTTTCAGTTCTCTGAAAAAGTTCAATGTTCCTCTTCCAAGGCTGTGCCGCAGAAGAAAACATGCTGGAACAGTATAAAAAGAAAGGAACGGTGTGTATGGAGTACAATTCTGTGAACCGGCGGGGAGAAATCCAGGCCAGTAAAAGAGAGAGTCTGTCAGCGTATACGGCGAAGACATTCCTCTGGATGTTTGTCGGTCTTCTCGTTACCTTTGCCATGACCTATGCCAGTTATGCCACAGGTCTGGTGCTTTTAGTATTTTCAAACAGCTATGGAATCCTGATGCTGACAGGAGCAGAGCTCTTGGTAGTGATTTTTATGTCAGCCAGAGTCCACAAGATTTCTGTGGGAACAGCCAGAGTCATGTTTTTGCTGTATTCAGCTTTAAACGGGATGGTATTTTCTGCTTACTTTCTGATGATAGGTTCTGGTATGCTGATGTTTGTTTTTGGAGCTACGGCAGTCTTTTTTGGACTGATGGCCGGAGTATCTTATATTGCCAGGGTTGATCTGTCAGGAATCCGTCCTCTTTTAATAGGCGGACTGATTTTCCTCGTGGCATTCCAGTTTCTGGCCATGTTTTTAAACCTGACTTCCATGGAAACGATCATGTGCTATGTGGGAATCCTGATCTTTCTGGGGCTGACTGCCTACGATGTGGGCATGATCCGAAAGAATTATCAGATGTTTTCCGGAGATGAGGAATTATTAGCCAAGGCGTCTATTTTCTCAGCGCTGGAGCTGTATCTGGATTTTATCAATATATTCCTGTATCTTTTAAGACTGTTTGCAAGGAACAGAGATTAAGAATAAAATGGGATCCCTGTCTTCGCTTTTTGCGGATGCAGAGATCCCATTTTTTATTTCAACCTAAATTTCTGTTTTCATGAATTGCTTGTCAAATTCTGGGTTAAAATAATAATAATTTTTCCTGTCCAGAGAGTTTTTCAACTGTTCCAGCGCTTCTCCGAACCGCTGAAAGTGGACAATCTCTCTGGCTCGCAGAAACCGCAGAGGAGCCTTTACATCGGGATCTGTAATGACTCGCAGCAGATTGTCATAGGTGGTTCTGGCCTTCTGCTCTGCAGCCAGATCCTCCGTCAGATCAGTGATGGCATCCCCCTTGCTCTGGAATTCGCAGGCGTTAAAGGGAATTCCTCCTGCTGACTGGGGCCATAAAGCGGCAGTATGGTCGATATAGTAAGCGTCAAAACCGGCAGTTTTCGCATCCTCTGGTTTCATGTTTCTGGTAAGCTGGAAGATAATGGAGCAGATGATTTCCAGGTGGGCCAGTTCCTCTGTTCCGATATCTGTCAGCAGGCCGCCGATTTTCCGGCAGGGCATGGAATATCGCTGGGAAAGATAACGCATGGAAGCGGCCAGTTCTCCGTCAGGCCCGCCAAACTGGCTGATAATCAGCTGAGCAGTTTTCGGACAGACAGTTTTAATGTTTACAGGGAACTGAAGACGTTTTTCATAGATCCACATTTAGATGATACCTCCTTCCCAAGGAGCAGGGCCGTTCTGGAGCTGCCAGCGGTCTGTTTTTTCCAGATCGCAGATACAGTCTGTGGTTAGAGGACCGTAGGCTTTGGCATATGCCTTCATCAGTTCTTTTCTTTTTTCAGCTTCTTTTTGGAAACGGAGAAGTCCTTCCGCGCAGTCAGGATGAGTATCCAGGTAGAGAGTTAAATCATTGACTGCGAAGCTCACTTTGTCAATCTCGTGGAGAAGGGATGAGCGGTCGAGAGTTTCTGTATTACTGAACATAGGCGTCACCTCCTGCAAAAAACGGCATATCCAGGGAAGAAAACAGGCATCCGTGCAAGAGGGCGGTTTCCAGATCCTGCGGCTCCTCCCAGGATTGCCGGGGTACTGAAGCAATAGCCAGATCCAGACGGCAGGAATTGTCTGGATTCAGCGGTCCATCCTTTACGGTAATCATAGAGATACACTTCCTTTCTGCTTTTAAATATCAGCCGGAGTTCAGTACAGGGTTCTCGATGTCCTGAAATCCGCCTGCTTTTAGTATGAGCCATTTGAGGGAAGGATATTTCTAAAAAAGAATCCACCAGATCTGCGGAAAATTTCCATTATAGGACAGATATTATGATTGTGTGAAAATTGGATCGTTTTCCACAATAAAACTTGCAATTTGTGCGATAAGCATATACAATATAAACTAGGCAAAATTGGGACTGCAAAAGTAAACCATCTCTTTTACGAAAGCATACCAAGTCAAACTAATTCAAATGGAGGACTGCAAAATGAGTAATTCAGCGAAAACATCAGCAGGTAAAAGAATCGAAGCTTTACTTGATGATAACAGTTTTGTTGAAGTTGGCGCTTATGTAAAGGCAAGAAGCACTGACTTTAACATGGCGGCGCAGAATACCGGCGCTGACGGCGTAATCACCGGTTACGGCACGATTGAGGGGAATCTTGTGTATGTGTACAGTCAGGATGCTTCTGTTATGGGAGGCTCTGTAGGCGAGATGCATGCAAAGAAAATTTCGAACGTATACCGGATGGCTATGAAAATGGGAGCTCCTGTAATTGGCCTGGTAGACTGCTCTGGTTTAAGGCTTCAGGAGGCGACAGATGCTCTGGATGGTTTCGGACAGATGTATCTGAATCAGACTATGGCTTCTGGTGTGATTCCTCAGATCTGCGCGGTGTTTGGAACCTGCGGAGGCGGCATGGCTGTTTCTTCTGCTATTGCAGATTTTGTTTTCATGGAAGAGAAGGCAAAGCTGTTTGTCAATTCACCAAACGCGCTTGCTGGAAATGATGAGAAGAAGTGCGACACTGCTTCGGCAGATTTCCAGAGCAGTGAGTCAGGGCTGGCTGACGGAGTGGGCAGCGAGGAGGAGATTCTTGCAAAGATTCGTACTCTTGTATCTGTCCTTCCTTCTAATAATGAGGACGATATGTCCTATGACGAGTGTACAGACGATTTAAACCGCCTTTGTGAAAATATCGAGAGCTTCAGGGGAGACACAGGAAAGGCCCTCTCCATGATTTCCGATAACGGCTTCTTCTTCGAGGTGAAGGGAAAATACGGTCCGGAGATGGTAACTGCCTTTATCCGCATGAACGGTATGACGGTGGGCTGTGTTGCCAACCGCACAGAGGTATTAGATGAGGAAAATGAGAAGACTGCAGAGTATGAGCCGGTTCTTGGAGCAAGAGGCTGCGACAAGGCTGCAGAATTTGTGAATTTCTGTGATGCATTTAATATTCCTGTTCTGACTCTGGTAAATGTAAAGGGCTACAAGCAGTCCAAGTGTACAGAACGAAGAATTGCAAAGGCGGCAGGACGTCTGACTTATGCATTTGCCAATGCAGATGTGCCGAAAGTGACAGTTGTGATTGGAGAGGCTTACGGAAGCTCCTATGTTACCATGAACAGCAAGTCAGTTGGAGCAGATATCGTATACGCATGGCCAGATGCTAAAATCGGTATGATGGACGCAGCGGCAGCAGTAAAAATTATGTATGCAGAAGAAATTAATGCTTCCGATAAAGCGGCAGCTCTGATTTCCGAGAAGGCAGCAGAATATGAGGCCCTTCAGTCCAGTGCGGCAGCAGCGGCAGGAAGAGGCTATGTGGACGATATTATCAAGGCAGA
>CAUCIO010000211.1 GCA_958442925.1 uncultured Clostridium sp. | reverse complement strand
AATACCACTGGTCGCATCGAAAATGGCAGGCAGCGGACAATACGATGCTGTGATCTGTCTCGGCGCCGTCATTCGAGGTTCCACCAGCCATTATGATTATGTCTGCAGCGAGGTATCAAAGGGAATCGCAGCCGTTTCATTAGAAAGCGGCATCCCTGTCATGTTTGGCGTTCTCACCACCGACTCTATCGAGCAGGCCATCGAACGGGCCGGCACAAAGGCCGGAAACAAAGGCTTCGACTGCGCTGTCAGCGCCATTGAAATGGTGAACCTGCTGCGTTCAATCGATGGAATTGCCAGATAAAAAAACCAGAATGCGGAGAATACTGAAATGCTTATTATCAAATCAAAGCAGCCGGGAAAGGAGCTGGAGGAATACCTCTTAGAGCTTTTGAAAAAAGCGAAGATTGATGCTGAACTCTTTTCCCTCAGCTCACAATATCGATTTACCTTTCAGGGATTAACCATAGACGGAAGTTCACAGCAGGTTCTGCAAAACGGCAGGCCAGTACCTCTGACTAATAATGAGTTTAATCTTCTGCTGTTCCTAGCCTCCCATCCGGAACAGGTTTTTTCAAAAGAAGAGCTGTTTCGCGCTGTATGGGGGAAAGACAGCGAAAACACTCAGAAGGTAGTAGCCAACACCATCTCTAATCTTCGGAAAAAAATCGATCCGCACAGCCACAGCACAGAATATATCCGTACAGTGCGGGGCGGATATGTTTTCTGCAGATAAGTACCATAAATGTGTGGAGAAAAGAATCTGGCGGCAAACTTCGTAAACTCAATAGAAAGCCAAAAATAGGCAGTCCTGAAAACAGGACTGCCCATTTACTCTTACATTTACTTAGTACAGCTTCGCTCCTGCCGGAATTACATCATCCAGCATCAGAAGATTTAAGCCTTCCCGTCCGTCATACTCATACACTGCACTAATCAGCATACCCTCAGACGGAATTCCCATCATCATTCTGGTCGGCAGGTTTGTGATAGCCACGCAGGTCTTTCCAACCAGCTCTTCCGGCTCGTAGTACTCGTGGATACCGCTTAAAATGGTGCGCTTCTTCTCTGTTCCGTCGTTTAATGTAAACTTCAGAAGCTTCTTGGACTTCGGCACTGCCTCGCAGGCTTCAATCTTAACCACTCTGAAATCAGACTTTGCAAAGGTATCAAAATCTACAAACTCCTCAAACAGTGGCTCAATCTTTACCTTGGAAAGGTCAAGCTGTGCGCTTGCTGCGGACACACTGGCTGCAGCTGCCTCGAATGCGTTTGGCTTGGGCTCTGCTCCCTCTGCCTTGCTGTCGCCCTTCTTTGCATCTAAGGACTTCATTGTGGGGAACAGCAGCACGTCTCTGATTGCATAAGAGTTAGTCAGCAGCATAACGAAACGGTCGATACCGATGCCTAATCCGCCTGTCGGAGGCATACCAATCATAAGAGCATTGATAAAGTCGTCGTCCATGGAGCAGGCCTCCTCGTCTCCGGCTGCCTTTAAGGCCTCCTGAGCCAGGAATCTCTCTCTCTGATCAATCGGATCATTTAACTCAGAGTATGCGTTGGCAAACTCTCTGCGGGTAATGTAAAGCTCAAAGCGCTCTGTGTACTCCGGATCCTCCGGCTTTCTCTTGGAAAGCGGGGAAATGTCCACCGGATGGTCAGTAACAAAGGTCGGCTGAACCAGCTTCTCCTCTACATACTCCTCGAAGAACAGATTCAGGATATCGCCCTTCTTATGGCGGTTCTCGTACTCAATGTGGTGCTCCTTGGCAACTGCCTTGGCTTCCTGATCCGTCTTGATCTCGCGGAAATCCACACCGCTGTACTGCTTAACAGCGTCGATCATGGTAATGCGTGCAAACGGCTTCTCCAGATCGATCACCTCACCGTCGTACTCTACCTGAAGAGTTCCCAGAACCTTTCTGGCAACCTCGCGGAACATGGTCTCTGTCAGCTCCATCATTCCCTCATAGTTTGTGAAAGCCTGATAGATCTCAAGAAGTGTGAACTCCGGATTGTGCTTTGTATCGGTTCCCTCGTTTCTGAATACGCGGCCAATCTCATATACTCTCTCAAGTCCGCCTACGATCAGTCTCTTTAAGTAGAGCTCCAGGGAGATTCTTAAATTTACATCCTCGTCCAGAGCGTTAAAATGCGTCTGGAACGGTCTTGCGTTAGCTCCGCCTGCATTGGCTACCAGAACTGGAGTCTCCACTTCCATAAAGCCTCTTCCGTCTAAGAAGCTTCTGATCTCCTTCACAATCTGGGAACGCTTGATAAAGGTGTCCTTTACCTCCGGGTTCATAATCAGATCCACGTATCTCTGACGGTAGCGCATATCTGTGTTTGTCAGTCCGTGGAACTTCTCCGGAAGGATCTGAAGACTCTTGGAAAGCAGCTCAACGCTCTTTGCATGGATGGAAATCTCACCTGTCTTAGTGGTAAACACGATACCGCGAATGCCGATGATATCGCCGATATCCATCTTTTTGAACTCTTTATAAGCCTCCTCGCCGATCTCGTCTCTGGCCACATAGGACTGGATATTGCCCTGTAAGTCCTGAAGGTTGCAGAAAGATGCCTTTCCCATGACACGCTTGGACATCATACGTCCTGCCAGGGATACCTCCTTGCCTTCCAGCTCCTCATAGTGCTCCTTCACTTCCATGCTGTGTGCAGTTACGTCATACTTGGTAACCTTGTACGGATCTCTGCCGTTTTCGCAAAGCTCAGTCAGCTTCTCACGGCGCACCTTTAATAAATGGTTTAACTCCTGCTCTTCTCTGTTGTTCTGCTGCTCTGCCACTGTCTTCACTCCTTTGTGCGATTTTTATGATACTCTCTGGATCTCCAGTACCTTGTACTGAATGATTCCCGCCTGTGTCTCTACATCTACAATGTCTCCGGCCTTTTTGCCGAGAAGGGCATGGCCTACCGGAGACTCGTTGGAAATCTTATTCTGAAGGCTGTTTGCCTCTGTGGAACCGACGATCTTGAATTCCATCTCCTCGTCAAACTCCATATCTAATACCTTCACACGGCAGCCAATGTTGATTTTCTCAAGGTCGATCTCCTCCTCAACTACAACCTCCGCGTTCTTTAACAGCTTCTCCAGCTGCTCGATTCTGGCCTCGATGTCTCTCTGCTCATCCTTAGCAGCATCGTACTCAGCGTTCTCGGACAGGTCGCCCTGCTCTCTGGCTTCCTTGATCTTCTGAGCGATCTCCTGACGCTTGTTTACCTTTAAATCCTGTAACTCATCTTCATACTGCTTTAAGCCTGTGTAAGTGAGGATATGTTTCTTGTCTGCCATGATACTTTCCTTCCTTTCGGGTTACATTTTACAGGGAATCTCCCCTTCTATTCCTGTGTCAGATACCTCTGACCGGTATTTTTTTCTTCTTTCCGCGTCGTAATATTATAACTGAATTGCATGGCGATGTCAAGGAATAGATCCCTGCAGCTGCTGATATTTCAGGACATTCCGTGGTTCCTCTTCCGCCTTACCGAAGTCTTTTGTCTACCAGCTCAATTAATCCTTCCAGTGTCTCCACCATGTTAATATCATTTCTCAATGCTGCAGAATGGGGGCAGCCGGCTGTATACCAGGCCACATGCTTTCTCATTTCCCGCATGGCGGTAAATTCGCCCTTATATTCTACCTGCAGCCTGGCGTGGCGCAGGATCATGTCCCGAATCTCGGAAAGAGACGGCTGGGGCAGACGTTCCCCTGTTTCCAGAT
>CAUCIO010000210.1 GCA_958442925.1 uncultured Clostridium sp. | reverse complement strand
GTCTTTCCAATAATATTACCGTTCACTTTAAAGGCGGAAAGGAATTAATTGGAACCATTGTGGACGTGTATCTGGATGAGTCAAAGGGATTTTATTATATGGGAACATTATGTAAGTATTAGGAGGATATACATATGAAAAAGCAGCATTTAAGGGCAGCGGCATTTCTTCTGGCAGCAGCCATGACTGTAGGAGGAGGGACAACTGCATTTGCAGCTCAGGATGCCCCGACAGGTCCAGGACTGGAGATTGAACAGGGACAGCCTCTGCCGCCTTCACAGCCAGAAAATCCGGAACAGACGGGCGGAACGGGGCAGCCGGATGCCCAGGCTCCGGCAGAGGGCAATACACAGACAGGTGAGAGCGAAACCGCTTCCACTGCCCCCCATGTATCTGTATCCTATAACCAGGGCGTGGGCACTGAGGTGACAAGTCTTTCCATGAACCTGAATAATTATAATGGAATCGGCGGTGTTTCCTATCGTTCTTTCGTAAACAACGGCGGTTTTATCTGGTGGAATCACGATGGAAAACCTACTGGTGGAACTGAGGCCTCTACCTATATCGAAGCTATTGAGATCGTCCTTACAGGAGACGCAGAGAGGGACTATGATGTTTACTATTCCGTTACCTCCAGCGGCCAGGGAAAAATGGGCTGGGCCAAGAACGGAGAGGTGGCTGGAACATCCAATTTAGGTGAGCACCTGGTAAGCGTAGAAGTTGTGCTTGTTCCAAAGGGACAGCCAGGTCCGTCTTCTGCAGCCGGACGATACATTAACGAACTGACAAACCGAATCCGAATTGGAGCAGAGGGAAGCACCATGACGAATGGAGACGGAACGCCCTACACAGGATGGGTTTCCTATGATCATGAGAGGTTTTATTTTAAAGACGGCCAGTCTCTTTCCGGATGGCATTACATTGACGGTATGAAATTCTACTTTGAGCCGTCCGGACGCCTGGTTCAGGATGTAGACCATCTGATTGGGAAACAGGGAAGCTATGTGCTTAAGGTTAATAAAACATTAAACTGCTCCACTGTATATGCCAAGGACGGAGATAACGGCTACATTATTCCGGTAAAGGCAATGCTGACTTCTGTGGGAGACGACACGCCGATAGGAACCTTTAAGACTCCGGAAAAATACAGATGGAGACTGATGGTGAATGATTCCTATACCCAGTGGGCGACCAGAATTACCCAGGGCTTTTTATTCCACTCTATCACCTACTCAGAGCCGAATATTAATAAGCTCAATACAGAAGGCTACAATGGCCTCGGTGTTTCCAGATCTTTAGGCTGTGTGCGTTTAACCTGTGAAAACTCCAAGTGGGTATACGATAACTGTCCGATTGGTACATCTGTCGTAATTTACGAGGATCCCAATGTGGCGTCTCCGTTTGATAAGCCAGATTTAATTCCGGTTTCTGATAATCAGTACTGGGATCCGACAGACCCTCTGATTCAGAGATAGATTCTGGCTTGCCGATAAAGGCGAAAATAGAAAAAAGAGTTCCCGAATAGTTCTCTGTGATAGAAAAAGACTGCAGCCCGGCTTCCCCCTATTGGGAGGCCGGGCAGCAGTCATTCTTTTGCAGAGAAGGGAAAAATCATACAATGATAGAAGAGAGGACAGACTGTGGCACAATTATCACCTATGATGGCTCATTATCTGGAGACAAAAAAACAGTACCCGGATTGCATCCTTTTTTACAGGCTAGGCGATTTTTACGAGATGTTTTTTGAGGATGCCAAGACAGCTTCCAGAGAGCTTGAAATTACCCTGACAGGAAAGGAGTGCGGGCTGGAAGAACGTGCTCCCATGTGCGGAGTACCTTACCACGCGGTAGACAATTATCTGAACCGGCTGGTGCAGAAAGGCTACAAGGTTGCCATTGCCGAGCAGATGGAGGATCCGAAGACTGCTAAGGGCCTGGTAAAACGGGAAGTGATCCGCGTTGTTACGCCTGGAACTATCACCAGTTCCCAGGCGTTAGAAGAATCTAAAAATAATTATCTGATGGGTATTGTCTACATGGACGGAGTGTTTGGCATTTCCTCCGCAGACATCAGTACAGGAGATTATCTGGTGACAGAGGTCCGGTCAGAAAGGACTCTGTTAGATGAGATTTATAAGTTTGCTCCGTCGGAAATTATCTGTAATGAAGCGTTTTATATGTCAGGGATCGATTTGGAAGATTTGAAAAACCGCCTTCATGTAGTGGTGACAGCTCTGGAACACCGCTTTTTCTCCGATGATTCCTGCCGCAGGCTTTTGCGGGAGCACTTTCATGTAAACCACCTGGACGGACTTGGAATCTCCCAGTACGAGGCGGGAACCATTGCGGCGGGAGCAGTGCTTCAGTACCTTTACGAGACCCAGAAAAGCACTCTGGATCATCTGACTGGAATTACTCCCTATACGACAGGCCAGTACATGATGTTAGATACATCCACCAGAAGGAATCTGGAACTGACAGAGACGCTCCGGGAAAAGCAGAAGAGAGGGACGCTTCTCTGGGTTCTGGATAAGACGAAGACTGCCATGGGAGCCAGAATGCTGCGTTCTTTTGTGGAACAGCCCCTGATTTCCAGAGAACGGATTCTGGAACGGCAGAATGCGGTGGAGGAGCTGAATATGAACTATATTTCCAGGGAGGAGATTGCGGAATATTTAAACGCTGTCTATGATCTGGAACGGCTCATCGGCCGGATCAGCTATAAAACGGCGAATCCCAGGGATCTGATTGCCTTTAAGAGCTCTTTAGCCATGCTGCCCCATATTAAGAAGATTTTAGAAGAGTTCCAGAGCCCGCTTCTGCGGCAGGTGGATGAGGAGATGGATACGCTGGAAGAACTGGCAGATTTAATCGAACGGGCGATTGTGGAGGAACCTCCGATTTCTGTCAGAGATGGAGGCATGATTAAAGACGGTTACAGCGAGGAAGCGGACCGCCTGCGCTATGCCAAGACACAGGGAAAGGACTGGCTGGCAGATCTGGAGGCAGAAGAGAAGGAAAAGACAGGAATCAAGACCCTGAAAGTGAAGTTTAATAAGGTGTTCGGTTATTATTTTGAGGTGACAAATTCCTTTAAGGATCAGGTTCCGGACTATTTTATCAGACGCCAGACTTTGACTAATGCAGAACGGTTTACCACAGAGCGCTTAAAAGAACTGGAGGGAACGATTCTGGGGGCGGAGGACAAGCTGTTTTCCCTGGAGTATGATTTATTCTGCCAGGTGAGGGATGCCGTGGCAGCGAGAGTGGAGACGATCCAGCAGACAGCCAAGGCGATTGCTCTGTTAGACGTTCTGGTTTCTCTTTCTGCTGTAGCTACACGCCAGAATTACGTGAAGCCGAAAATCAATGAGAAGGGTGTGATCCATATTAAAAATGGACGCCACCCAGTGGTGGAGCAGATGATGCGGGACGACCTGTTTGTGGCTAACGATACCTACCTGGACAATGGAAAAAACCGCATTTCCATTATTACAGGTCCCAATATGGCAGGCAAGTCTACCTACATGAGACAGACGGCCCTGATTACCCTGATGGCTCAGATTGGAAGCTTTGTGCCGGCGGACGAGGCGAACATTGGCCTGTGCGATCGGATTTTTACACGGGTGGGAGCTTCCGACGATTTGGCGTCCGGACAGAGTACCTTTATGGTGGAGATGACGGAGGTAGCCAATATTCTCAGGAATGCCACCAGAAACAGCCTTCTGATTCTGGATGAAATTGGAAGGGGAACCAGTACTTTTGACGGCCTTTCCATTGCCTGGGCTGTAGTGGAATACATCAGCAGCA
>CAUCIO010000209.1 GCA_958442925.1 uncultured Clostridium sp. | reverse complement strand
AATACCTGCGGATTTGATCTTCTTCTCATCTACGAGAGCCTGATCCTTTACCTCCAGACGGAGACGTGTGATGCAGTTGTCAATAGAAGTTATGTTGGACGGGCCGCCAAGTCCTTCAAGGATAATGGAAGCCACCTCTGTATAGTTGTTGTTGGAAAGGCTTACTGCCTTCTCGCTCTCTGTGTCGTCATCCTCGCGTCCCGGTGTCTTTAAGTCAAGCTTAGTGATAAGAATACGGAATACCAGGTAGAATACTACAAGTGCTGCAAGACCTAACGGAAGGATTAACCAAGTCTTAGCAGCAGCCGGAAGCTGTGCGGAGAACACAAGGTCTGTCAGTCCGGCAGAGAATGAGAAACCTGCACGGAAGCCAAGAGCAACTGTAATAGTTGTGAAAATACCGTATAACAGTGAGTATACTAAGTAGAGAACCGGTGCAAGGAACATAAATGCGAATTCGAACGGCTCTGTAACACCGCAGACAAAAGCAGCGACAGCAGCAGAACCTACAAGACCGATTACGATTTTTCTCTTCTCCTTCTTAGCGCACTGAACCATAGCTAAGGCAGCGCCTGGGATACCAAACATCATACATGGGAAGAATCCTGCCATGTACATACCAAGGCTCCATGTAACATCTGCAGATGTCTCGCCTGCCCAGAAGTGTGTCAGATCGCCGATACCAATTGTGTCGAACCAGAATACGTTGTTTAACGCATGGTGGAGACCAAATGGAATCAGTAAACGGTTGAAGAACGCATAGATACCTGCGCCTACTGCGTCAAGGCTCATGATACCCTTTCCAAGAGCTACTAAAGCGCCGAATACAACTGGCCATACAAAGAACAGAACAGCTGCTACAACGATGGAAACCAGTGCTGTTACGATAGCAACACAGCGTTTTCCAGAGAAGAAGGACAGCCAGTCCGGAAGCTTGGCAGTCTTAAAGCGGTTATAGCACATAGCTCCGATAATACCTGCTAAGATACCGATAAACTGTGTCTCAATCTTGCTGTAGGATAAATCTACTGCGTCTGCTGCAACGCCTGTTAAAGTTCCAACAACAGCCGGATTTAACAGCTTTGTCATCATTAACCAGGATACAAGACCTGCAAGACCTGCTGTACCGTCGTTGTCATCAGACATTCCCACTGCAACGCCTACTGCGAACAGCCAGGACATGTTGTCAATCAGAGCGCCGCCGGCCTTCACAAGGAAGAAACCGATGATCTCTTTCAGTCCCTCTACGGAACCGCCCTGCATTGTACTTGGACATAATGCATATCCCAGTCCCATCAGGATACCACAGACAGGAAGACATGCAACCGGGAGCATCAGGGATTTTCCCAGTTTCTGTAAAAACTTCATTACCATAAATAATGAACCCCTTTCCTTTTTTTGCCGGACTACCGGCATTTTTTTATCTGAACCTGCCTGAAAGCAGGTGCAAATCGTAATTTAACTGTATACTCAATTATGAAAATTCCTCAGACTCTTCTGCCAGACGGCAAAAGGCGCTTTCTGCCTCTGTCTCATCTGGTCCCTCAAAGTTCAGTGTAAGCCGTTCTCCTCCGGCAGCGCCCAGGTTTAAAAGCTCCAGAATATTTTTGCAGTCTGCCTGCGCTTCCCCACAGGAAGCCGTAATCCGGCAGTTAAAATCCCGGGCAGCCATAAACAGCTGGGACGCAGGCTTCACATGAAGCCCCTCTGCTGTTTGAACGGTAATCGTCAGAGTTCTCATATTTTTGCCTCTCTACAGCTCGATAATAGCGTCTAATTCCTTGACATCCTGGCCTGTGTGGCAGACCATATCCGGGAAATCAGGTGTATTGCAGATAATAACCGGTGTGATGACATCATATCCGGCAGCCTTGATAGCTTCCATGTCAAATTCTAACAGGAGTTCGCCTGCCTTTACCTTGTCCCCCTGCTGTTTGTGGGCTGTGAAATGCTCACCCTTTAAGTTTACAGTATCAAGACCCACATGAACAATAATCTCTGCACCGTTCTCAGCAGAAATGCTGACTGCGTGCTTTGTTTCAAAGAATACGCTGAGGGTTCCGTCAGCCGGAGCGACGATTTTTCCCTCAGATGGAATAATGGCAACGCCCTTTCCCAGAATCTCCTGGCTGAAGGTCGGATCGTTTACCTCTTTTAAAGAAACGGCCTTTCCTGACACAGGAGCTAAAACAGTTTTCTTGTCCTCTTTTCCTCCAAACATCTTTTTCAGTGATGAAAACATGTGATTCCCTCTCTTTCTTAATCTCTGATTCGTTTTATATGAACTGCCAGATATGCGGTTTCCTCTTCCGTCACATCATGGCTGTATACCGATTTTATATGCTCCCTGATTTTCAGGCTGCAGGCATATTCCTCTGGATACATCTGGGAAATCAGACGATTAAATTCGGGATTTCCGCTGTCCAAAAGCTTTCCTGCCACAATTCTCTGGGCCAGAAAGCGCAGATGAGTGACAAATCTCTGATAGTTAAGGGAGGTTTCGTCCAGACCTACATGGAAATAATCCCGAACCATTCCCACCACGTTTTGAATCAGGTTTGTAATGTCAATCGTTTCACTCATAGCTGTATTGTATTCAGCTGTCACCACATGGAGGGCAATGAAACCGGCTTCGTCCACCGGAAGACGGATGCCTATCTCCTTTTCAATCAAAGCAACTGCATATTCTCCTATCAGGTACTCTTCCTTGTAGAAAGCTTTAATCTCGCTGAGAAGCGGATTGGAAAAACGCATCTGCTTCCGAAACCGCTCAATGGCAAAATTAATATGATCGGTCAAAGTCACATAGATATTCTGATTCAGGCTTCTGTTTAACACGGTTTTAGCATAGTTGATAATTTCAGCGGAAACCTGAATGTGCTCCAGAGGCAGATTGGAAAGCAGCTCCTTGAAACGGTTCATGGTGTTCTGGCTGTCCAGACGGAATATTTTTTCAATCTTCGCTTCAGGAATTTCCTTTCCAGGCTTTGCCCCGAAGCCAAGTCCTCTTCCCATGACAACAATCTCTTTTCCCTCTGCGTCCAGAGCGCTTACGATGTTATTGTTGATCACCTTGTCAATTTTCATAAGTCATGCTTCTCCCTCTGGTAAACCCATGCCGTAGCAATAAAAAAACCAACTTTGAAGATAAGGATCCCGTCCCGAACGGACATTTATACCCTTCTCCCTCAAAATTGGTTTTGCCTGCTTACCAGTAACAATCCATAGCTTATTTATTTCCTGATTCTGATCTTACCAAATCATTACCTATAAGTCAATAGAAACTTTATTCTTTTTTTATATATTTTTAACAAACTCTTTATTCCGAGTATTTCCGCACTCTGAGAGGGACTTCAAGCCGTTCTGCCAGGCGGCGGCTTTCTTCCACTTTTTCTTCGCCGATTACATCTACGACCGTAAAACGCACATCATCGCAAAACTTTCTGCAATCCTTAGCAAACTGAAGCATGGAGTAAAAAGCTTCCCTGCCATAGGCAGGATGGACAATCGCCTCATAGCTGTCTGCATCCGGCATATTCAGGCTGACGGAAATACTGTCTGTCAGTCTGCAAATCTCTTCCGCTGTGGAACGGCCGTGAATCAGATCCCCCAGTCCGTTAGTATTCAGACGGATCCTGCAGTCAGGAAAATGTTTCCTTAGATAAGGGCTGATTTGTTCCATCTTGTCCAGGGCCATAACCGGCTCCCCGTAGCCGCAGTAGATGATTTCCCGGCACCCGGTAAAATCAAAGCGGTCGATTGCGTCAAAAATTTCTTCCAGCTCTGGTTCTGTCTCAAACCACAGATTTTCTGCATCCCCTACG
>CAUCIO010000208.1 GCA_958442925.1 uncultured Clostridium sp. | reverse complement strand
AAAAGAGAGCATGACAGATGATCGGAGCAGGTGTATAATAACTGTATGTTGAGACAGAGAAGGAGGAGTTGTCATGAAAATTGCAATTATTTATTACAGCAAAACAGGGAATACGAAAGAGATGGGTTCTGTGATCGCGGAGGGGATCGAGCGGGCCGGAGGAGAGGCTAGACTGTTTTCCATTGAGGAGCCAATGGATCAGGAATATCTGGATGCCTGCGACGGAGTCATTATCGGAACGCCTACCTGGGTAGCCAATACCTGCTGGCAGATTAAGAAATGGTTTGATGTGGACAGCCGGGAGCTGAATCTGGCAGGAAAGCTGGGAGGCGTTTATGCCACTGCCCACTATGCCCAGGGAGGCGCAGATGTGGCGCTTCTTACCATGATTGGTCATATGATGGTAAAGGGCATGGTGCTTTATTCCGGTGGAGCGTCCCTTGGAAAACCCTTCATTCATTTAGGACCGGTAGCTCTGGATTCTGTGGGAACCCACTTTGAGGACTGCAAGGAAGATTTCCGAATCTACGGAGAGCGGTTTGCCAAGAAGGCAGGAGAATTATTTGACAGATAGATGCTGATTCTAAAACAGACCGGAGAGAATCTGAAAGCGGGTATCTCTCCGGCCTGTATGTTATCTTTTCTTCCATGGTTCTATGATCCTTTCATTGATTTTGCTCTTGTTTTTCTTCGACAGGTATCTTATCATAGTACATACACAAAAATAGTACGCACTTATTTGTAATATACTATCTAAAAGGAGAGCAGTATGGATAATAAATTTGAGCTGTTAAACCCGAAGCAGAAGGAAGCGGTCTTTCACACAGAAGGACCTTTACTTGTACTGGCAGGGGCAGGTTCGGGAAAAACCAGGGTTCTGACTCACCGGATTGCCTATCTGATTGAGGAAAAGGGTGTAAATCCCTGGAATATCCTGGCCATTACCTTTACCAATAAGGCGGCTGCAGAGATGAGAGAGCGCGTGGACAAAATAGTGGGATTTGGCGCAGAGAGCATCTGGGTGAGCACGTTTCACTCTTCCTGTGTGAGAATTTTGAGACGTCACATCGACCGCCTGGGTTATGACACCAGCTTCACGATTTATGATACAGATGATCAGCGCACGCTGATGAAGCAGATTTTCAAACATCTTCAGGTGGATACCAGGCAGTTTAAGGAGAGAGCTGTGCTCAGCCGGATTTCTTCTTTCAAAAACGATATGATCGATTCCCAGGAAGCTCTTCAGAATGCAGGGGGCGATTTCCGGGAAAAAAAAATCGCAGAGCTCTATATGGAATACCAGAAAGAGCTGAAAAAGAATAATGCTCTGGATTTTGACGATCTGCTCTTAAAGACAGTAGAGCTCTTTGAACAGGAGAGAGACGTGCTGGAGTATTACCAGAACAGGTTCCGTTATATTATGGTGGACGAGTATCAGGATACAAACCGTGTACAGTTTAAGCTGGTGGATCAGCTGGCTGGAAAGTACAGAAATATCTGCGTAGTAGGTGACGACGACCAGTCTATCTACAAGTTTCGCGGAGCTGATATAGAAAATATTTTGAGCTTCGAATCGGCATTTCCAGGGGCCCATGTGATTAAGCTGGAGCAGAATTACCGCTCTACCCAGAATATTCTGAACGCTGCCAATGAGGTGATCCGCCATAACAGGGGCAGAAAAGATAAGACCCTGTGGACCTCTAACGGAGGGGGCGCCCAGGTAAGGCTGTCCCAGTTCGATACTGCCTATGAGGAGGCAGATTACATAGTTAAGGATATTTTAACAGAGGCAGAAAAAGAAAACAGGCAGTTTTCAGATTTTGCCGTACTGTACAGAACCAACGCCCAGTCTCGCCTTCTGGAGGAAAAGTGTATTCTCTACAGTGTTCCCTACCGCCTGGTGGGAGGCGTCAACTTTTATCAGAGAAAGGAAATCAAGGATATCCTTTCCTATTTGAAGACGATTGCAAACGGGCAGGACGATCTGGCAGTGCAGAGAATCGTCAATGTGCCGAAACGGGGAATCGGAGCCACTTCTATGGGCCGTGTGATTTCATTTGCCTCTGCCAATGGAATGAGTTTTTACGATGCCCTTTTAAGAGCCAGAGCAGTGCCGTCTATTGGAAAGGCAGCAGATAAGATTGCCGGATTCACTGCCCAGATTGAGGATTTCAAGGCCAGGCTTTCAGAACTCAGCATCAAAGATTTAATTGAGGAAATTCTCGAAAAAACGGGATACAGGAAAGAGATCGAGGAAGAAGGAGAGGTGGAATCCGAGACAAGGCTCCAGAATATCGCGGAGCTGATTAATAAGGCGGCTGCCTACTGGGCGGGGGCCGAGGAGCCGACTTTAGGAGGATTTCTGGAGGAGGTAGCCCTGGTGGCAGAGGTGGACAACATGGATGAATCAGAGAACAGGGTGGTTTTGATGACACTTCACAGCGCCAAGGGTCTGGAATTTCCCTATGTCTATTTAAGCGGAATGGAGGACGGCCTGTTCCCCAGCAGCATGTCCATTATGTCGGACGACGCAGATGCAGTGGAGGAGGAGCGCCGCCTTTGCTATGTGGGAATCACACGGGCCAGAGAACGCCTGACTCTGACGGCAGCCAGACAGAGGATGACAAACGGAGAGACGCGTTTTTCTAAATTAAGCCGTTTTGTGGAAGAAATTCCGCCTGAACTTTTAGACAGGCAGAATCAGAAATCCATGTTTGCCAGAAGCAGTTCCTGGATGGAAAATGGAGAAAGAGGTAAAAACTCTGGAAGTACAGCAGGAGAAGGACTTCATTTTGCAGAGGATTTTGATGACAGCGGACTTCCCTGGGGAGATGATTTTGAGATGGAACGGGAAGAGCGAGAGGCTTTTGGCAGGGGCGCATACCGCAGAGAGGAAGGCTCCTCCTGGGCAGGAAACTCCTCTTTTGGCGGCAGTTCCTTTGGCGGCTCCTCTGCGTCAGGAAGAGACTGGGATCGTTCCACAGAAGGATGGACAACTCCGAAGCGTTCCTCTGGTATCAGCGCTTTTGGCCAAAAGCCTAACGCTTATGCATCTAAAACAGTTTCTGCAGCTCCTTCCTTTGGAAAGACTTTTACTGTGCAGAAGGCTGAAAGTCTGGACTATGGAGAAGGCGACCGGGTGCGCCATATGAAATTTGGAGAAGGAACTGTCAAAGCAATTGCAGACGGAGGCAAGGACTATGAGGTGACGGTAGACTTTGACAGGGCAGGAGTGAAGAAAATGTTCGCTTCTTTTGCAAAATTGAAAAAAATGCAGTAAGCTGCCAGAGCTCATCACATGGCTGAACTGCTGCATAAAATTCTTTTTTGAGATAAATATATATAGTAAAAACAACAGGATAATGGTATAATAGAATTAGACCAATCTTAGAGAGAAAGGACGTGGAATGATGAATAAATTCGATCTGATGGGCAAGGATGCCTTTAACCGTGTGGAAGAGATTATGAACGCTACGAAACTGAATGAGTTCCTCCACAGAAAAGAGGAGGAGGAGAAGAAAAAGACCTGTGTACTCTGGATTCTGGCAATTATCGGCGTAGTAGCCGCTGTAGCTGCCATTGCTTACGGAGTGTACCGCTTCTTTACTCCGGATTATCTTGAGGATTTTGAAGACGATTTTGAAGACGATTTCGACGACGACTTCTTCGATGAGGAGGAAGCTAAGGCGGTAGAGAAGGAACAGGATCAGGAATAGAAAGAGTGGCCGGAGACCGATGAGGTTTCCGGCTTTTTCTCTACTAGGCAAACAGGGCTTTTTTGTGTATACTGTTGAAAGTCAGTCTGATTGGCATGGAATTCGAAAGGAGATTAAAATACAATGAAAAAAG
>CAUCIO010000207.1 GCA_958442925.1 uncultured Clostridium sp. | reverse complement strand
AGCGAAGACGAATATGCTTACAAAGTCTCGTTTTTCTTTCGACAGCAATGGAAAGCTGGCCAACTGTGAGAGCAGGGATGCTGAAAAGTGTGAAATCTTTATTGTTGAGGGAGATTCCGCCGGAGGTTCTGCTAAAATGGGAAGAAACAGGCAGTATCAGGCGATTCTTCCAATTCGCGGAAAAATTTTGAATGTAGAGAAAGCGTCTATGGACAAGGTTTTGGCTAACGCAGAGATCAAAACCATGATCAATGCGTTTGGATGCGGCTTTTCCGAGGGATATGGAAATGATTTTGATATTACTAAGCTCAGATACCACAAAATTATTCTTATGACGGATGCAGATGTGGACGGAAGCCATATTGATACGCTTCTGTTGACCTTCCTTTATCGTTTTATGCCTGATTTAATTACAGAGGGCCATGTCTACATTGCTATGCCTCCCCTGTTTAAGGTAATTCCTAAGAAAGGAGAGGAACAGTATCTCTATGATGAAAAAGCGCTGGAGAGATATAGAAAAAATCATACAGGAAGCTTTACGCTTCAGAGATATAAGGGACTGGGAGAGATGGATGCAGATCAGCTTTGGGAGACGACGCTGAACCCTGAAAACCGTGTCCTGAAGCAGGTAGAAATTGAAGATGCCAGGATGGCTTCCGAAATCACGGAGATGCTGATGGGAAGTGACGTACCGCCGAGACGGAAGTTTATCTATGACCATGCAGATGAGGCGGAGATTGACGCCTAGGCAGGCTTGTAAGAGAAAAGCAGTGAGAGGAATAACAGAAGGATGTCAGAGAAGATTATAAAAACAGAGTATTCGGAGGAGATGCAGCGAAGCTACATGAACTATTCCATGAGCGTCATCACCTCCAGAGCCATTCCAGATGCAAGGGACGGTCTGAAACCGGTTCAGAGACGTGTGCTCTATGACATGAGCGAGCTGCATCTGGGGCATGATAAACCCCACAGAAAATCTGCCCGTATTGTAGGTGATACGATGGGTAAATACCATCCCCACGGAGACAGCTCGATTTATGAGACTCTGGTAGTGCTGTCCCAGATGTTTAAGAAGGGGATGCCGCTGGTAGACGGCCATGGAAACTTTGGTTCCATTGAGGGAGACGGGGCAGCAGCTATGCGTTATACGGAAGCCCGTTTAGAGAAGTTTGCCGAGGAGGTTTATTTAAAGGATCTGGACAAGACAGTTAATTTTGTTCCGAACTATGATGAGACAGAGAAGGAGCCGGAAGTGCTTCCTGTCCGTGTACCAAATCTTTTAATCAATGGAGCAGAGGGAATTGCTGTGGGAATGAGTACCAGCATTCCGCCTCATAATTTAGGAGAGGTGATTGACACAGTTCAGGCTTATATTGATAACCAGGAGATGGATACAGCTGCTCTGCTTGAGTACCTGCACGGCCCTGACTTTCCTACCGGAGGAATTATTGCTAATAAGAAGGATCTGGCTGCTATCTATGAAACGGGTTCTGGAAAAATCAAGCTCCGGGCCAGAATGGAGGTAGAGCTTGGAAAGCGGAAGGCAGATAAGGATAAATTAGTTATTACAGAGATTCCCTATACGATGATTGGGGCGGGAATCAATAAATGCCTGATGGATATTGCAGAACTGGTGGAATCCAGAAAGCTGACAGATGTAGTGGATATTTCCAACCAGTCTAATAAAGAAGGAATCCGTATTGTTCTGGAACTTAGAAAAGATGCAGATATTGAGAAAATTAAGAATATTCTCTATAAAAAGACAAAACTGGAAGATACCTACGGCGTCAATATGCTCGCCATTGTGAAGGGCAGACCTGAGACCCTGAATCTGAGAGGGATTTTAAGAAATTATCTGGATTTCCAGTACGAAAACAATACGAGAAAATACCAGGTGCTGCTTCAGAAGGAACAGGAGAAAAAGGAGATACAGGAAGGTCTTATAAAAGCCTGCGATATCATCGATCTGATCATTGCCGTTCTTAGGGGGTCTAAAAGTTTAAAGGATGCCAAGGCCTGCCTGATGAAAGGCGATATTTCTAAAATCCAGTTTCGTGTCCCTGGATTTGAGGAAGAGGCGCAGAAGCTGTGCTTTACAGAACGGCAGGCATCAGCAATTCTGGAGATGCGCCTTTACAAGCTGATTGGACTGGAAATTCTGGCTCTTGAAAAAGAACACAGGGAGACGCTTAAAAAAATTAAAGAATACGAAAAGATTTTATCCAGCAGAGAGGCTATGGATCAGGTGATCAAGGCAGATTTAGCTTCGATCAAAGAGGAGTTTTCCAGTCCAAGGAGGACGGGAATTGAAGATGGACGGGAAGTTGTCTATGATGAAAGTGCCATAGAAGTCAGAGAGGTAGTGTTTGTTATGGACCGTTTTGGCTACAGCCGCGTACTGGAGCGGGCTACCTATGACAGAAATCAGGAAACTGTAGACAGCGAGCATTCCTATGTGGTCTGCTGCCTGAACACAGACAAGATCTGCCTGTTCACGGATACGGGAGCACTTCATCAGGTTAAGATAGCGGATGTGCCCCTTGGAAAACTGCGAGATAAGGGAACACCGATTGACAACCTCTGCAAGTATGACGGCACAAAGGAAGAAATAGTATTTTTAACGACCGCTGCGTCTCTGCCGGGCCATAGCTTTTTATTTGCTACGAAAGGAGCTCTGCTGAAACAGGTACCTGGAGAGGAATTTGAAACAAACAATCGAATGGTAGCGGCAGCTAAGCTGACAGAAGGCGATCAGCTGGTATCTGTGCAGCCGATGGATGGAGCCAGAGAGATTGTGCTTCAGACAGATCATGGAGTATTTCTTCGGTTTTCAGCAGAGGAGATACCACTCCAGAAGAAAAATGCAAAGGGAGTCAGAGGAATCAGGCTGTCTAAAGGGGAGCAGCTGGAAAAAGTATATCTGCTGGGGGAAAATACAGAAAATATTGTTGTTTACAAAGAAAAGCAGGTACATTTAAACAGACTTAAGGTCAGCCGAAGAGACGGAACGGGAAGCAAGGTTCGCCTGAATTAAAAGGCTGAATTAAAAGGAACAGCCGTTTCTTGAGGAGTCGACTGACTTTAAATTGACATTGTTTTACATTCATGCTACATTTATATAGTATAGAAAAAGTTCTCTGCCGGCTGTTTTTTACTGTCGGCAGAGTGTAGAAGAAGGCGTTTCAGACAGGAGACGGAGTATGAAGATAGGAACAGCAGGCAGTATTGTAGTGACAGAAGAGCAGAAGCAGGAACTGGCAGAGCTGGGCCATGCTCTTTTTGCCTGCCCGGAACTGGGATTTAAGGAAGTGAAATCAAGTGGGATTCTCACTTCTTTTTTAGTCAAAGAGGGGATTCCTGTAGAAACAGGATTAAGCGTGACAGGCTTAAAAGCGCAGCTTGGAACAGGAAAAGGATATCATATTGCTTTGGTGGCAGATATGGATGCCCTGGAGGTCAGAATCGAAGATCGCCCCTGTGCATTTCATTCCTGCGGACACAGTATTCAGACAGCTGTGATGGCCTATGCCATGAAGCTTTTGAAGGAACGCGGAATTGCGGAGAAGTCCGGCGGCCGCGTCAGCTTTATTGCAGCTCCGGCGGAGGAATTTATTGATCTGGACAGCCGAAGAGCGATGCAGAAAAATGGAAAGATCCAGTATCTTTCAGGAAAACAGGATATGATAGCAAACGGCGTTTTCGATGATGTAGACTGTGTAATCTCCATGCATGTAAATGGAGACAGCGGAGATTTGATGTTTGATATTCAATCTACTCTGGCAGGCTTTACTGTCAAAAAGGCAGTATTCCATGGAAAGGCTTCCCATTCAGGGGCTGCCCCCCATCTGGGCAGAAATG
>CAUCIO010000206.1 GCA_958442925.1 uncultured Clostridium sp. | reverse complement strand
TGGCTTCCACAGTACAAGGAAAGCTTGGAGTACTTAATTATCCTGCTGCCCATATGTGTTTTTGACGGGAAGATGCAGTTAATCTATAATACATACTTTAAAGTACTTCACAAAGAAAATATTCTGATGAAGTACAATATTGCTGCAATGGCCATCAGCCTCGTCTTAAATGTCATAGGCTGCTTTATATTACACAGCTTCAATTTTATTATCATCAGTATGGTATTCTCTATCATTATAAGAAGCATATTATCTGGAAGATATTTAAACAAAAATATAGAGGTAAAAATAAATTTTGTTGAAGAAATAGTACTGGTTGTTTTGCTTATTACAGGGATTGTCTGTTTAAATACAGTTTACAGTTTACTATGGTGTATCATTTCTACTATTATTTATTTCTATAGAAATAGGAAGCAGTTGAAAGAGCTTAATGGAATATTTAAGCTATGGAAAAAATAATCAATATAGAATAAGGAGAATGATGTAAAATCTTTTTATATAGCAGGATTTGCTAAATAATTGTAAGGAAAATTCGTTTAGCAAATCCTGTTGAACTGACAATAATTATCAGAAAGTTTGGATATAGAAGTTCTTTAAGTTAAATTAACTCTATATACCGATGTCGGTAATTTTGTCCGATTCTTTTGTATAAAGAGATTACTCCTCTTTACTTCCTACTCAACTCCTCCTTAAAACTCCTCCGCACATCCCGTCTGAATGTCTCGTCATTGAAAACCCTGAGAATGAGAGATGTCATGGTCGCTGCTCCTTTGCCATAGCCTTGTGAGCCGCAGGCATCTGTGTTGTAGTGCAGAATTCTTTGGTATGCAGGGCGCAGTTTTCATCAATGATAGCCAGTTGAGGCTGGATCGTGGATATGCTATTCTCTTCGAGGGCTGCGCACTCGCCGCAGTGGTGTTTTGGCTCCCTTCGGGCGCCCGGATTTCAGCAGTGAATACTGAAACAGGATGTCGGCCAAAAAAAGATGATTTTGCCATGAGTCCTGTGTAACATTTTGGCCTTTGTCTTGCACATTGTCCCAAAAAGCAGTATACTAAAACCAAGTTAATAACAACGCCAGGAGGGATTGCGATGATTGAGGCAACGAGCTGCGGCGGTGTGGTTATTTTTCGAGGTAAAATTCTTGTTTTGTATAAGAATTATAAAAACAAGTATGAAGGATGGGTTTTGCCTAAGGGAACTGTAGAGCCTGGGGAAGAGTTTAAGGAGACTGCCCTCAGAGAGGTCAAGGAAGAGACCGGCGTCACAGCGTCGATTATCAAGTATATCGGCAAGAGCCAGTATACATTCAATACTCCGCAGGATATGGTGGAGAAGGATGTCCACTGGTATCTGATGATGGCGGACAGCTATTACAGTAAACCACAGCGGGAAGAGTATTTTGTGGATTCGGGGTACTATAAGTTTTATGAGGCTTATCACCTGCTTAAGTTTTCCAACGAAAAGCAGATTCTGGAAAAGGCCTATCATGAATACCTGGATTTGAAGAAGAGTAATCTTTGGGGGTCAAAAAAGTACTTTTAAGAGCAACGGACAGAGGGCTGGAGTACACAGGGAAAACGTGTGCTGCAGCCTTTTCTGATCCGGCAGGAAACATCGTTTTAGTTGAAACATTCGTGTAATTATATTAAAATGGCATATAATACCACTTAGGCCCCAGCGGAAACCGCGAAGAGGGCTGGAGGAAGAAAAGGAGAAATAGGAACATGAACCAGTCATTTGAGAAATTACAGAATCAGCTGGAAAAGGCTATGGCCCTTCAGACTGCTATGGTGCTGTTTGAGTGGGATAATGAGACTGCGGCGCCGAAGGAGGCAGCGGAGAGAACGGCGGCGGTCATCGGTTCTCTTTCCAGCCAGTATCTTGATATTATGACAGGAGAGAAGCTGAAACATGCCCTGGCAGAGTGCCTTGGACAGACGTCTGGGATGACGGAAGCGGAGCAGGCCGTCGTCAGGGAGACGAAGGAAGAGGTGGAGAAGCTGGAGCGTATTCCGGCTGACGAGTACCGCAGATTTGCAGAGCTGACGGCTAGGGCGACCGGCATCTGGGCGGACGCCAGAGAGAAGAGAGATTTCTCACTGTTTGCGCCTGTTTTAAAAGAAATTGTGGATTATCAGAAGCGTTTTGCTTCCTACCAGGCCAAAGAGGGGCAGAAGCTTTACGACGTGATGCTGAACAATTATGAGAAAGATTTTGGCATGAAGGAGCTGGACGAGTTCTTCCGCGTTGTGAAGGAAGGAATTGTGCCGCTCTTAAAGGAGTCTGCAAAGCGCTCGGAGCAGATCGATGACAGCTTTTTAAGCGCTGGATATACAGAGGAGCAGCAGGAAAAGGCGGCCCGTTTTCTGGCAGAGTATGTGGGCTTTGATTTTAATCGTGGAATTCTGGCTGTCAGCGCCCATCCGTTTACCACGAACCTGCACAACAAAGACGTGAGAATTACCACCCACTACCTGGATCGGATTGACTCCTCCATCTATTCTGTGATCCACGAGTCCGGCCATGCTGTCTATGAGCTGGGAATCAGGGACGATCTGACACAGACCCCTGTGGGCCAGGGCGCGTCCATGGGAATGCACGAATCCCAGTCCAGATTTTTCGAGAACATTATGGGACGGAACAGAAATTTCTGGGTTCCCATTTATGGAAAGATGCAGGAGATATTCGGAAGCCCGTTAAAGGACGTGAGCCTGGATGATTTTCTGGCTGCAGTAAACAAGACGGTTCCAGGACTGATCCGGACAGAGGCAGACGAGCTTTCCTACTGTCTTCACGTATTGGTGCGCTACGAGATAGAGAAACTGATGATCGAAGAGAACGCTGATATTGACAGCCTTCCCGGACTGTGGAACGATAAGTATGAGGAATATCTGGGAGTACGTCCGAGACATGACGGAGAGGGAATTCTTCAGGATATCCACTGGTCTCAGGGCTCTTTCGGCTACTTCCCGTCCTATGCCCTGGGCAATGCTTTTGGCGCCCAGCTTTATCACAGGATGAAGCAGGAGATGGACTTTGACGGCCTTTTAAGAGAGGGAAAAGCAGACGTTATCAGGGAATATCTGCGAAAGCATATTCACCAGTACGGCAAGCTCAAGACAAGCCGTGAACTTTTAAAGGACGCTACGGGAGAAGACTTTAATCCAGCTTATTATGTAGAATATTTAACGGAACGGTACGGAAAATAGAAGAGCTGTGAAAAGATTTAAAACCGGCATTTCCATATCAGGAATGCCGGTTTCTGAAACAACGCTCCATTCTCGACAGATGGAAATTAATTTCCGCCCCCATGAAGAGAATACAGATACAGAAGTACAGCCACAGCATCAGCACAGCTACGCTGGCCAGGCTTCCGTACATGGTGGAGAACCTTGAAAAGTATTTAAAGTAGAGTGAGAAGGCGAAAGAAAACAGGATCCAGCAGACTGTAGAGAATACAGCCCCTGGAAGCTGTTCTTTCATCTTCATCTTCTCATATGGGAGAAAAGTATACAGCCCTGTGAAGAACACAGCCAGAATAATCAGAGACAAAATCGACCGTACACTGATCAGGTAAGGAGACAGATATTTGAGGAAGGGCAGGATCCGAAATACCAGATTCTGGAGAACCGTTCCAAATACCAGGAGCGCCAGAGACATGACGCAGACAGCCATGAACACAATGGTGTAGCCGGCATTGATCAGGCGGCTGGTTACATATCCTCTCCGTTTTGGGCAGTCTGTGATCCGATTTAATCCCCGCTCAATGCCCTGCATTCCTCTGGCAGCTGACCATAGGGTGATGATAGAGGAGACTGAGAGGAGAGCGGCAGAGGATTTAGAGTAGATTTCTCCGATAATGGTATACACCAGAGGCTGCACTTCTAT
>CAUCIO010000205.1 GCA_958442925.1 uncultured Clostridium sp. | reverse complement strand
TACAGACGTCTTCCTAAGAGAGGCTTCACAAACAGAAACAGCAAGACAATTGTTGGTATCAATGTAAGCGCTCTTGAGAGATTTGAGAACGACACAGTAGTAACAGTAGAGACATTAATCGAAGCAGGTATCGTTAAGAATCCGCGCGACGGCGTTAAGATTCTCGGAAACGGCGAGCTCACAAAGAAGCTCACTGTAAAAGTAGATGCAGTAAGTGAAGGAGCAAAAGCCAAAATCGAGGCTGTTGGCGGAACCTGCGAGGTGATCTAGTATGTTAAAAACACTCCAGAGCGCTTTCAGAGTGAAGGAGGTAAGACAGAAGCTCGTATATACCTTTATGATGCTGGTTGTGTTCCGTATCGGATCACAGATGCCTATTCCAGGGGCAAATACGAGTTTCTTCGATGAACTGTTCGCAAGATACAACAATGATGCATTCGGTTTCCTCAATTCGATCACTGGCGGTTCCCTTACGAACATGTCAGTGTTCGCATTGAGCATTACTCCCTACATCACATCTTCCATTATCATGCAGCTTCTGACTATTGCGATTCCGAAGCTGGAGGAAATGCAGAGAGATGGTGAAGAGGGAAGAAAGAAAATCCAGGAATATACCCGTTATCTGACAGTCGGACTGGCCTTAATGCAGTCAGCTGCTATGGCAATCGGCTTCGGAGGACAGGGACTGCTTCTTGACTTCACAGCGTTAAACGTCATCGTGACTGTTGCAACCATGACAGCAGGAAGTGCAGTTCTTATGTGGATTGGCGAACGTATTACAGAAAACGGCGTAGGGAACGGAATCTCTATAGTCCTGCTCTTTAATATTCTTTCCACGATTCCAAGCGACATGATTTCTCTCTACGAGAGATTCATGCAGGGAAGACCTGTCGGCGCAGCGGCGTTATCTCTGGTCATCATTGTTGCTGTTATCGCAGCTATCGTAGTATTTGTTATCATTCTTCAGGACGCACAGAGAGTGATTCCGGTACAGTATTCTAAAAAGATGCAGGGCAGGAAGATGGTTGGCGGCCAGTCCGCAAACATTCCGTTAAAGGTAAATACAGCAGGCGTTATCCCTGTTATTTTTGCCTCCTCCCTGATGAGCTTTCCGGTTATTATCTCTGAGTTTCTGAAGGTTGATCCTCTCTCTGTTCCGGGGCACATTTTAAGAACCCTGAACTCCAGTTCCTGGTTCCGTCCGGAAGCTCCGATTTATACAGTGGGAGTTTTAATCTATGTAGGACTGATCGTATTGTTTGCGTATTTCTACACATCCATTACGTTCAATCCTCTTGAGATTGCCAACAATATGAAAAAAGCCGGCGGCTTTATCCCTGGCATCCGTCCAGGAAAGCCCACATCTGACTATCTGTCAGGTATCCTGAGCTATATTATTTTAATCGGCGCGTGCGGTCTGGTGATTGTATGCCTGATTCCGATTATTGCGTCCGGTCTGTTCAATATTAACAGACTGTCCTTCGGAGGAACGTCCTTAATTATTATTGCGGGCGTTATTCTGGAGACAATTAAGGCAATAGAGTCTCAGCTCCTGGTGAGAAACTACAGAGGCTTTTTGAATGACTAAATGATTCGCCTTCTGGGCGGGAGAGAAGGAAGGCATATTTTATGCTGACTGCTTCCGCAGGAAGGCGTTTCTTTTATTTATACAAAGTATATTTATTTGCTTATAAGAAAAATATCGCAGAGCTTTTCATCCTGGAAGTGGGGGAACGGCGGCAGCGCTTATGCTGTCTGCCGGCTTCAGATGAAAAGGAGAGACAGGGAACGAGAAGTTGGGGATCCATAAAAAAGCGATTACGGGAGGTACATGTTATGAAAATCATTATGTTAGGGGCGCCAGGAGCAGGAAAAGGAACACAGGCTGACAGGATTGCAGCGAAACACGGCATTCCGCACATTGCCACAGGCGACATTTTCAGAAGCAACATCAAAGAGGGGACAGAGCTGGGACAGCAGGCGAAGAAGTACATGGATCAGGGACTTCTGGTTCCGGATGAGGTAACAATCAATATGGTTCTGGACCGCATTCAGAAGGACGACTGCAAGGACGGCTATGTATTAGACGGCTTCCCAAGAACCATTCCGCAGGCTGAAAGCCTTGGAAAGGCTCTGCAGGAGAGAGGACAGAAGATTGATTTTGCTCTCAATGTAGATGTTCCGGACGAAAATATTGTAAAAAGAATGGGAGGCCGCCGGGCCTGCATCAACTGTGGCGCTACCTATCATACACAGTTTGCTCCGCCTAAAAAGGACGGTATCTGCGATAAGTGCGGCTCTGAGCTGGTGCTGAGAGATGATGACAAGCCGGAAACCGTGCAGAAGCGCCTTTCTGTTTACCATGAGCAGACAAAACCCCTGATTGGCTACTATGAGCAGATCGGAATTCTGGCTACAGTAGACGGAACACAGGAAATGGATCAGGTGTTTAACAGCATTGAGACGATTTTAGGATAAGAATTCAGGAGCAGAGAATTATGGCAGTAACCATTAAATCCCCAAGGGAAATAGAACTGATGAGAGAAGCGGGCAGAATTCTGGCCATTACCCATAATGAGCTGGAAAAGGCACTGAAGCCGGGAATGTCCACTCTGGATATCGACCGGCTGGGCGAGGAGATTATCCGCAGCTACGGATGTATTCCTTCCTTTAAGAATTATAACGGGTATCCGGCCTCTATCTGTGTATCTGTCAACGATGAGGTGGTTCACGGAATTCCTCATAAGGATCATATTATTGACGAGGGCGATATCGTCAGCCTGGACGCCGGGGTTATCTACAAGGGCTACCACTCTGATGCAGCCAGAACCCACGGTGTAGGCGAGATTAGCCCGGAAGCCAGAAAGCTGATTGACGTAACCCGGCAGAGCTTTTTTGAGGGAATCAAGTTTGCCAGACCCGGCAATCATCTGAATGATATTTCCGCCGCTGTCCAGGCCTATGCAGAGAGCTTTGGCTTCGGAGTGGTGCGGGATCTGGTGGGACACGGCATCGGCTCCCATCTCCATGAGGATCCGGAGGTGCCGAATTTCAAACGCCGCAGGAAGGGAATCCTCCTTCAGCCGGGTATGACGCTTGCCATCGAACCCATGATCAATGAAGGATCCTACGACGTGGTCTGGCTGGATGACGACTGGACGGTAGTAACCGAGGACGGCTCCCTGTCAGCTCACTATGAGAATACAATCCTGATAACTGAGGACGGCCCGGAAATCCTATCTATGCTGTAGGACGCCGCCTTGACTTTTGAGGTGAAACATGGCAGAATATAAAGTCGGAAGCCTTGTCCGCTCCCTTGCAGGACATGACAAGGACAGCTTTTTTATCATCACAGAGGAAACTCCGGAATATGTTTACCTGTCAGACGGCAGGCTGCGCCCCTTCGGGAAATCGAAGAAAAAAAAGAAAAAGCACGTGCAGCCTACTCACTACTGGGATCAGAAGCTTGCAGAAGCCATTGAGTCCAGCCGCCCTACGGTAAACGAGGAGATCCGCCTCTTTATTAAAAACTGGAAAAAAGAGAGAGAAATATAACAGCCGGGAGGTAGAGCAAATGTCTAAAGCAGACGTAATTGAAATTGAGGGAACCGTTGCAGAGAAGCTGCCAAACGCCATGTTCAAGGTAGAACTGGAAAACGGCCATATCGTTCTTGCAACCATCAGCGGAAAACTCCGCATGAACTACATCAGAATCTTACCGGGAGATAAGGTGACGATGGAGATGTCCCCATATGATCTTTCCAAGGGACGCATTATCTGGAGAGATAAATAAGATATAGCAGATAATAACAGCAGAAAAAGGCAGGTATTTTCTTCCACTGAAAGTCTGAACTGCTCCCCGTCAAGAGGACAGAGAAAAAATATAAAATTTTCCCGGCCAG
>CAUCIO010000204.1 GCA_958442925.1 uncultured Clostridium sp. | reverse complement strand
AATTGTGAAGGAAAATCTTCCGATTGAGCGTTTCACTCTGCCGAGAGAGGAAGCCATTGCTTTCATGAAAGAGAAAGAGGAGCCTTACAAGGTGGAACTGATCGAGGATCTTCCGGAGGGAGAGGAGATCAGCTTTTACCGTCAGGGTGAGTTCGTAGATCTGTGTGCTGGTCCGCACCTGATGAGCACAAAGGATCTTGGAAAGGCTTACAAGCTCTTAAATCTGGCTGGAGCTTACTGGCGTGGAAGCGAGAAGAATAAAATGCTGACACGTATCTATGCCACAGCCTTCTCTAAAAAAGAGGAATTAGAAGCTTATATCACTATGATGGAGGAGGCTAAAAAGCGTGACCACAGAAAGCTGGGCAGAGAGCTGGGCTTATTTATGATGCATGATGCAGGTCCTGGTTTCCCGTTCTTCCTTCCAAAGGGAATGCAGCTTAAAAATACTCTTCTGGACTACTGGAGAGAGATTCACCGCAAAGCAGGATATGTAGAGATTTCCACACCGGTTATCTTAAACAGAAGCCTCTGGGAGACATCTGGACACTGGGATCACTATAAGAACAACATGTATACAACTATGATCGATGAGGAAGACTACGCAATTAAGCCGATGAATTGTCCAGGCGGCGTACTTGTTTACGCTTCTGAACCGAGATCCTACCGCGATCTCCCTCTGCGCATGGGAGAGCTGGGACTGGTTCACCGCCATGAGAAATCAGGACAGCTGCACGGACTGATGCGTGTGCGCTGCTTCACACAGGATGATGCCCATATCTTTATGACTCCAGAGCAGATTAAGGAGGAGATTAAGGGCGTTGCCACTCTGATCAATGAGGTTTATATTCTGTTTGGATTCAAATACCATGTAGAACTCTCCACAAGACCAGAAGACAGCATGGGAAGCGATGAGGACTGGGAGCTTGCAACAGAGGGCTTAAGAAGCGCTCTTGAGGAGCTGGGACTTCCTTATGTAGTAAATGAGGGAGACGGAGCTTTCTACGGACCGAAGATCGACTTCCACCTGGAGGACTGTATTGGAAGAACATGGCAGTGCGGAACTATCCAGTTAGATTTCCAGCTTCCGCAGCGCTTTGAGCTGGAGTACACAGGCGCAGACGGAGAGAAGCACAGACCGATTATGATTCACCGCGTTGTGTTCGGCTCCATTGAGCGTTTCATTGGAATCTTAATTGAGCACTTTGCAGGAGCATTCCCGACCTGGCTGGCTCCGGTACAGGTAAAAGTGCTTCCGATTTCTGACAAATATGCAGAGTATGCTTCCAAGGTATACGAAGCTCTGAATGCAGCTGGAATCCGTGCTGAGATGGATACACGTTCCGAGAAAATCGGCTACAAGATCCGTGAGGCTCAGACTCATAAGATTCCATACATGCTGGTAGTGGGACAGAAAGAGGAAGAGGAGAATACAGTATCTGTAAGAAGCCGTTTTGCAGGCGATGAGGGCGCTTCCTCCTTAGAAGGATTTATCGAAAATATTCAGAAGGAAATTGTATCCAAGGAAATGAGAAAGATGGAAGAGAAAAAGGAAAATTAATCCGTTTCTTCTATTATAATGCAGTTCTTCCAGATTCGGCAGGAAGAATAAAAAGCTTAAATCATCACATAATAGTCCTGAACAAGAAACTGTGGCTGACTGAATCAGGAAAGCCCGGATAAAGGAGGACGTTTGAGATGACAAGACTTGACTGCAATGTAACAGGATGCGTACACAACGCAGAAAACTGCTGCTGCCGTAACTCTATTACAGTAGAGGGAAAGGCGGCCAGAGAAAAGTGTGGAACCTGCTGTGCCAGCTTTGATGAAAACAAAGGACAGATGTTCAAAAATATGTTTAAGACACCAGAGAGCGAACTTCGTGTAGCCTGTGAGGCAGAAAACTGTATTTACAATAAAGACAGATTCTGTGTGGCTGAGCATATTGGAATTACTGGCGGAAATGCGTCAGAAGCGTACCAGACAGAGTGCGCCAGCTTTAAGGCCCGCTGAAACGCGTAGGGCAGTATTACAGCAGGCGGGGCCTGTTTAAAAGAACTGCAGGATAAGGGAAGAGAAGAGGTTTTCTTTAGAAAATTTCTTCTCTTCCCTGTTTCAGTTAGAAAAAAATATCCGGCAGGAATATTGAAAAAAGTTCTTGACGGAATAGAAAACGTATAGTATAATACTAAAAGTTGTGAAGAACAACATCAGGAAAGCAGGTATCCGCCTCACCCTGGCACGCACAGTGACCAGCGGTTCATACAAAATAGAGAATGATCCAGAATTGGAATTTCCTATAGTTTATGAGCGGGTAGTCTGACTGCCCGCTTTTTATCGTTCTGCACTGCGGCGGAAAAAGGGCCGTATGCAGCAGCGATTGGTATATTGATTCATTCATCATCACAGTATGGAGGTGGACGGCTATTAGCGATTTAATGATTAACGAACAGATTAGAGACAGAGAGGTTCGTTTGATTGGAGAACACGGAGAGCAGCTCGGTATCATGTCTGCAAAGGATGCCTACAAGCTGGCAAAGGAGGCAGAGCTTGATTTAGTAAAGATTGCTCCGACGGCAAAGCCGCCGGTCTGCAAGATTATTGATTACGGAAAGTTCCGTTACGAGCAGGCCCGCAAGGAAAAAGAAGCTAAAAAGAAACAGAAGACAATCGAGGTAAAGGAAGTACGCCTGTCCCCGAACATTGACGAAAATGACCTGAACACAAAGGTGGGAGCGGCCAGAAAGTTCATTGAAAAGGGAAACAAAGTTAAGATTACTCTTCGTTTCAGAGGCCGTGAGATGGCTCACATGTCCAAAACCAAATACATCCTCGACGATTTTGCGGAAAAGCTGGCTGACATTGCGGTTGTCGACAAGCCATCTAAGGTTGAGGGAAGAAGCATTGTGATGTTTTTAACTGCAAAACGTTAAAAATAGACCATTATCTAAGGAGGAAAATAAACATGCCTAAAATGAAAACAAGCAGAGCAGCTGCTAAGCGTTTTAAAACAACAGGAACAGGAAAGTTAGTAAGAAACAAAGCTTACAAATCCCATATCTTAACTAAGAAATCTACTAAGAGAAAAAGAAATCTTAGAAAAGACATCGTTACTGACGCTACAAACGCAAAAGTAATGAAGAAGATTTTACCATACTTATAAGATTGAGAGATTAAGAAGGAGGAAATAACCGATGGCAAGAATTAAAGGCGGATTAAACGCTAAGAAGAAACATAACAGAGTGTTAAAGCTGGCTAAAGGCTACAGAGGCGCTCGTTCCAAACAGTATAGAATCGCAAAGCAGTCTGTAATGAGAGCATTAAAGAGCTCCTATGCAGGACGTAAGGAGAGAAAGAGACAGTTCAGACAGCTCTGGATCGCACGTATCAACGCTGCTGCACGTATCAACGGATTATCCTACAGCAAGTTCATGTACGGCTTAAAGCTGGCTGGCGTTGAGATGAACCGTAAGGTATTATCTGACATGGCTATCAGCGACGCTGAGGGCTTTGCAAAGTTAGCAGAGTTAGCTAAGTCCAAACTGGCTTAATTCTGACGGCTTAGAATAGTGTAAACAGCTGCTGAGAGAGAGGAAGCTTTCTTTCAGCAGTTATTTTTTGAAAAGTTTATACAAACGTAATTAACAAAAAAATTAAAAAAATTGCAAAAAAGACTTGCCAAATCCTGGACACTGTGATATACTATATATCGTCGAGAGGACATCGGCAGGAAAATAAAATAAGCGGGAGTGCTGGAATTGGCAGACAGGCTAGACTAAGGATCTAGTGGTTGTATGATCGTGTGGGTTCAAGTCCCATCTCCCGCATATGCAGAAGTGGCGGAATTGGCAGACGCGCACGGTTCAGGTCCGTGTGGTAGCAATACCGTGAGAGTTCAAGTCTCTTCTTCTGCACGATA
>CAUCIO010000203.1 GCA_958442925.1 uncultured Clostridium sp. | reverse complement strand
ACCTCGCGTCAGTGTCAAGCACTTTTTTGAAGTTTTTTAAGATTTTGTTTTTATCCTCTTCAACCAGGCAAATCCCTTCATGAATCCTTTATTTAAAGGCCGGATGACTCAGCACTTGTTCAGCGCTGGGTTAAAATATACCACTTACAGAAGAAGTTGTCAAGGGAATTTTTCTTATTTTTTTAAACAATTTTCTTTTTATCCTCTCTAGCACTATATCTATCCTTTTATTTTCTCTCATACCACATCTTGTGGTTTTGAAAAGGCCTTGATTTTACAGGATGTTTTTCTCTATTTTTTATATTGTATATAAAATATATTTTGTTTGACCAATTCTATTGCTCTATAGTATAAATACCGGGATATGCGGTTTGAAACTACATATCCCGGTATTTCACCTGACCGAGACTATATCAGGCCTTTCATTAAAGATGCAGCCAGCATCACCAGCAGATTGTGATCGTACAAATAAGACAGCCAGCTGCTCTCCTCTATCATCCTGCTAAGCTCTGCTCCCCACCCTGTAGTGGAAAAAGCTGTGACAAGCAGGCAGAGCAGCCATAGAAACACGAGGCCTTCCGCTGCCCCAAGAGCTGCCCCTGCCAATTTATTGACTCCGCAAAGCACAGGAAGTCTGGCCACCAGATCCAGGCATCTGGAAATAATCTGAAGCGTACCAAAAAGGACTACAAAAAGGAGAAGGTATACAGTCAGATTGACCATATTGTTTACCAGATATCCTGTCACATACCGCGAAAAGGTCTCCGCCCCCAGCATACGGTAAATCTCATGATTATTATTTGCCACAAGCCCTTCTTTTAACCGTGCGGGAAGCTTCAGTTCTTCTATTTTCTGACGCTGAACTGCCGGCGTATCCCCATCTGCGCTCTCATCTATCCCGATTGCATTTCCAATGGCATATTCGATTGTCTGATAAACCTCTGTATGCTGTTTCAGATAGGAAGTCACCTGAGGCATGGCAATATTCACCGCTGTCAGAGTAATGATCAGGGAGACAGCTGACACAGCCATTCTGATAAATCCCTTATAATGTCCCATCAAAACCATAGCGGCCAGATAAACTGCCGCTGCGATTGCTAACCAGTTCTGCATAGATTTTCCCTTTCTCTTCTCTTTTTGGAATATTTTCTTTCATTCATCAGCTTCCCCTATAAAATAAGCTTCTCAATGACTTTGGCTACCCCATCCGTTTCATTCGAGCAGGCAATAAAATCAGCTTTCTCCTTAACTGCCGGATTCCCATTCTCCATCGCCACTCCAATCCCGGCACACTCCATCATGCTGCGATCATTTTCTCCATCGCCGAAAGCCATGGTCTGAGCAGGTGACAGTCCCAGGTGGTGAGCCAGAAGCAGAATCGCGTTTCCTTTCGAAGCGCCTTCTCCATTTATCTCCAGGTTATTCGGCATGGATGAAGTAACGTCAATTCCCTGGATTTCTGACAGTTTCTCCCGCACTTTCCTCTTTGTCTCTCTGTCATATCCTTTAAAATAAATGTTCATCTTGTCCAGGTTCGGATGATTCTCATTCAGATAGTCTCTGAGAGACGGAAGCGGATCTCTTGTTTGCCTGATTAATTCGCAGATCTCCGGACGGATTTCATAGTATTCAAGTGTATCCAAAAAATGCTTATCCGCTTTGCCTCTTCCCTCTGCGTAAGTATCATACATCAAAGTATAGCCTTTTATTTTATCAATGACCTGAACCGCTTTCTCCCAGTCCAGGGGTCTGCGTTCAATCACCTCTCCTGTTACTGCATTCTGAATCTGCGCTCCATTGGTCAGGATTGCGTACTGTATCCCCTGTACCTGCCTGACCACAGACGGAATCCCTTCAAATGTCCGTCCTGTACACGGCACAATGTATATCCCCTTTTGAATGCAGGCTTCCAGAGCTTTTCTGTTTCTTTCAGAAAGCCTTTTATCCTCTGTCAAAAGCGTCCCGTCCAGATCCAGGGCAATCAATCTGATATCCATGTTCTGTCCTCCAAATTCTGTCGTCTCTGCTTTGTTTTTTTCTGTGTGCTGCCTCTATTCTCAAATGATTGCTGACGATAAATTCAGGCCAGCGGCATCCCTGGGGATGGCTGGCCTGTTTTGTATAGCGCTTAGATGAACTGGCGCTGTGTTCTGTTTTTCTTAATCAAAAAAGTGCTTCTCCTTCAGAATCAGAAGACCATCCTTATCATATTTAGATGCGAAAAATCCTCCGAAGGATGGCTTTTCTGCCCGGTCAGCAGCCTCCTCAATCAGATCCTCTGCGCTTTCTTTTGTCAGAGGCACACCGTCCTCCTCCATCATCTCAGCGCGCTCGTAGAGAGCAAGCATGCTCTTTCCAGAAATACTGCAGTCGATTTCTGACGCATATTTGCAGGCATACTGTGCAAATTCCTCCACATCCATTTCCCTGCCGTCGTCTTCATCAGCATAGCCCTCTGAATCCAGTTCTTCACGAGCCCAGGATTCTTCATAAGGCTCCTCATCGCGGTATTCCTCTTCCTGATAGGAACCATGTTCCTCGTATTCTCTGCCGCGTGCGCCTTCATCCTGGAAATCGTCCTCATACAGGTCCTGGGAATCATAACTCTCTTCCTCTGGCTCTGTGTAGTCATCGTCCTGGGAAACCGGCTCTTCATAACGCTCTTCTTCCCTGAGGCGCTGGCGCTCCATTTCAGCCTCCCTCTCCGCCTGGAGACGGGCTGCTTCCAGTCTGCGCTCTTCCTCCCGTCGGCGAGCCACCTTTTCCTCTTCTCTGCGCCTGTTTTCCTCTGCTGCCGCAGCTTCTTCCAGACGCCTTCTCTCCTGCTCTGCTTCATACTCAGCCTGGCGGCGGGCCGCTTCTGCTGCCGCTGCAGCCTGTCTTCTTCTGGTCTCCTGCTCCTCCGGATCTTCCGCCTTCTCCTGCGCTCTGCAGCCAATATACTGAAATTTATCTGCCAGATCAGGATTTTCATTGTGGAGGCGTTCCATTCTGGTCGGAGTATCAATAAGAACTACGATCATGCCGCTCTTATCAGCTTCCATCAGCTCGCTTAAGTCACGGACAGAGAATTCGTCCAGATCTGCCGCACGCTCTATGATTAAATCTCTTCCGCTGAGGCGGTCTGCCACTGAAAAAATGCCTCTGCGGTTTAAATTCTGGGCACTGATTTTAGCCACAGGATTCTTCGTTCCCAGCTCTCTATGGATTTTCTTTAAGGAATCAAGAGCAAGAGAAAGTCCACTCTCCGGTTCCTCTGCCTCGATCATCAGGTGATTGCTGTCGTTTTCCACCGGTTCTAAGTCCCAGTCTTCAATCACCGTCTCCTCTTCTTCCTCGTAAGCTCTGGCAATGGCTTCCTCTCTGCGGACAGTTTCTTCCGCTCTCTCTGCTTCCTGTTTTGCCTGTACGCTTCTCACTGCTCTGATGCCGTCTGCTGCAGCTGTCTGCTTCGCAGCCTCTGCTCTGTCTTCTTCAGACTCTCTTCCCACTCTTCGGATATCAGTCAGCACCCTGGTCTCTCCCAGAGTATCCTCATCTTTTTCTTCATGGTACTCTTCCTGAGGAATTCTGGAAATTTCACGGGCCAGCTCCCGTTCTGCCTGTTCTTCTCTAAAAGAAGCTTCTGATGGAGTCCTGTGTTTTTCTTCTTTTTCAGAAATATCGTCAGACTCTTCCTCATCAAAGTCCTCGTCTGCCTCCATCTCATCTTCATCTCTGTGACGGCGTCCAGAACTGTATTCTTCCTCTACAGCCCTCAGTTTTTCCTCGTATTTTTCTCTGTTTTCTACCAGATCCATCTGATATTTAGTTAAAGGCGCATACTTCTGCTTCAGAGCCATGGCCTTATCCACATATTTTCCAAGGCCAAAGAGAAGCATCAGCTTATCGCAGATACGGACGCAGTCCTCCTCCCGGCCAGCCTTCTGATACAGCTCTGCCAG
>CAUCIO010000202.1 GCA_958442925.1 uncultured Clostridium sp. | reverse complement strand
GCAGCCGGGACAGCAGAAAAAGCAGATCTGACTGCTGTACAGCGGGAACGAACTGAAGCACAGTGAGCAGAAGAATGATAAACGGCACAGAGGAGAGCACAATAAAAAACGATGCCTGAGCGGCATACACTGTGATCTCATCTCTCACAAATTTGTCATATATCTGTTTGCAGTGTACCAGAAAATAGATCATACATGTTCTCCATTTGCTTCGATTTTATTAACATATTATCACGGGGGAGGAAAAATAACAACTTTTCTCGAAAATTAAGAGGATTACAATGAAAAAGCTATTGAGATATTTAAGCGCCTACAAAAAAGAGACAGTGCTGGCGCCTCTTTTCAAAATGCTGGAGGCCAGCTTTGAACTGCTGGTTCCCCTTGTAATGGCCGAAATCATTGACACGGGAATCAGAAATCAGGATCTGACCTACATTTTAAAGATGGGAGCCGTTTTAGTACTTCTGGGGGGAATCGGTCTCATCTGCTCTCTGACGGCGCAGTATTTTGCGGCCAGGGCGGCGGTGGGATTCGGAACAGGAGTCAGGAGGGAACTGTTCCGCCATATTAACCGTCTGTCCTATTCAGAAATCGACGCTCAGGGGACGGCTACACTGATTACCAGGATGACCAGCGATGTCAATCAGGTACAGTCTGGAGTGAACCTGACGCTCCGTCTGTTTCTGCGCTCTCCGTTTATCGTATTCGGAGCCATGATCATGGCCTTTACCATTGATGTGAAATCAGCGCTTATTTTTGTGGCGGCCATTCCACTGCTTTCTATTGTTGTGTTCGGCATTATGCTGATCAGTATGCCTCTCTATAAGAAAGTGCAGAGGCAATTAGATCGAGTCATGCAGATTACCAGGGAGAATCTGACAGGAGCCAGAGTAATACGTGCCTTTAACAGGGAGCAGGACGAGATTATCTCCTTTGAAAAGGAGGGAGGGCTTTTAATCCGGTTCCAGCTTTTTGTGGGCCGGATTTCCTCCCTTTTAAATCCAGTTACCTATGTAATTGTCAATCTGGCAATTGTAGTCCTGATTTACACAGGCGCAGGGCAGGTGGAGAAGGGCCGGATTTCACAGGGAGAGGTGGTGGCTCTTGTCAATTACATGTCCCAGATACTGGTGGAACTGATTAAGCTGGCTAATTTAATTATTTCTATTACAAAGGCCCTGGCCTGTGCAGGGCGCATTAACAGCGTGTTCGAGATGGAAAGCAGTATTGCGGATCCGGGGGAACAAAAAGGCAGTCAGGAGAAGGAAGCGGAGAGTCTCCCTGCTTCCAGAACGCCCAGAGTTTCCTTCCGAAACGTCAGCTTTTCCTATCAGGGTTCCAAGGAAGCTTCTCTTTCCAATATCAGCTTTGACGCCGCTCCTGGGGAGATGATAGGCGTCATTGGAGGAACAGGAGCTGGAAAATCCACACTGGTGAATTTAATTCCGCGCTTTTACGATGTGACAGAGGGACAGGTTATGATTGATGGAATGGATGTGAGAAATCTGTCTCTTTCCAGGCTGCGGGGACAAATAGGTGTGGTTCCCCAGAAGGCGGTTCTGTTTAAGGGAACTATCCGGGACAATATGCGATGGGGAAAGGAAGATGCCTCGGATACAGAGATAGAAGAAGCTCTTGAAACGGCTCAGGCTCTGGAAGTGGTGAAGGCCAGGGAAAACGGCCTGGATACCATGATTCTCCAGGAAGGGAAAAATCTGTCCGGAGGACAGAGACAGAGGCTTACCATTGCCAGAGCCCTGGTGAGAAAACCACAGATTTTAATTCTGGATGACAGCTCGTCAGCCCTCGACTTTGCTACAGACGCCAGACTCAGAGAGGCGCTGCGAGAGAGGACAAAAGGGACCACCGTTTTTCTGGTATCCCAGAGAGCCTCGGCTCTGCGCCACGCGGATCAGATTCTGGTGCTGGACGACGGAAAGCTGGCAGGAAAGGGAAAGCATGAGGAATTATTGGAGACCTGTCCTGTGTACAGAGAAATCTGCCTGTCTCAGCTTTCAGGAGAGGGGGCGAAGCAGTGATGGCAAAGACAGAGATGAAAAAAGGCAGGGAAGCGAAAGGGATTTTTAAGGATGCGGCAAAGTCAGACACCATCAAAAGAGTGCTGAAGCATATCGGCGCTTACAGGTGGCTGGTACTGCTTTCGCTGATTTTGTCGGGAGCGACGGTGGCTTTGACTCTCTGCATTCCAATTTTGATTGGAGAGGCGGTGGATCTGATTATAGGGGAAGGGCAGGTAGACTTTGACGGCCTGTTCCGGATTTTCGGAATCATGACGGCAGTGATTCTGGCTACGGCGGCGGCCCAGTGGCTGATGAACGCCATCAATAACCATATCACCTACCGGGTAGCTATGGACGTGAGGGAGAAGGCCTTCCGCCATCTGGAGATTCTGCCCCTTAAATATATAGACGGCCATCCATACGGCGATATTTTAAGCCGTATTATTACAGATGTGGATCAGTTCTCAGACGGCCTTCTGATGGGGTTTACCCAGCTGTTTTCCGGGTTTCTCACCATTCTTGGAACGCTGGTATTTATGTTTTCTGTCAATGGCTTTATCGCTTTGGTGGTAGTTCTGGTAACGCCTCTTTCGCTGCTTGCGGCAGGCTATATTGCCAAGAAGACCTTTTCTATGTTCCGGGAGCAGTCGGAGGCCAGAGGAGAGATGACTTCTCTGATTAATGAGATAGTGGAAAATGAGAAGGTAGTCCAGGCCTTCTCCTATGAGCAGAAAGCAGAGGAACGATTCGATAAAATTAACGGCCGGCTGGAACGCTGCAGTCTTCGGGCCACGTTCTTTTCCTCTATTACGAATCCTGCAACCAGATTTGTAAACGGCCTGGTGTATGCAAGCGTGGGAATCGCGGGAGCTGTGGCGGCCATCCACGGCCTTTTGAGCGTGGGACAGCTGACTTCTTTTTTAAATTATGCAAACCAGTATACAAAGCCGTTTAATGAGATTTCAGGAGTGGCCACAGAGCTTCAGAACGCTGTTGCATCGGCTGCCAGAGTGTTTGCACTCATTGACGAGGAACCGCAGATACCGGAGCCGGAACAGGCGGTGGAGCTTAAGGAAGCGGACGGGAGAGTGGAGCTGTCCCATGTTTCCTTTTCCTATCAGCCGGATACGTCCCTGATTGAAGACTTAAACCTTACCGCAGAACCGGGAAAGAAAATTGCAATTGTGGGCCCTACTGGCTGTGGAAAAAGTACACTGATCAATCTCTTAATGCGGTTTTACGATGCAGACAGAGGAAAAATCCATGTCAGTGGCTGCGACATCAGGCAGATGACCAGAAAGAGCCTTCGGGCTTCCTACGGCATGGTACTTCAGGAGACATGGCTGAAATCGGCGTCTATTCGGGATAACATTGCCTATGGAAGGCCGGACGCTCCTATTGAGGAGATTGTGGAGGCGGCGAAAAAGGCTCATGCCCACAGTTTTATTATAAGGCTGCCGGAGGGCTATAATACTGTTATTTCGGAAGACGGAGGCAGTCTTTCCCAGGGCCAGAAGCAGCTTTTGTGTATAGCCAGAGTCATGCTCTGTCAGCCTCCGATGCTCATTTTAGACGAAGCCACTTCGTCCATTGACACAAGAACAGAACTGATGGTTCAGGAGGCCTTTGACCGGATGATGGAGGGGCGTACCAGCTTTATTGTGGCCCATAGACTTTCCACAATCCGAAAGGCAGACCAGATCCTGGTAATGAAAGAGGGAAAAATCATCGAGCAGGGAAGTCATGAAGAACTGCTGGAAAAGGGAGGCTTTTATTATGAACTGTATAACAGCCAGTTTGCCGTGTCATGAGAGGGAGAATAAGCAAAAGAAAGCGCCTGTACAGCAGGGAGAGGGCGGACCGGGAAAAAGAAAAATTCTGATAAGCGCCTGCCTGCTGGGGGAAAACTGCAAATACAGCGGAGGCT
>CAUCIO010000201.1 GCA_958442925.1 uncultured Clostridium sp. | reverse complement strand
AGCCACCAGAGTAAAGCATTTCTTCTCCTCCTCTGTCACCGGCCCAAGGGCAATGGTTCTGGTAATATCAGTCGTTCCCTCATAGTACTGTCCGCCGGAGTCTACCAGGTAAAGTCCTCTTGGTTCCAGCTTCTTATTTGTCTCCGGAGTCGCAGAATAATGGCAGAGAGCCGCGTTCTCCCCATATGCCGAGATAGTTCCAAAGCTCAGCCCCAGATTTCCCTCTGTGTCAAACCGCAGCTGATCCAGATGCCTCTGAACAGACATCTCATCCATATCCAGCTTTCCGATATTTTCTTTCATCCAGTGCAGGTGGCGAATCATGGCTGCTGCATCCTTGATATGAGCCTTTCTCATGTTTTCCATCTCTACCGGATTCTTGACAGCTTTCGCAGAAGCAGTGGGATTCATCTGGTCTACAATTTCATTGCTTTCATCCAGACTCTGGCAGATAGCAAAATTCACCCGGCTCTTCTCCAGAAGAATCCTCTCATTGCGGAACGTCTTGGCAAGCACATAGATATCGTCGTAGGGCTTTACTTTTACGCCAAGATCCTCCAGATAAGTCTTCACCTGGGAATCCAGAGTCTTCTCATTAATAAAAAGGAAGAACTTGTCTTCTGTTACAACCGCATAGGAAAGCACTACAGGATTGCATGGAACGTCATTTCCGCGGATATTTAACAGCCATACAATATCGTCCAGAGTTGTTAAGATATGAACTGTAGCTCTGTTTTTCTTCATAGCCACTCTCAGATCTGCAATCTTGTCCCCGGCTGATTTTCCCGCATACTTTGTATCCAGAATCCACACTTTCTCAGCCGGCAGTTCCGGACGATTCTCCCACAGAGCGCCGACTAAATCTTCTCCGCTGGCAGCAGTCACGTTCTTTTTCTGAAGGCAGGACAGAAGTTCCTCTCCCAGCTCTTCATTTACCACGCGCCCGTCAAATCCCAGTACACCGTGATCCGGCATTTCCTTTGCCAGATATTCTTCAATAGCAGGTACTCCCTCCTGCCCCATCTTAAACAGCTTCACCTCGCTGCCCTGCAGCTGTTTTCCAGCCTGTACAAAATAGCGGCCATCCGTCCAGAGTCCAGCCTCCTTCTGGGTAATGACTGCAGTTCCGGCAGAACCTGTAAAACCTGTGATAAACTTTCTGCACTCAAAATGGCTTCCCACATACTCTGATTCGTGGAAATCGGAAGTAGGAATCAGATAAGCGTCGATCCCCCTCTCCTTCATCATAGCGCGAAGCGCCTGAATTCTCTCATTTACTGTACCCATCTTGACAACCTCCTTTTATTCCCTAGAGCAGGAAAATATTATGCTTTTCTGCCTCTGCCCTGATACCATCCGGCCAGACAGAAGATTGAACTTCTCCAATATGGGCCTTTCTCAGGTAAAACATACAAATTCGGGACTGTCCGATACCGCCTCCCACTGTGCATGGCAGTTTTCCCTCCAACAGCTCCTTCTGGAATGCCAGCTCTGCCCGCTCCTCACAGCCTGCTTTTTTTAACTGCTCTCTTAACACTGTCTCATCCACGCGGATACCCATAGAGGACAGCTCCAGAGCAATATCAAGCACCGGATAGTATACAATAATATCTCCGTTTAATTTCCAATCGTCATAGTCCGGAGCTCGGCCATCATGTTTCTCCCCTGATTTCAGCTTATCGCCGATCTGTTCAATAAACACTGCCTTGTGAAGCTTCGCAATCTTATACTCCCTCTCCTTCGGCGTACAGTCAGGATACATATCCTCCAGCTGCTGGGTCGTCACAAATTCAATGTGATCCGGCAGATACCGTCCTATGTATTCATACTCGTAGGCCATGTAGTCCTCCGTTACCTTCAGGGCTTTGTACACAGCCTTTACAATCAGCTCCAGCGTTTCTCTGGTGCGCTCTTCTCTGGTAATGATTTTTTCCCAGTCCCACTGATCCACATAAAGAGAATGGATATTATCCGTATCCTCATCTCTGCGAATCGCGCTCATATCTGTGTACAGGCCCTCGCCAGGCTGAAATCCATACTGTTTAAGCGCCATTCTCTTCCACTTTGCCAGTGAATGAACAATCTCCGCAGGCCGGTCCTCCTGCTCCCTGATTCCAAAGGACACAGGACGTTCCACTCCGTTCAGGTTATCATTCAAGCCTGATTCTGGAAGCACAAACAGGGGCGCGGAAACTCGCGTTAAATTCAGCTGCTTGGCAAGCTCTCTCTGGAAAAAGTCCTTAATAATTTTTATTGCCACCTGAGTCTCTCGCAGATCGATGGCCGGTTCATAGTTTTCTGGTACAATCAAGTGTTCCATGATGCAGTCCCCTTACGTCTTTTTTTCATTTCATTCATTGACAATTAATTATATCACCTCTTGATTCGTTTGGGAATATCCTACTTTCTTATTTTTCAACTCTTTTCAAATGTTTTCTCTAAATTCACAGAAAATTTCCTGTCAGTCCGTAAGGAAAAAATAAGGGAAAGGACTCTGAATTTTCACATTTTTGTGGTACAGTGTAGAAGACATGCAAGATGGTTAAAGAAATCCATAAATTACAGGAGAATCATTATGGCTTACCAGAAAGAAGATAAAGAACTATCAAACAAGGCAGACCACACCGAGAGGGAACAGGGCATGACCTGTGAAAAAAATTTATCAGCAGAATCTGAACACTATGCCAGCCGGGGACGCAGCCGCAGACGGCCTTCACGTAAGGTTCAGACTGAAAACTCTGATTTTTCTGAAGTCAGGAGAGAAGAAAATATCTGCGAGGCTGCTCCTGCGGAGCAGAAAAAAACAAAAAAGAAAAAGAAGAAAAGGAAATCTCTTTCCCTTCCTTCTCTTCCTAAAATAAAGCTTCCCGGAACCCTCTCCACCCTGGTTTCCAGAATTTCCCAGATCGTCTGCTGTCTGCTCATGGCAAATGCAGTATGGGTTCCTCTGCTCCCTCTGTTTCATGGGCGGGAAGGCCTGGGATCCATTCGAATTTTAATTACAGAGAGAAATTACAGCCTGGCCTGTTACCTGGCTCTGGCAGGATCCTATCTGGTGTTTACCAGCCTGTCGGCACTCTGGATTCTGACAAAACGTCATTTTGCAAGTGGTGATCGGATAATCAGTGCAGATATGGGACGGGGCATAACTTCTTTTCTACTTCTGTCCCTGGCCTTCTGGAGCGCTCCGCTGATGGAACAGACTCTAAACGGCCAGCCTCTGCTCCCAGGAGCTGCCCGCTTCCTGGAGATCATGGTTCCACTTTCGGAACCTCTGTTAAAAACCTGCGTCCTGGGATTCCTGTTAAGCCTTATGAGAAGAATTCTGAAGCGATAGTATATCAGGCCGCCATACGTGCCAGGAAAAATTTCCCCTGGCGCATATGGTGCGGCATTCTTACTCCTTCATCAGACTGCATGCGATCCTTACTGCGTCCTCCACACAGCCTGGACAGGTTCTGAGGACGCCCTTTCCTGTAAGACCCTTCAATTCCATGCAGCTGGTAGAACCATTTTTCTCAAGAAACCGCTCCCCCACCTGTCTGACTATGCCATAGGTAGACGCCTTTGTCGTTGGATTTGTCCTTCCCTGACTGTTTCGAAAGCCCAAAGCTGCCACTGCACCGGAAACTGCTCCGCATGTTTCATGCATCTGTCCCATTCCAAGACCGAAGCCCTCCATCAGGCGAAAGCACAGTTCCTCATCTGCTCCCACCTCTCCGCTTAACGCACAAGCTACAGCCTGAGCACAGTTATATCCGCTGCGATGAAGTTCCGCTGCCTTTTCCGCCAGTTCCTCTATCCTTTCTTCTGTCATGTGAATTCTCCCTTCCACGCAAGATATCATATGTTTTTAAAGCAAAAATGACAGGGAACTATGCACAGCACAATCCTCTGTCATCTGAAATCGGGGCAACAGGATTTGAACCTGCGACCTCTCGGCCCCCAGCCGAGCGCGCTACCAAGCTA
>CAUCIO010000200.1 GCA_958442925.1 uncultured Clostridium sp. | reverse complement strand
CGGCTTATCCCTTTAAAAGCCATTCTGACAGCTCTCTGTGAGGTCTTTCCGGAATCCTCTCAAACAGATTGATATAGTCTCTGTCCCCGCTTCTGTCACGAAACGCTGGATAGAGGAATCCAAACTCCGCCTTCCCCGGCTCATATTCCCCTGCCAGAGGGCTTACGGTGCAGATCAGGTACTCATACAGTTCCTCCGAGTCCTCCAGACGTTCTTTGTCCTCTGCTTTTACAGGCACATCGTACCTGCCGTAAAACAGGAAACAGGCGTAGGGAAAACCAGGTTGATACTGCTCGCCGATTACCTCATAAAGCAAGTCTAACAGTCCGTCATTTTTCATCTCCGACTGGAGGATTCCATCCAAAAGCTGCCAGATTCCGCCTGGACGCCTGGCCTCTTTGGGGATTCTGTAATCTTTCAGCTGCACATTAGTGTCAGAAAACGGCACGGTTTTGGCCAGTGCCAGCTGTTTTGTACGTTCTGCAGCCGAAAGCCGCAGAAAATTTGTGTTAAAGGTTCCGTCTACATACCCTTCTTCATCAAAATAGGCCCCTGTGATCCGGCTGATACAGGAACGGGCAGGAGTCATTCTTCTGGTCAGTTCCAGCATATCTTCTCTATGAATCATCTGTTCTCCTCTGCTGTCTTTTTGGTGCTTCACTGTTCTAACAGTTCCTTCTTATTATACTCATCAAAAAGAGGAAAGTCAAAAAACATATCTGTCCCGGTTTCGTCCCGGTTTCACTGAGCCTCTTGCGCTTCACTCATCCCCGTGCTATAATGCGACTGTAATCGAATAAAACGTCTTCAGGGCAGGGTGCAATTCCCTACCGGTGGTACAGCCCACGAGCCGTAAGGCATGATTCGGTGAAACTCCGAAGCCGACCGTATAGTCTGGATGAAAGAAGATGACAGGCACAGAATCGATCTGACTGATCCTTGTTTTTGTGCTTATGGCTGATGCTCTGGTATGTTTTTTTGCATTCCAGGGTTTTTATTTTTATATCAGGCCGTTTTCGGCCATTTTCTGCCCTGGACTTTTATCCGGGGCTTTTTGTTTTCAGGAGGTAATATGGTATGAATGACGCAGAATATATGAGCCTGGCGCTGAAGCTTGCGAAACAAGGGGCGGGTCTCACTTCTCCCAACCCAATGGTAGGGGCTGTCATTGTAAAAAACGGCCAGATCATCGGGCAGGGATGGCACAGGCAATACGGCGGTCTGCACGCAGAACGGGCTGCCCTTGCCGACTGTACAGAAAATCCAGAAGGAGCTGTGCTGTATGTGACCTTGGAACCATGCTGCCACTATGGAAAACAGCCGCCATGTACAGAAGCGATTCTGGCTGCCGGTATCCGCCGTGTTGTCATTGGTTCCCCCGATCCCAATCCTCTTGTTTCCGGAAAGGGAACTGATTTCCTGCGTGTAAACGGCGTAGCTGTAACTGAACATGTTCTGCAAGAAGACTGTGACAGGCTGAATGAAGTATTCTTTCATTACATACAGACAAAGCGTCCCTTTGTTGTAATGAAATATGCCATGACTATGGATGGAAAAACTGCTGCTTATACCGGTGCGTCCAAATGGATTACAGGAGAAGCGGCCAGGAACCACGTCCAGCACCAGCGCTTCCGATACAGCGCGGTTATGGCCGGAGTGGGAACTATCCTGGCTGACGATCCTCTCCTCACCTGCCGTATCGCCGAGAAAAATCCGGTCCGCATTATCTGCGATACCTATCTGCGCACGCCGCTCCACTCACAGATAATCCGGACTGCCCGGGAAATACCGACCATTCTGGCAACCTGCTGCAGCGACAGAAGCCGCCTGGCTGTTTACAGAAATACTGGCTGCCGCATACTCACCCTGGGCAAAAAAAACGGCCATGTGGATCTGTCCCAGCTGATGGATCAGCTGGGGCAGGAACAGATTGACAGTATTTTACTGGAAGGTGGAAGCACTCTGAACTGGTCTGCCCTGGAAAGCCGAATCGTCCAGCGGGTTCAGACCTACATTGCCCCTAAACTGTTCGGCGGACAGGAGGCCAGAACCCCTATCGAAGGTTCAGGAGTACCTTTTCCTAGCGATGCTTTTTTTCTGAAAAACTGTACTTTAAAAAAACTGGGAGATGATTTTCTCATCGAAAGCGAGGTGGATTACTCTGTTTACGGGAATTGTTGAAGAAATAGGAATTATCAGGAAAATTACAAAAGGAAGTCATTCTGCTGTTCTGATGATTGAGGCAGACAAAGTGTTGAAACATACCAGAATTGGAGACAGCATCGCGGTAAACGGCATCTGTCTGACTGTCACCCGCCTGCTTTCCCACTGTTTTTTTGCAGACGTAATGCACGAAACCCTGAACCGCTCCTCTCTTTCACAGCTCACAGCCGGAGCAGCCGTCAATCTGGAACGGGCCATGTCGGCAAACGGGCGTTTCGGCGGTCATATTGTGACAGGACACGCAGATGGAGTCGGAATTATCCAGAAAATACAGCAGGATGATACTGCTGTCTGGTTTACGATTCAGACAGCCCCGGAAATTCTGCACTACATTGTGGAAAAAGGTTCTGTCACAGTAGACGGAATCAGCCTGACCGTAGCGTCTGTCAGACCGGACAGCTTTTCTGTGTCTGTGATCCCCCACACCATCTGCCAGACCAGCCTTCACTGCCGCTGCTGCGGAGACACGGTCAATCTGGAGACAGATGTTATCGGAAAATATGTTGAAAAGCTGTGCCAGCCTGCCAGACAGCAGCAGAAAACAAGCAGCATTACGAGAGAATTTCTATCCCACTATGGATTTTAGGAGGTATGTCTTATGAAATTTAATACAATCGAGGAAGCACTGGAGGATTTACGGCAGGGAAACATTATTCTGGTAACGGATGATCCAGATCGCGAAAATGAAGGAGATTTTATCTGTGCCGCTGAATTTGCCTCTGCACAAAATATTAATTTTATGGCTACCTACGGCAAAGGCCTGATCTGTATGCCCATGGCGGAACATTATATTAAAAAGCTTCAGATTCCCCAGATGGTACAGCACAATACTGACAATCATGAAACAGCCTTTACTGTATCCATTGACCACACCTCCACTTCCACAGGCATCTCTGCTGCTGAGCGGTCTGTCACCGCTCTGGCCTGTGTAGACAATTCTGCAAAACCAGAGGATTTTCGCAGACCAGGGCATATGTTTCCTCTCCTGGCCAGAAAAAACGGGGTACTGGAACGCAGCGGCCATACTGAAGCCACTGTAGACCTGTGCCGTCTGGCCGGTCTGAAAGAATGCGGCCTGTGCTGTGAAATCATGAGGGATGACGGAACCATGATGCGTACTCCTGAACTGATGAAATTAGCGGAGCGCTTTCATATGAAATTTATCACCATCCGCGATTTGCAGGAATATCGGAAGTGCCATGAAAAACTGGTGGATCAGGTAACAGCCGTTCATATGCCCACAAAATTCGGTGATTTTATGGCCTACGGTTTTGTCAGCCGATTAAACGGAGAGCATCATATTGCACTGGTGAAAGGCGACATCGGAGACGGCTGTGACGTTTTATGCCGTGTCCATTCAGAATGCCTGACTGGAGATACTTTCGGTTCCCTGCGCTGCGACTGCGGACAGCAGCTGTCCTCCGCCATGATGCAGATCGAAAAGGAAGGACGGGGAATTCTTCTGTACATGCGCCAGGAAGGGCGGGGAATCGGCCTGATTAACAAGCTCCGCGCCTATGAACTGCAGGAAAAAGGGATGGACACTTTAGACGCCAATCTGGCTTTAGGCTTTCAGGCAGACGAGCGGGAATACTATATAGGAGCTCAGATTCTGCGGGAATTAGGGGTGAAAAGCTTACGGCTGCTGACGAATAATCCGGACAAGGTTTACCAGCTCTCTGAATTCGGCCTGCACATATCCCAGCGTGTACCCATTCAGATGGCCGCTACCCCTTACGATCTCCGCTATCTGAAAACGAAACAGAGCCGTATGAGGCATCTATTAAACTATTGATATATAAGATAAGAAA
>CAUCIO010000199.1 GCA_958442925.1 uncultured Clostridium sp. | reverse complement strand
GAGTAGCCGAGGTATTGGGATGCAGGTTCAAGCTGACAGCCAATGGAAGCAAACTGTGTTAGAATAATTTTTCAGGAAACAAAAAGAAAGAGAGAAAGACAGGGCCGGAGAGGGCGCATACCTTCTCAGGCTCTTCTTTTTTATAAGATATTAAGGATTTCGTAAGCCGTAAACATTTACTAAAGAGCCCATCTATGGTATATTACCTATAGTGCATAAGTCTGCCTAAAAGCAGGAAATACGCAGGGAACAAGGAAGTACAAGGAGAAAAATTATGAAGGGAATCGTTTTAGCAGGCGGTTCAGGAACACGTCTGTATCCGCTTACAAAGGTAACATCGAAACAGCTTCTGCCCATCTATGATAAGCCCATGATCTATTATCCGATCTCTGTGCTGATGAGCGCAGGAATCCGCGACATCCTGATCATCTCCACGCCGGAGGATACGCCCCGGTTTCAGGAGCTTTTAGGGGACGGACACCAGTTTGGAATTGATTTAAGCTATGCCGTTCAGCCAAGTCCGGACGGACTGGCCCAGGCCTTTATCATTGGAGAGGAATTTATTGGGAATGACTCTGTAGCCATGATTCTGGGAGACAATATTTTCCAGGGGCAGGGACTTCCGAAGCGTCTCAGGGCAGCTGCCTCCAAAGAATCAGGAGCTACTGTATTTGGCTACTATGTGGACGATCCGGAGCGGTTCGGAATCGTAGAATTCGATGAGAAGGGAAAAGCTGTTTCCATCGAGGAGAAGCCGGAGAAACCCAAGTCCAATTACTGTGTGACAGGCCTGTATTTCTATGACAACCGGGTGGTAGAGTTTGCCAAGAGCTTAAAGCCGTCTGCCAGAGGCGAGCTGGAAATCACAGATCTGAACCGTATTTATCTGGAAAAGGGAGAGCTGGACGTGATTTTGTTAGGACAGGGCTTTACCTGGCTGGATACAGGAACCCACGAGTCCTTAGTAGAGGCTACGAACTTTGTCAAGACAGTAGAGACCCACCAGCACAGAAAGATTGCCTGCCTGGAGGAGATCGCCTACTTAAACGGCTGGATCAGCCGGGAAGACGTGATGGCTGCCTACGAAGTTTATAAGAAAAATCAGTATGGAAAGTATTTAAAAGACATTTTAGACGGAAAATATGTAGATAAGCTCCATCAGAACTAAGATAAAAACTGAAATTTCAGAAATGACAGAAAAAGTCAGACAGGAGAAACAGATATGAAAATTATTGTAACAGGAGGAGCCGGTTTCATCGGCGGAAATTTTGTACACCATATGGTAAATAAGTACCCGGACTATCAGATTGTAAACCTGGATCTTTTAACCTACGCAGGCAATCTGGAAACCTTAAAGCCGGTGGAAGGAAAGCCGAACTACAAGTTTGTAAAGGGTGATATTGCTGACAGGGAGTTTATTTTCCGATTATTTGAAGAGGAGAAGCCGGATGTAGTGGTAAACTTTGCCGCTGAGAGCCATGTAGACCGCTCCATCACGGATCCGGAGAGCTTTGTCCGCACTAACGTAATGGGAACAACTACTCTTCTGGATGCCTGCAAGGAGTACGGCATTAAGCGCTATCACCAGGTATCTACCGACGAGGTGTACGGCGATCTTCCGTTAGACCGTCCGGATCTGTTCTTCACAGAGGAGACACCGCTTCATACTTCAAGCCCTTATTCCTCCTCCAAGGCAGCAGCAGACCTGTTCGTGTTGGCTTACCACAGAACCTACGGACTTCCGGTGACCATTTCCCGCTGCTCCAACAACTACGGCCCCTACCATTTCCCGGAGAAGCTGATTCCTCTTATGATTAGCCGCGCTCTGGCTGATGAGGAGCTTCCTGTTTACGGAGACGGCGCCAATGTCCGTGACTGGCTCCATGTATCCGACCACTGTGAGGCCATTGATTTGATTATTCACAAGGGCCGCGAGGGTGAGGTCTACAACATCGGAGGCCACAACGAGAGAACGAATCTGGAGGTAGTAAAGACGATTCTGAAAGCCCTCGGCAAGCCGGAGAGCTTAATCAAGTACGTAAAGGATCGCCCGGGCCATGACCTTCGCTACGCCATCGATCCGACCAAGATGGAGACTGAGCTGGGCTGGGAGCCGAAGTACAATTTCGACACAGGAATTGCCCAGACCATTCAGTGGTATCTGGACAATCAGGACTGGTGGAAGCACATTATCAGCGGCGAGTACCAGAACTATTTTGAAGAAATGTATGGAGACAGATTATAATGAAAGTATTAGTAACAGGCGTAAAGGGCCAGCTGGGCTACGATGTGGTAAATGAGCTGACAAAGAGAGGACATGAGGCTGTAGGCGTCGATGTAGACGAGATGGATATCACGGATGGGGATGCCTGCCGCCAGGTGATTACAGAGGCGAATCCAGATGCAGTCATCCACTGTGCCGCATATACTGCAGTAGACGCAGCTGAGGACAATGTGGATCTGTGCCGCCGTGTGAATGCTGACGGAACGAGAAATATTGCCCTTGTCTGCCGGGATCTGGATATTAAAATGGTGTATATCAGCACAGATTATGTGTTTGATGGACAGGGTACACGTCCCTGGGAGCCGGATGATGCAAGAGATCCGTTAAATGTATACGGAGTGACAAAATGCGAGGGCGAGATGGCCGTGGAGGAGCTGGTAAAGAAGTTCTTCATTGTCCGCATTGCCTGGGTATTTGGCGTAAACGGAAAGAACTTTATCAGAACCATGCTGCGCCTGGGAAAGGAGAGAGGCGCTGTCAGCGTAGTGGACGATCAGATCGGCTCTCCGACCTACACCTACGATCTGGCCAGACTTCTGGTGGATATGACAGAGTCCGAGCATTACGGACGCTATCATGCGACCAATGAGGGCTTCTGCAGCTGGTATGAGTTTGCCTGCGAGATCTTTAAGCAGGCAGGTATGGCAGAGGTGAAGGTAACACCGGTAGACAGTTCTCAGTTCCCTGCTAAGGCCAAACGCCCGATGAACAGCCGTATGGATAAGAGCAAGCTGGCTGCCAACGGCTTTGAACCGCTTCCAGCATGGCAGGATGCGTTAAACAGGTATTTAAAGGAGATTCTGTAGGAGGAATCAGACGGGGGAAGCAGGACAGAACGGGGACCATATCTAGTTGACATAAAACAGGAGGAAAGGAAACATGGGAAAGTATTTTGGCACGGATGGATTCCGCGGCGAGGCAAACGTAACGCTGACAGTGGAGGACGCCTATAAGGTAGGCCGTTTCCTCGGCTGGTATTACGGAAAGAAGAAGCCGGAGGAGAAATGCCGGGTTGTGATTGGAAAGGATACGAGACGCAGCAGCTATATGTTCGAGTATTCACTGGTAGCCGGTCTGACAGCTTCAGGAGCAGACGCATACCTGCTCCACGTCACCACGACTCCCAGCGTTTCCTATGTGGTCCGCACAGAGGAGTTCAGCTGCGGAATCATGATTTCTGCCAGCCATAACCCATTCTATGACAATGGAATCAAAGTCATCAATGAAAAGGGTGAGAAGCTGGAAGAAGAAGTTATCACAGAGATTGAGAAGTACCTGGACGGGGAGATGGGAGAGATTCCTTATGCTGTGAGAGATCAGATTGGCCGTACCGTAGACTATGCGGCAGGAAGAAACCGCTATATCGGCTATCTGATTTCCATTGCCACCCGCTCCTTCAAGAATAAGAAAGTAGGACTGGACTGTGCCAACGGAAGTGCTTCCGCCATTGCCAAGAACGTGTTTGACGCTCTGGGCGCAGAAACCCATGTGATCCACAACAATCCAGACGGAGTAAATATTAACACCAACTGCGGATCCACCCATATCGAGGGGCTGCAGAAGTACGTGGTGGAGAACGGCCTGGACGTGGGTTTTGCCTATGACGGAGACGCTGACCGCTGCCTGGCAGTGGATGGCGAAGGAAACCTGGTGGACGGTGACAAGATTATGTACATCTGCGGAAAGTACATGAAGGAGCAGGGAAGTCTTGTAAACAATACAGTTGTCACTACGATTATGTCCAACTTCGGCCTCTATAAGGCTCTGGAGCGGGAAGGAATTGCCTTTGAAAAGACAGCGGTAGGAGACAAGTATGTATATGAAAA
>CAUCIO010000198.1 GCA_958442925.1 uncultured Clostridium sp. | reverse complement strand
TCTACCATCGGTACGCTTCAGCTCTTCGATGAGCCATACATTCTGACACAGGGCGGACCAAACTATGCAACTATTACACTGGGAGAATACCTCTATGATAACGGCTTCAAGTTCCTGAAGTTCGGCTTTGCCTCTGCTTTAGGATATGTGATGGTTATTATTATCGGAATATTATCCTACATTCAGTTCAGAATGAGCAAGGAGGATTGACATGATTAAAAAAATATCTGTTTATATCTTTTTAATATTGGCAGCCATCCTTTCTCTGTTTCCGTTTTACTTCATGTTTGTCAGCGGAACAAACACAAACCAGGAGATTCTTGCTGCGCCGCCTAAGCTGCTCCCAGGCACTATGCTGGCTCAGAACTTCTCTGTTCTGGTCGAGAAAATGGACATTTTCCGCGTTGCCTTCAATACGATTTTTATTTCCGTCGTATTCACCCTGCTGGCTGTGATTCTCTACTCTTCCGCTGGCTATGTACTTGCCAAATTTGAGTTCAAGGGAAAAGGCCTGATTTTCGGTTTCATTATGATTTCCATGATGATCCCTCCTCAGGTTATGTACGTTCCGTTATTCCAGCTGTTTGTCTCCGTCGAGATGACAAACACTTACGCAGCTGTTATTCTGCCCGCTCTGGCCAATGCCTTTGGCATTTTCCTGATGCGGCAGAATATGACGAACTTCCCGACGGCTCTCGTGGAGGCGGCCAGAATCGACGGCTACAGCGAATTCGGCATCTTCTGCCGTATCGTGCTTCCGAACGTAAAACCGGCTTTAAGCGCCCTGGTTATCTATATGTTTACCAGCATGTGGAACAACTTCATGTGGCCTTTAATCGTGTTAGAGGAAAAGGAAATGTACAACTTCCCTGTTGCTCTTGCGATTCTGGACGGTAACCCAACCAACAAGGACTTTGCAGTAATTCTTCTGGCAACTGCTATCGCTACTCTTCCGATTCTGATTATCTTCATGGTATTCCAGAAGCAGTTCGTAGCAGGCGTTATGGGAGGAGCTGTAAAAGAATAAACCTTTCAAAGAAAGGTGTATTTTCTAAAATAATAATAAGCCCCCAGACGGCCGGTTCGTAACTGTTCGGCTGCCTGAGGGGCTGTTTTATTATTATTACGTTTGTTGATTCACAAAATAAGGAAAAGTTTTCCTGTGACTTTCATTGGAACAGGAAAGCTTTTCCTTATTTTCATACTCTTCTAAAGTTCAAACTCTTCCAGAATACCTGCTACCAGTCCGATGCAGCCTTCCACATCTTTTTCATCTGCCACTTCCGCCGGGGAATGCATATACCGGAGCGGAATCGATATCAGAATCACCGGAGTACCTCCGTTTTCAAAATGAATCTTGTCTGCATCTGTGCAGGTCAGACGGCTGGCTGTCTCATACTGAACCGGAATTCCGCGTCTGGCGGCGATTTCCTCCACCTGGCGGTTTAACTGAGGAGGAATCAGCGGACTGTTGCAGAGCACCGGACCTGCTCCCAGCTTCACCTCTCCAGCTTCTTTTACCGAATATCCATATGGATAGTCCGTGCAGTATGTCACATCTACCACCACGGCCAAATCCGGTTTTACAGCTTCTGCTGTAAAGTAAGCGCCATTTTTCGTAGTCTCCTCACCTGCTGTAGCCGCACAGTAGATCCCTCTCTCAGAGCCTGCCTTTTTCACACGCTTAAAGGCCTCCATAATGATAAACACTCCCAGCCGGTCATCCAGGGCTCTGCCGGAAAATCTGCCGCCGGAAAGCTTCTCAAGGCCGCAGTCAAAGGTAACGGTAGAGCCTGGCTTTACAATGCGTAAAGCCTCCTCCTTTGAATCAGCTCCAATATCAATCACCAGGTCTGTAACGTCCATCTTTTCTTTTTTGCACAGATCTCTGGCGCCGTTTACCACGCCTTTCACGATTCCATTCTCTGTGTGGATCTGCACCTGATGTCCCGGATAGGTCTGGGGAATCACCCCTCCCCTGTCAATCGCGTATAAATATCCCTGGTCATCTGCGCAGGTAATCACAAGACCGATTTCATCTAAATGAGCCGTAGCCAGAATTTTCTTCTCTGCCTGCGGATTCAGCACTGCCACTGTATCATTCAGAATATCTGTACATACCTGGTCTGCAAAGGGTTCCATCTCCTCCTTCACGATCTGGCTTCCCTGTGCAATGTCCCCCGAAACTGTCACAGCATTCAAAAGTCTGTTTAAAAATACTTCATGCTCCATATTGCTCCTCCTCCTGTTGTCTGTCTCTTCTCTAGGATCTTATCTTTCTCTGTCTGGAATGTCAATAGAATAAGGCAAATACAGAAAAGAAAACTTTCTTTTCTCCTCTCATCTTTTCATTCACTGTTTTTTATGATAAACTATTCCTAATTAATCTAGCACTAAAGGAGGACTTACCTATGACACCATCCAACGTGTATTTTACAACCTTCCGAACCTCATTTCGCGAAAATCTGCTTCAGAAGCTGGAGCGCCTGATTAAAAAAGCCGGTCTTTTTGATCAGATTGACTTCCAGAACAAATACGCTGCTATTAAAATCCACTTTGGCGAACCGGGAAATCTGGCTTACCTGCGCCCCAATTACTCCAGGGTACTGGCCGATCTGATTAAGGAACACGGCGGAAAGCCTTTCTTAACAGACTGCAACACGCTTTACGTAGGAGGACGCAAAAATGCCCTGGATCACCTGGATTCCGCCTATACCAACGGCTACAATCCATTCACCACAGGCTGCCATATTTTAATCGCCGACGGATTGAAAGGAACGGATGAAACCCTTGTACCTGTAGACGGAGAGTACGTAAAAGAAGCTAAAATCGGACAGGCCATTATGGACGCTGATATTTTTATCTCCCTGAATCACTTCAAGGGCCACGAGTCTACCGGATTTGGAGGCGCCATCAAAAATATTGGAATGGGCTGCGGTTCCCGCGCCGGAAAAATGGAGATGCACAATGCTACCAGCCCCTTCATTCTTCAGGATAAATGTATTGGATGTCATGCCTGCGAGAGAAACTGCGCCCATGGAGCTATCTCCTTCCAGGAAAAGAAAGCCTTTATTGATGAGAATAAATGCGTTGGCTGCGGCCGCTGCATCGGAGTCTGCCCTGTGGACGCTGTGGCAAACCACTGCGACGAGTCCAATGATATATTAAATAAAAAAATTGCAGAGTATACTCTGGCGGTAGTTAAAGATCGCCCTCACTTCCACATCAGCCTGGTTGTAGATGTATCCCCCTACTGCGACTGCCATGCAGAAAACGATGTACCGATTGTTCCCAATGTGGGTATGTTCGCCTCCTTCGATCCGGTAGCCCTGGATATGGCCTGCGCTGATGCAGTCAACCGCCAGCCAGTCATGGCAGGAAGCGTTTTAAGTGAAAAAGAACACTGCCATCACGATCACTTTACAGATGTTCACCCTGAAACAAACTGGATGGTTGCCTTAGAACACGCTGAAAAGCTGGGAATCGGAACGAGAGAATACAATCTGATTACGATTTAAAAACACTGCCAAAAAGAGCAGAAGGTTTCGCGCTCCACCAAAGCTGCTGCAGGCCTTCTGCTCTTTTTGTACATTTCTTTTATTCCTTTTTTTCTCTCATCTTCACCTGCATCCAGGCGCTGTAGATGTTGTCCTTGAAGGCTTCTTCCTCTCCGATTACAGGCAGATTTAAACTGCTTATGATGCCGCGGTTCTCCTGGCAGCTGCTTCCTTTGCCCCCTTCCCGCAGATATCCTGTTTTTAAGTCTTCCTCCGAAAGGCAGAAGGAGCTTTTACTGTCTGAAAACAGCTCCGGATGCATCAGATAGACTGCTGCCGTCACATCCCAGTTATAAAAGCCTCCGATTCCATAATCCGTTTCATTGTAGCCAAACCAGTAATCTGTCTTCTCCCTGATATACATGGCTGCCGGATTTTCTGAAGAAAACAGGCGCTTTTTATAATCTTTCTTTGTAAACAGCACTTTCAGGCAGTTGTTTCCAGTGATAACTGAGACATCTGTTTTTCCTGTCAGAACAGCCAGAGAAGCGGCCGGATCGCAGGAAAAATTCAGCTCGTCCATGATCTTTTTCTGAAATACCAGAGGCTCTGTAATGCCTCCCATCAGAACAATCTCTTTCAC
>CAUCIO010000197.1 GCA_958442925.1 uncultured Clostridium sp. | reverse complement strand
CATACGTCCCATGGTATCAGTCATACCGTAAGAAGCCGGACCTGCTGCCATGTTGTCTGGGTGAAGAGTACGTCCTGTACCGCCGCCGGATGCTACGGAGAAGTACTTCTTGCCTGCCTCAACACGCTCCTTCTTGTAAGTACCTGCTACCGGATGCTGGAAACGTGTCGGGTTTGTGGAGTTTCCTGTGATAGAAACGTCTACATTCTCCTTCCACATGATAGCAACGCCTTCACGAACATCGTTTGCGCCGTAGCAGTTTACTTTTGCACGAGGACCGTCAGAGTATGCTTTTCTGAATACTTCCTTTAACTCTCCTGTGTAGTAGTCGTACTGTGTCTCAACATAGGTAAAACCGTTGATTCTGGCAATGATCTGTGCAGCGTCCTTTCCTAAACCGTTTAAGATAACGCGCAGCGGTTTTTTACGAACCTTGTTTGCCTTCTCTGCGATACCGATAGCGCCCTCTGCCGCTGCAAAGGACTCGTGGCCTGCTAAGAAGCAGAAGCAGTCTGTATCCTCTTCCAGAAGCATCTTTCCAAGATTTCCATGGCCTAAACCAACCTTTCTCTGGTCAGCTACAGAACCTGGAATACAGAATGCCTGAAGTCCCTCTCCGATTGCTGCTGCTGCGTCGGATGCCTTGCGGCAGCCCTTCTTGATAGCAATAGCCGCACCTGTAATATATGCCCAGCATGCGTTCTCGAAGCAGATCGGCTGAATTCCCTTTACCTGATTGTAAACGTCCAGTCCGGCGTCCTTTGTGATTTTCTCAGCTTCTTCGATAGAAGCAATTCCATAGCTGTTTAATACGGAATTGATTTTATCAATTCTTCTCTCATATGATTCAAATAATGCCATGAGTGGTTTTCCTCCTTGATATGTAATTAACAATCTCTCTGTCACTGCATAATTTCAAAATAGCAGTTCAATTACTCTTCTCTTGGATCGATGATCTTTACAGCGTCTGCCACACGGCCGTACTGTCCCTTAGCCTTCTCGTAAGCAGTTGTCGGATCGTCGCCTTTCTTAATGAAATCAGTCATCTTTCCAAGGTTTACATACTGGTATCCGATGATCTGATCCTCTGCATCCAGAGCGATTCCTGTTACATATCCCTCTGCCATCTCAAGATAGCGGGGTCCCTTCTTTAATGTACCGTACATGGTTCCAACCTGAGAGCGGAGTCCCTTTCCCAGATCCTCAAGTCCTGCTCCAATCGGAAGTCCATCCTCAGAGAATGCACTCTGTGTTCTTCCGTAAACGATCTGTAAGAACAGTTCTCTCATGGCTGTGTTGATTGCATCACATACAAGGTCTGTGTTCAGCGCCTCAAGGATGGTTCTGCCCGGAAGAACCTCAGCTGCCATAGCTGCAGAGTGTGTCATACCGGAGCAGCCAAGTGTCTCTACAAGCGCCTCCTGGATTACGCCGTCCTTTACGTTCAGAGTCAGCTTGCAGGCTCCCTGCTGCGGAGCACACCAGCCCACACCGTGTGTTAAACCGGAAATATCCTTAATTTCCTTAGCCTGAACCCACTTTGCCTCCTCCGGAATCGGAGCTGCGCCATGACAGACACCCTGTGCAACTGTACACATCTTTTCTACTTCATGTGAATAAATCATTGTATGACTCCTTTCAAACAAATGTTTTAGTACATTGTTAATTTTATCACACCGTACTAATCGTATTATCGCATGGATAAGCCAATTAGTCAATCAAATGGCCGCAAAAAATTAACTAAAATTTGCGCCTAATTCTGCCGTTCTTTCTCTCTTCCGGCCGGAATGATTTTTTTGAACACAAGGCAGCAGACAAGGAAGAATATAATACCCTTCAGAATACTGGATACGGTCAGCGCCCACCAGATTCCATTCAGTCCAAGGGCTGTAGAGCCAAAGGCCATAGCCAACGGAATCCTGGCTGAGGTGAGAAGAATACTGATAATTGAGCTGTACAGCGTTTTACCCATACCCGCCAGAGCTCCCACTGTCATCAGTTCCACGCACATGAAAATCTGTCCGACTCCCATGATTCTGAGATAGTCAGCGCCATAAGGCACTACATCTGCTTCATGGATGAACAGACTGAAAATTGGGGTACTGAAAGCCAGCATAATCACCGTAATCAGAGCTCCCCAGGCGATCATCATTCCCGCCGCCACAAAATATCCTTTTTTCATTCTGCTGTACTGCTTTGCCCCGTAGTTCTGTCCCACAAAGGCATTAATAGCCATTCCAAAGCCCTCTGCCGTCATCCAGGACAGGGACTCTATCTGACCTCCCACTCTCTGAACTGCCACCGCCGTGTCTCCCCAGCCTGTGACAAACCTGGTGAGAATCATGGAAATGCCGCAGTAAAGAGATTCCTGCACAGCAGACGGGAATCCGATTTTAATCATACTGGCGAAATAAGGAAGCGGCGTTTTCTTCCAGAAACGGATCCTGTTAAATAAAATCGTATCCCGCTTTACATGCCACAGCATCACAGCTGTCACCACTGCCTGGGAAGCCACTGTTGCAACAGCCGCTCCTGCCACTCCCATTTCAGGGAAAAATCCAATCCCAAAAATCAGCATGGGATCCAGCACAATATTACTGAGCATACCGATACAGTTAGCTGCAAAGGGGACTTTGCTGTTCCCAATGGCTGTAAACAGGTTTGTCAGCGTCTGATTCAGATAGTTAAAAATAATCAGACCGCCTGCGATACGAAGATACATGACTGCATCCCCTATAATCTTCGGATCTCCCAGTCCAAAAAAGCCAATCAGCCGATGGGTAAACAGATTCATAATCAGGCCGTAAAGCACAGCCAGAAAAACAGTCAGCTGCAGCGCTCCTCTGCCAAACTGAGCCGCCCTTTCCATTCTCCCCTCTCCCAGGGAATGAGCCACCTTGACCTGTCCGCCCATTTTAGCCAGCATAACCGGGCCGTTGGAAAGCCAGGTATACATGCCAGCCGCACCTACGGAGGCCACAGCAGGCGCTCCTACCTGTCCAATCCACGCCATATCCGTCAGGTTGTAGGCCATCTGCACCGCCGCAGTTCCCATGATGGGAAGAGCCAGCTCCGTCAAGGATGAAATGATATTTCCATGAAGTAAATCAACCTGTTTTTTCATCCCTTCTTCTCTCCTTCTTTGAAAGTTTATCTGATAAACCAAAGGGGGCATGATACTTGTCTATCATGCCCCTTTACTCCGGCCGGACGTTCTGTCTCAGCCTTCTTTTATTTGTTATTTTAAAATTTCAGCTATTCTGCCTTCTGTCCGGACAGGAACTCGTGGATTCCCTTTGCTCCGGCACGGCCTGCCTCCATAGCAAGGATAACAGTTGCTGCACCTGTTACAGCATCTCCGCCGGCATAAACACCTTCCTTGGTTGTCTTTCCGTTAGCTTCGTCTGCTACGATACATTTCCACTTGTTTACCTCAAGTCCCTTGGTTGTGTTGGAAATCAGCGGGTTCGGTGAAGTTCCAAGAGCCATAATAACAGTATCTACATCTAATGTGTAGTCAGAACCTGCAACCTCTACCGGACGTCTTCTTCCGGACTCATCCGGCTCGCCAAGCTCCATCTTGCGGCATACAATGCCCTTTACCCAGCCGTTGTCGTCTGCCAGGATCTCTACAGGGTTTGTAAGAAGGTGGAACTGGATTCCCTCTTCCTTAGCGTGGTGAACTTCCTCCACACGGGCCGGAAGCTCTGCCTCACTTCTTCTGTATACAATGTAAACCTCAGCGCCGAGACGGAGTGCTGTTCTGGCAGCATCCATAGCCACGTTTCCGCCGCCGACTACAGCTACCTTGTGTCCAGCTGCGATTGGTGTGTCATAGTCATCGCGGAATGCCTTCATCAGGTTGCTTCTTGTCAGGTACTCGTTGGCAGAGAATACGCCGTTGGAGTTCTCTCCCGGAATTCCCATGAACTTCGGAAGTCCTGCTCCGGAACCGATGAATACAGCGTCAAAGCCTTCCTTCTCCATCAGATCGTCGATTGTAACAGATTTTCCGATTACTACGTTTGTCTCAATCTCTACGCCCAGCTTCTTTACATTGTCGATCTCCGGCTGAACTACTCCGCTCTTTGGAAGACGGAACTCCGGAATACCATAAGTAAGAACGCCGCCTGCCTCATGA
>CAUCIO010000196.1 GCA_958442925.1 uncultured Clostridium sp. | reverse complement strand
TCACATATGGCATAGTCCTGGCCTGCTTTGTTTTGATTCAGGTTCTGACAGCAGCAGGAGGAATGACAAGCCTGTTAAAGGGAATTTTAGTTCCTCTGTGTACCTATGTAATTCTGGCAGTTTCCCTGAATCTGACAGTAGGCATTCTGGGAGAACTGAGTCTGGGACATGCAGGCTTTATGTGCGTAGGTGCGTTTGCAGGCGCATTTTTTACAAATTCCATGATGAAGACCTTTGATATTGCCAAGAATAATGATCAGGCAGTGCTTCTTCTTTTTATCGGGGCAATTATAATCGGAGCGGCAGCAGCGGCTGTCTGTGGCCTGATTATTGGAATTCCTGTTCTCAGGCTGAAGGGAGACTATCTTGCGATTGTAACCCTGGCGTTTGGAGAGATCATTAAAAATCTGATCAACGCCCTGTTTGTGGGAGTTGACAGCAGAGGAATTCATTTTTCTTTAAAAGATGCCTCCTCCCTGAATCTGGAAGAAGGCGGAGAAGTAATTATCAAAGGTGCCCAGGGGATTACAGGAACTCCCAAGGCGGCTACTTTTACCATTGGCATTATTCTGGTGCTGATTACTCTTTTTATTGTTCTGAATCTGGTTCACTCCAGAACAGGAAGAGCGATTATGGCGATCAGGGATAACCGGATTGCGGCTGAATCTGTAGGAATCAATATTACAAAATATAAGCTGATGGCTTTCGCTGTATCAGCGGCATTAGCAGGAGTGGCAGGTGTCCTTTATGCTCATAATCTGGCAACTCTGGCAGCTACGCCGAAAGCTTTTGGTTACAATATGTCTATTATGATTCTGGTATTCGTAGTGCTGGGCGGAATTGGAAATATCCGCGGCTCTATCATTGCGGCAGTAGTACTGACACTGCTTCCAGAGCTTTTGCGAGGACTCAGCAATTACAGAATGCTGATTTACGCCATTGTTCTGATTGCAATGATGCTGCTCAACTCCAGCCCAAAAGCGAAGGAGCTCAGAAGCCGTGCTGCAGCGTCGCTTAGAAAAAATAAGAGACAGGCGAAGGAGGAGTAAGACATGGCAATGCTGGAAGTAAAAAATTTAAGTATCTCCTTCGGCGGACTGAAGGCAGTAGATGATTTTAATATTACCATTGAAAAAGGCCAGCTTTACGGTCTGATCGGCCCCAATGGAGCCGGAAAGACGACAGTATTTAACCTTCTGACGGGAGTGTACAAACCAGACGGAGGAATGATCCTTTTAGATGGAAAAAATATTGCAGGAAAGAAAAATATAGAAATTAACCGCGGAGGAATAGCAAGAACATTCCAGAATATCCGTTTATTTAAGGATTTGAGTGTGCTCGATAATGTAAAGGTAGGACTGCACAATCATTATCAGTACAGCGCTCTTACAGGAATTTTCCGCCTTCCCAAATACAGGAAAGTGGAGCGCGAAATGGATGAGAAGGCTCTTGAGCTTTTAAAGGTATTTGATCTGGAACAGGAATTTGCAGTGAAGGCCTCTAACCTGCCTTATGGAAAGCAGAGAAAGCTGGAGATTGCCAGAGCTCTGGCTACAGAACCAAAGCTTCTTCTCTTAGACGAGCCGGCAGCCGGCATGAATCCAAATGAGACAAAAGAGCTGATGGATACGATTCAGTTTGTCCGGGATCATTTCGATATGACCATTCTTCTGATTGAGCACGATATGAAACTGGTGTCAGGAATCTGTGAAAAGCTGACTGTGCTGAATTTCGGACATGTGCTGACAGAGGGACCGACAGGAGAGGTGCTCAATAATCCAGAAGTTGTCAAGGCTTATCTGGGAGAGTAAGAGACAGCAGAATAGAGAGAAAAAGAAAGATTTGAAATTTAGGAGGTCAGAGTCATGGCAATGCTGGAGGTCAAGGACTTAAATGTCTATTACGGTGTAATCCAGGCCCTTAAAGGAATCTCCTTTGAGGTGGAGGAGGGAGATGTCATTGCCCTTATCGGAGCTAACGGAGCTGGAAAGACGACAACGCTTCATGCACTTACAGGCCTGATTCCGGTAAAATCGGGAAGTATTGTATTTGAAGGAAAGGATATTACCAAGCTTCCAGGTCATAAGCTGGTATCCATGGGAATTGCCCATGTGCCGGAAGGACGCCGGGTATTTGCCCAGCTGACGGTTCTGCAGAACCTGAAAATGGGAGCCTATACAAGAAACAATAAGCAGGAGAGCGAGGAAACCATTCAGAAGATTTACAAGCGTTTTCCGAGACTGGAAGAGAGAAAGAATCAGCTGGCAGGAACCCTCTCAGGCGGAGAGCAGCAGATGTTAGCCATGGGCCGGGCCCTGATGTCCCATCCAAGGCTGATTGTTATGGACGAGCCGTCCATGGGTCTTTCTCCTCTGTATGTGAACGAGATTTTTGAGATTATCAAGGAAATCAGCGCAGAGGGAACTACGGTTCTCCTGGTGGAGCAGAATGCCAAGAAAGCTCTTTCTATCGCTAACAAGGCGTACGTTCTTGAAACAGGAAAGATTGTACTCAGAGGAGATGCCAAGGAACTGATGAACAATGATCAGGTCAAGAAAGCATATTTAAGTGAATAATAGATAATGTCAATAGCAAAGAGAGGTTCATAGGTAAAAACAATTTGAGCCTCTCTTTGTTTCGTGTTATCCTCGAAATGTAAAGAATGTAAAATATTCTAAATAAACGTGAGACAGATGAAAAACGCTGTGCTCAGAGGGAGGATACTATGAGAAAAACATTAGCAGTTCTTACATCAGCAGCCATGGCGCTGAGTCTGACAGCCTGCGGAGCTGGACAGACTGCAAAAGAAAGCGTTGCTGAGACAAAGGCAGAAACAGCTGCGGCTTCTGAAAGCGAGTCTGTTAAAGAAACAGAGGCAAAAGAAGCAGATGAATTCCAGTCATCTATCTTATTCTGCGGTTCTACTTCTTTATATCCGATTATGTCATCTCTGGCTTCTTCATTTACGGAGGAGTATGTGACATGGGACAAGGTTGATGCATCATTTCCAGACAGCAATATTTCTGTGTATGTAGCTCCGGGCGGCTCTGGTGTGGGAGTCAGTGCTGCGATTGACGGTACAGCAGACTTTGGTATGGTAGCCAGAGAAATGAAGGATTCTGAGATTGAAGCTCTGGGAGCAGACTATCAGGAATTCGTTGTGGCAAAGGATGCTCTTACAGTATCTGTAAATGCAGAAAACCCAATCTGTGATCTGACAGATGATATGACAACAGAGACGATTCAGAAAATCTTTTCCGGTGAGATTGCCACCTGGAATCAGGTAGACGAATCCCTTCCGGCTGAGACCATTAACGTATATATCCGCGATCTGTCAGGAGGCGCTTATGAGGTATTCCAGAAGAGTGTAATGGGAGACAGTGAGGTAACAGCTTCTGCTACCCAGTCTGCATCTATGACAGAATTAGCTACTAATATTGCAGGAGATCCCTGGGGAATCGGCTATGCAGGTTTTGGCGCTTACAATAAGGCAAATGCAGAAAAGCAGGTTCTGACAGCCATGAAGGTAGATGGTGTAGAGGCGACAGAGGAGAATATTATCAGCGGGGCCTACACCATTCAGAGACCGGTTATGTTTGTAACAGGAGAATCTGTCACTGCTTCCGAGCAGGCGTTTATTGACTATATTTTCTCACAGACAGGTGCAGAGGTGGTGGAAGCCAATGGATATATTCCAGCGTTTACACCAGCTGAGTAAATCGAGATGAATAAAACATTAAATGCTGTTGTTTCAGCAGTGATAAAGGCCCTGACCGCCCTGACCGTGATGGTCCTGGCCTTTGTCATATATTTTATAGTAAAGGAGGCACTGCCCACGTTTCAAGAAGTGGCAGTGCCCGATTTTCTTTTTGGACGAAGGTGGATGCCGATTGCCTATACAGGAGAACCGTCTTTTGGCATTTTTCACTTTATCATGGCAACCCTGTATGTTTCAGCTGCAGCATTGGTTCTGGCTGCCGTAGTCAGTCTTGGTACTGCCCTGTTTCTTTCCTGTGTGGCTTCAGATACCATGAGAAGTGTGCTGTATCCTTTTGTGGATCTTCTGGCAGGGATTCCGTCTGTTGTGTATGGTTTTGTAGGACTGACAGTTCTGGTTCGCTTTTTTATCAGGAGGGGGATTCCGACAGGATCCT
>CAUCIO010000195.1 GCA_958442925.1 uncultured Clostridium sp. | reverse complement strand
TCCAAATCCTGTAATGCGCAGGGCTTCCCTGGCGCAGCGGCGGTATATTTCCTCCATATCACAGAACCCATCCTCAGAAAAAGATTTCTTTAATACCTTAGGGTAGGCACTCACAATGGCTTCCGCTCCTGCCCTGGCCCGTCGGTCTGTGTAATGCTCCCCCAGGATTTCTTTCCAGATTTCCGGAATTCTGGCATTGACATCAGCAAGGGTCTGAAACAGATCCAGGCTGATAACCTGATAGGAGGAGCGGCGCAGGGTTTCCTGTTCGCGGAATACAGAATCTGCAAATTTCTGTTCAGCCTCTGTCAGACAGGCATCCTCCATCAGTTCCGGACGCCGCTCAATGGTTCTTCGTATGGACTGTTCTCTTCTCCAGACGTCAATTTTTTTGTGATCCCCATTTAACAGCACCTGAGGAACCCGTATTCCCTGAAAAACTTCAGGCCGGGTATACTGAGGATATTCCAGGAGATTGTCATGGAAAGATTCAAATTCTGCCGATTCGTCATTATTTAATACGCCTGGAACGAGACGGGAAATACAGTCGATCATCACCATGGCCGGAAGTTCTCCGCCTGTTAAAACGTAATCTCCGATGGACAGATAATCAGTTACAATTAAATCCAGGGCCCGTTCATCGATTCCCTCATAGTGGCCGCAGAGAAAAACAAGGTCTTCCTCTTTCGCCAGTTCTTCGGCAATTTTCTGGCTGAACACCTGCCCCTGGGGAGTCATATAGATGACTCTGGGCCGTTTTCCCAGACGGGCAACCAGATCTTCATAGGCAGAAACCACAGGCCCAGCCTGCATAACCATGCCGGCGCCGCCGCCGTAGGGATAATCATCTACATGGTTGTGCTTATCCTGTGAAAAATCCCGAATATTCACTGCATCTGCTGAAATCAGCCCTTTTTCCATGGCACGGCCGAGGATGCTGTTGTTTAGTCCGTCCATAATCATCTGTGGAAATAAGGTCAGTATATGATAGTTCATCATTTCCTCCTGTTTAAAAAGACGGCCTGGGAGCTTTACAGATCCAGAAGGCCGTCTAAAATATGCACCAGAACCTGTCCCTCATCCAGGTTCACATCCAGAATACATTCCTTGATAGAGGGGAACAGGTATTCCTTACCATCTTTTCCAGTAATGACGTAGACATCGTTGGCGCCTGTCTGAAGAACATCCTTTACAGTTCCAAATTCCTCTCCTTCGTCAGTTACCACAGAAAGTCCGATCAGATCCACAATAAAATTCTCATTGGGAGCCAGTTTAACAGCATGTTCCCTGGATACGAGAAGATCCTTTTTGCGGAATGGCTCCACCTCGTTGATGCTGTTAAATTCCTTGAATTTTAAAATTACCATTCCCTTAAAAAACTTTACCTGTTCCACATGAAGAGAGAGCTGTTCTTTTCCTGTGTCCAGATATACTTCTTTTAGTTTTTTAAATCGGTTTATATCATCGGTTGTAGGAAATATTTTTACCTCGCCGCGGATACCGTGGGGAGAGGTAATAACGCCTACCCGTAAAAACTGTTCCATAGTCGTCTCCATTTTCTGAAATAACAAAAGCCGTCTACCATGAAGGCCGGCGGCTTCTTCGTTACTGAATCTCTACAATAACTTTCTTATCTTCTTTTGATGCGGCTGCTTTTACAACGGAGCGGATCGCTTTTGCAATTCTGCCCTGTTTTCCAATCACCTTACCCATATCGGAAGAAGCGACTGTCAGCTCAACTACGATCTCGTCATCTTTTACAGATTCTGTAACTGCAACCTCATCTGGGTTGTCTACCAGCGCTTTTGCAATCACTTCCACTAATTCTTTCATACCATTCACCTCGCAGACCGCACTCGGAACTCCGAAGCCGGCCTATGAAAAATGCCTTTAAAAGGCATTTTTCATACAAGCTATTTACTGGATACCAGCGATTTTTAAAAGCTTTCCAACAGTCTCTGTTGGCTGAGCGCCTGTTGCTAACCACTTCTTAGCAGCTTCCTCATCGATCTTGATGGTGCTCGGCTCTGTGTTTGGATCGTAGTAGCCTACCTCTTCGATGAATCTTCCGTCTCTCGGGGATCTGGAATCTGCAACGACAATTCTATAGAAAGGTGCCTTCTTCTGACCCATTCTTTTCAGTCTCATCTTTACCATTGTAATTTACCTCCTTGTGTATTTGGAAACTTATATAGAAAATGCTTTTGCATTTACTAACCATTTCATTCTAAAATCTAAAAGGGAAGCTTCATCTTTCCCATCAGTCCGCCAAGTCCGCCTCGGCGCTTGCCGCCCATCATACCCGGCAGTTGTTTCATCATTTTTTTCATCTGTTCGAACTGTTTAACAATTCGATTGACTTCTGCGATATCTACGCCAGCTCCTTTGGCAATACGTTTCTTGCGTGAAGGATTCAATAAGTCAGGATTGGCCCGTTCTTCTTTTGTCATGGAGAGGATAATCGCCTCCACCCGGTCCATCATCTTTTCATTGCCGTCCAGATCCACACCCTTTAACTGGTTCATACCCGGCATCATATTCATAATGCTGGCCATGCCGCCCATTTTTTTAATCTGGTGCATCTGGTCTAAGAAATCGTTGTAGTCAAATTCGGCTTTTTTAATTTTCTGAGAGAGCGCTTTTGCTTTCTCTTCATCAATTACAGCAGTTGCCTTATCAATAATGGACATGATGTCGCCCATTCCCAGAATTCGGGAAGCCATACGTTCCGGATAAAACTGCTCTAAATCAGAGAGCTTCTCTCCCATTCCCACATAGAGAATCGGCTTTCCGGTTACTGCCTTGATTGAAAGGGCTGCTCCGCCTCGTGTGTCGCCGTCCATCTTAGTCAGAACAACGCCGTCAATGCCAATCTTATCATTGAACATACCTGCGACATTTACTGCATCCTGTCCTGTCATGGCATCTACAATCAGAAGAGTCTGATCCACTGCTATCTGTTCTTTGATTTCTACCAGCTCGTTCATCATATCTTCATCAATGTGAAGACGGCCGGCAGTATCGAGAATCACCACATTATCGCCGTTTTTGGCTGCATGCTCAATGGCTGCCTTGGCAATATTTACCGGCTTATGGCCTGTTCCCATGGAAAATACAGGAACACCCTGCTTTTCACCGTTGATTCTCAGCTGGTCAATAGCTGCCGGACGATAAATATCACAGGCTGCAAGCAGAGGCTTTCTGCCCTTTGCCTTAAGCTTTCCAGCAATCTTAGCTGTGGTAGTCGTCTTACCTGCGCCCTGAAGTCCGGCCATCATAATGACTGTGATCTCATTGGCAGGCTTTAAGGAAATCTCCGTCATCTCGGAGCCCATCAGCTTTACCAGCTCTTCATTTACAATTTTTATTACCATCTGTCCTGGATTCAGACCATTTAAGACATCCTGTCCCACTGCCCTTTCCTGTACAGAATTGATAAACTGCTTTACTACTTTAAAGCTGACATCCGCTTCCAGCAAAGCCATCTTGACTTCCCTGAGCCCGGCCTTTACATCAGCCTCTGACAGACGGCCTTTTCCAGTCAGATTTTTAAATACATTCTGCAGTTTGTCTGCAAGGCTCTCAAAAGCCATCCGGAAACCTCCTGTCCTGTCACAGTATTCTGTCGCTACAGCTTAATAATGTCACTGGAAATCTCTCCAATCCGGTCGATGAAAGCTTCATCTCCTGTTTCCTTAAACTGTTTGGTCAGCTTATGAATTTCTGCTACCAGCTCTCTGGTCTGCTGAAATTTGTGAATCAGCTGAAGCTTTTTCTCGTATCCGCCTAATGTTCTGTCACATCTCTTAATCAGATCGTGAACGCCCTGACGGCTGATTCCCTGTTCATCGGCAATCTCGCTGAGAGACAAATCGTTAAACACTGCATCTTTATAAATTTCTTTCTGGTGGTCTGTCAGCAGCTCGCCATAGAAATCGTAAAGCAATGTCTGTTCCACAATTTTTTCCATTCCCAATCACCTGCATTATAATATCATAGGCCAGCCAGGGTGTCAAGTATTTTTTCTTTACGAACTTATGTTCTTTTATCGGTGCAGCAGAAAGACTTTTTTATTTTTGCTTTGGCGCATGGATATCCAGAAAATCAACTCCCAGACGGCTTTCCCATTGGCAGGTTTCCAGGGGGTCTCCGCTGACAGCCTGTTTATAT
>CAUCIO010000194.1 GCA_958442925.1 uncultured Clostridium sp. | reverse complement strand
ACGAAACCGTATTAATGTGGAAAACAAAATTGGAACAGGAGGGAAAAGCAGAGTTTATCCCCATCTGCCCGGAAGTGATGGGAGGTCTGCCCATTCCCAGAGTTCCGGCGGAAATCAGAGGAGAAAAAGTCATAACACAGGATGGACGGGATGTGACGGCAGAGTATGAGGCGGGAGCCGGAAAAGCTCTCGCACTGTCAGAGCAGCACAGCTGCCGATATGCTGTTTTAAAGGAAAGAAGCCCATCCTGCGGAAGCGGCGCTGTTTATGACGGAACCTTTTCAGGTACTCTGACTGCCGGAGACGGAATTGCCGCTCGGCTGCTGAAGGCACACGGCATCATCGTGGCTGGAGAAAGTCAGATTCAGAAGCTGTTTCAGGGGCTGCCAGGCTGACAGTCTGGCAGGTTTTGGCAAAAACACAGTCAGTTATGTAATTTTTTTGTTTCTTTGTTAAAAGGATGATACATCGTCCTAGTTGCCTGCAAATATTGTATAAACTAAGGCCAGAATAAAAAAGGAGGCTGGATTTATGCAGATTTGTGAAGCAACTGTAAAGAGAATAGAGGAGCTTCGAAAACGGGAACGGCTTACCCTGTACGCTCTGGCCTATAAAACGGGGATGCCGCCTTCCACCTTAAAATGTATCATGAACGGAAGAAGCAAAAATCCGGGCATTGTCAATATTAAAAAGATTGCCGAGGGCTTTAATATGACAATCCGGGAATTCTATAACAGTGAGATTTTTGATGATTTAGAGCAGGAAGATTAGAAAGAGAAGAAGATTTTCCATGCTCTGGTGTAATCAGGAAAGGATTTTTGAGTATGGAAAAGAAATCAAGAGATCAGTTCCGAACCAGGCTGGGATTTATTGTGGCCTGTATCGGTTCTGCAGTAGGAATGGGAAATATCTGGATGTTTCCCTACCGGACGGGAGCGTTTGGGGGAGCAGCTTTTTTGATCCCCTACTTTATTTTTGTCATTTTATTAGGTTTTTCCGGTGTACTGGGAGAAATGGCCTTTGGCCGCGTGATGCGTACCGGACCGACAGGCGCCTTTGGAAAAGCTATGGAGATGCGGGGAAAGAAGGGAGGACGCCTGATAGGCCTCATCCCTGTAATCGGTTCTCTGGGAATCGCTATCGGCTATTCAGTGGTAGTGGGATGGTTTTTAAAATATCTGTTTGCAGCAGCTTTTGGGACGCTGGGGCAGGTGGAAGATATGGGAGCCTATTTTGCCTCCCTGTCCGGCAGTTTTGGAAGCGTAGGATGGCATATGCTGGGTCTGGCGCTGACGTTTCTTATTATGCTGTTTGGCGTATCCGGCGGAATTGAAAAGATGAATAAGATTATGATGCCTGTGTTTTTTGTATTCTTTCTGATTCTTTTATTCCGGGTGGCGTCTCTTCCAGGGGCAGCAGAAGGCTATAAGTATCTGTTTATCCCCAGATGGGAGCTGCTGGGCAATGTAAAAACCTGGGTGTATGCCCTGGGACAGGCCTTTTTCTCCCTCTCTCTGGCAGGTTCTGGAACTATCGTCTATGGAAGCTATCTAAGCGACGAGGCCGATGTGGTGACTTGCGCCAGAAATGTAGCTTTTTTTGATACCTGTGCCGCTCTTTTGGCAGGCATGGTGGTGATTCCGGCTGTATTTGCCTTTGGGCTGGATGTGACGGCAGGACCGCCGCTTATGTTTATTACCCTTCCCGCTGTATTTAATCAGATGCCGGCCGGCTGGCTGTTTGCAGTCATTTTCTTTATTGCAGTGCTGTTTGCGGCCATTACTTCTTTGATGAACCTGTTTGAGACGCCTATCGAGGCTCTGCAGGAGCAGTTTCAGATGTCCAGGAAAACGGCGGTGGCCTGCGTGGCTTTTATCGCGGCGGCAGTCGGCGTGTTTATCGAGAGTGCAGACGCAGTCAGCATGTGGATGGACGCAGTCTCCATTTACATGATTCCTCTGGGAGCCCTGTTGGCGGCAGTCATGTTTTTCTGGGTATGCCCCAGAGGCTTCGCCAGAGAGCAGGTGCAAAAGGGCAGAGAAAAGAGGCTGGGTTCCTGGTTTGAACCGGTGACCCGGTATTTGTTTGTAGGCCTGACACTGGGTGTATACATTCTGGGAATCCTGTTTGGAGGAATCGGCTGATCTTTCAAAAAAGTCTTGAAAAGATAAAAAAAATGATGTATAATAATGCACATCTTACAAGGGAGTGAGCTTTATCACTCCCTTTTTATCATTTTATAGGAAACTTTATGTCAGTTTACTGGAGAGGAGAACGAGATGAGCATTAGAATTGGTATTCTTGGATATGGAAATTTGGGACGAGGCGTGGAGTGTGCAGTGAAGCAGAATCCCGATATGGAGCTGAAGGCAGTATTCACAAGAAGGGATCCTGAGACAGTGAAGATTCTCACAGAAAGCGCAAAGGTGTACCGTGCAGAGGAGGCAGAAAGCTTAAAGGATGAGATTGACGTGCTGATCCTCTGCGGAGGAAGCGCGACGGATCTGCCGCAGCAGACTCCTGCTTTCGCCAAGTGGTTTAATGTAGTGGACAGTTTTGATACCCATGCCAATATTCCGCATCATTTTGAGGCAGTGGATAAAGCAGCTTCTGAGAGCGGCCATGTGGGCATCATCTCAGTAGGCTGGGATCCAGGCATGTTCTCCTTAAACCGTCTCTATGCCACAGCTATTCTTCCGGAAGGAAGCAATTACACTTTCTGGGGCAAGGGAGTCAGCCAGGGTCATTCTGACGCGATCCGCCGGATTGCAGGAGTAAAGGACGCCAGACAGTACACTATTCCTGTGGAAAGTGCTCTGGAAGCTGTCAGAAATGGGGAGAATCCTGAGCTTACCACCAGACAGAAGCATACGAGGGAGTGCTTTGTAGTGGCAGAGGAGGGAGCTAATCTGGCAGCTATTGAGCAGGAAATCAAGACCATGAAGAACTATTTTGACGAGTACGATACAACCGTACACTTTATCAGCCAGGAGGAGCTCGACAGAGACCATAAGGGACTTCCCCACGGCGGTTTTGTATTCAGAAGCGGAAAAACCGGCTGGGAGAAAGAACACAGCCATGTGATTGAGTACAGATTAAAGCTGGATTCCAATCCTGAGTTTACCTCCTCTGTGATTGTGGCCTATGCTAGAGCCGCATATAAGATGAGTAAAGAGGGACAGAAGGGCTGCAGAACCGTCTTTGACGTGGCTCCAGCCTACTTATCTTCAGAGAGTCCGGCTGATCTGAGAAAGAAATATCTGTAGCGTCAGTATGTAAGAGACAGCTGGCCTTAGAGAGGGAGGTTTTCCTGGAAATGGGAAAGCCTCCGCTTTTTTTGTCCTGCCGCCTGCTGCATACAGGCGCAGCCCTTGGCTGAAATAGAAATGAAATAAAATTGTAATAATTTTCCAGTTCCCTCTGATTGTGCCAGAGAGAAAAATGCAGTATAATGAATAAAGTCCGGCGCAGGCGTACAGCTTTGCGCTAAAGTATAGACAGCAGATACAGCCGTTCTGGGATGACGGCGGCTTCAGGGAGAGAATTTATGAAACGAAAGAAATGGAAGATACATGCAAAACAGACGGCGGCCCTCGCCATGGCCTTCAGCCTGATGATCTCAGGCGCAGCTTCAGCGGCCCCCATTCCGCCGGATGGCTCCGGAACAGGGCAGAGCGCCCAGGAAGGAGACCAGACGTCTCAGGGCAGCGGCCAGCAGGCCACAGGACCGGCAGGGCCTGGAAGCGGCGGGGAAAATTCCGGCTCTGCTTCCAGACTGCCATCCCTTTCAGGGACTGTGACCACGTCTCAGGACAGCCAGACGTCCCAGAACGGCACTCAGACAGGAAGCCAGGGAAGCAGCCAGGCAGCGGTTCCCCAGATCAAGGCGGAAGGCGCAGTTTTGTACGACGCCACCCGGGATCAGGTGCTTTACGAGAAAAATGCAGATACCCGGTATTATCCGGCCAGCATTACGAAGATTATGACGGCTCTTCTGGTGCTGGAACACTGCAATTTAAACGATACGGTGACGTTTTCCCAGACAGCAGTTACGAATCTGGAGTCAGGAGCTGTGACGCTGGGCGTCAAGGCAGGCGATCAGTTTACAGTGGAGCAGTGCCTGTACGGCCTTCTCTTAAAGTCGGCCAATGAGATTGCAAACGGCCTGGCAGAGCACGTGTCG
>CAUCIO010000193.1 GCA_958442925.1 uncultured Clostridium sp. | reverse complement strand
CCCAGTCTCCGGGCTGAGAGTTGATTTTATCGATGTAGGGCAGGGAGACGGTATCCTGCTGGAGACAAGAGAGCAGGTGATTTTAGTGGACGGAGGCAGCACCCAGATCAAAAAGCTGGGGGAACAGCGGCTGGAACCACTGCTAAAGAGCCGGGGAATCAGAAACATCGATATGGTCTTTGTCAGCCACGGAGATCAGGATCATATCAGCGGTCTTATATGGCTTCTGGAGGAGGACACAGGAATTGAAATCAGCCGCCTGTTTCTGCCGTTTCCCGGCAAGGGGGAGGAGGTTTATGAAAAGCTGGAGTCTGTAGCAGAGAAAAGAGGAGTAAGGACTGATTATATCTGCGCCGGAGATTTTGTGCAGTCAGGTAAACTTTCCCTGTCTTGTCTGTACCCCTATAGAGACACGTTAAGCAGCGACAGAAATGATCATTCAGAGGTGCTTCTGGCAGAATACGGCGATTTTTCCATGCTTCTCATGGGAGATCTGGGAGCAGAAGGAGAGGCAGAGATTGCAGAGCAGTGGGATGAAAACAGGCAGGTTCAGATTTTGAAGGCAGGGCATCATGGATCCTCCACCTCCAGTTCAGAGCAGTTTCTGGACACAGTAAATCCAAGGATAGCCATCCTGTCTTATGGAAAGGATAATTCCTACGGACATCCCCACCCAGAGGTCATCGAAAGACTTGATGAGCGGGGCATTGCCCGGTGGGCCACAGAAGAACAGGGGATGATTACCATCCGGACAGATGGAGAAGAGATGGAAATTCAGGGATTTATCCCCAATAGATAAAAAAAGCAGTTTTTGTCTAATTAAGCGCACACTGCTGTTAATAGCCATTGTTGAAGTATCCGTGCGACTGCTGTGTATAGATGCAGAAAGCGGATTGGCAAACAGGGAGATTGATTATATAATAGTACCGAACGGTAAGATTACAGTAAAACAGAAACTGCAGCGTGTAAGCAGTGAACGGAGAAACGGATATGGAGACATTAAATCAGGATATCAAGTCGGGAAATTTCAAGCGTTTTTATCTGCTGTTCGGAGAGGAAGAATTTCTGAAGCAGAGCTATAAAAAGCGTCTCCGCCAGGCTGTGGCAGGAGACGATACCATGAACTACAATTATTTCGAAGGGAAAGGGCTGGACGTGAGAGAACTGATCAGTCTGGCTAATACCATGCCTTTTTTCAGCGACAGACGTCTGATTGTGGTAGAGGACAGCGGATTTTTCAAGGCGGCTTCCGACGAGCTGGTGGAGGCGCTGCCGGACATACCGGATACCACCTGTATAGTATTTGCAGAATCAGCGGTAGATAAGAGAAACCGCTTATATAAGAAGGTTAAGGAACTGGGAAGCGCCGTAGAGCTGAAGCGGCAGAGCGCCTCCCAGCTGGCAGTCTGGGCAGGCAGGATCCTGGCACAGAACGGAAGAAAAATCACATCTGCTGATATGAATTTCTTTTTGGAGCGGACAGGAGACGATATGGAGACTATCCGTACAGAGCTGGAAAAGTTGATTTCCTATACCATGGGGCAGGAAGTGGTGACCAGGAAGGACATAGAGGCAGTCACCACTGTGCAGGTGACAAATAAGATCTTTGACATGGTGACAGCTATTGTGACAGGAAAGACGAAAACAGCCATGGATCTGTACGAGGATTTGCTGACATTGAAAGAGCCGCCTATGAGAATCCTCTTTTTAATCGCCAGGCAGTTTAACCAGATTCTGCTGGTAAAGGAAATGATGGCGTCTGGAAGCGATAAGAGCGCCATTGCCTCAAAGCTTAAAATTCCGCCTTTTGTGGCAGGAAAACTGATGCCTCAGGCCAGGATCTTTACGAGAGAGCAGCTGATCGGCTGCGTGGAGGCCTGCGTGGAGGCTGAGGAGGCAGTCAAGACAGGCCAGCTGGGAGACAGGCTGGCGGTAGAACTGATGATTATGAGGAAGTACTAGGAATAGAAACACAGAATAAGGGTATAATTATACAGAAAAGTGTCGCTTAACAGGCAGTTAAGCGACACTTTTTTTAATGGGTTATAAAAATCTTTTTCACTGTCAGAACAAAAATTTTGTTCCCGTAAATTATAACACCCTTTACAAGGGGAGTCAATCGCCACAGGCAGTCACATATTTCATATATTTCTAAAATTTTCTTAGTTTTCTTTAAATTTTCAAGTAACTGCACACTATTAAAAAAATCCTATATTGTCCAGTCCAATCAGCTGCTTTTAAAGAATTCCTTAATCTGCAGAAAAGTGTCGCTTAACTGCCTGTTAAGCGACACAAACAGAAAGGATGAGTACAGATGAGCTGGTATGTACTGCAGTGCCGCGCGGGAAGAGAGGCGGAAATTGTCAATTCCCTGAACCAGCATTTGTCCAGAGAGGCGCTGGAGGAAGCGTTCTATTTCCAAAGCGAACGGCTTTGGAGGTCAGAAGGCAGCTGGAAACGTCAGAAAAAAGAACTGTTTCCAGGGTATGTCTTTCTTCAGAGTGAAAATCCCGGACTGCTGTCAGAGGCATTGGAGGAATACCGCCAGATCGTCCGGATCATGGAAGAACCGGGATATCTGATTTCTGTCTATCCGGAGGAAGAGGAATATCTTCGGGGATTATGCGGGACAGATCACCTTCTGCCCTTGTCCTACGGCTATAAGGATCGGGTGACGGGATGCTCCAGAATCACAAAGGGACCATTAGCCGGACGGGAGAATCAGGTAAAAATCTTTGACTGGCACAGACGCTTTGCCAGGATGGAGATTTCTATCGGAAACAGGAAAGCGTCTGTCTGGGCCGGACTGGCTCTTGACGAGGCGGCAGTGTCGTAGGGAACTCTGCGAACTGCTGGGAGGGAGGTCAGGAAAACTGACTTTCCAAAGAGATTGGATGAAAAATTCCGGAATATGCAGTACAGCTTATGAGGCATGCTGGGTTGAACGGATGTGATACAGGCGCCAAAACGCAGATAGAAAATCAGGGTAAACACTGAATTTTTTTCAGCTGATTATGCTGGTATGGCGAAGCTATACCTTTTTTCTGCTGTTTCAGGCGCTTGCAGGAAGGCGGAAAGCACCTATGTGGTATGTAATTCAGACAGAGACCGGGAGAGAGGAAGAGGTTCTTTATCTGATGCGCCGGCTGCTGGATAAAAGGCTGTGCAGCAGGTACATGATTCTGGAGGCAGAGTGGCCGAAGCGATCTGGCGGACAGTGGCTGCTTCTGCGAAAAGCCATGTTTCCCGGATATATCTTTGTGGAGACAGAGGAAGCGGAGAAACTGTTCTTTCAGCTGAAGCAGATTCCAAAGTTGACAAAGATCCTTGGAAACGAGAAATTTGAGTTTGTTCCTCTGGCAGAGGAAGAAATTCAGTTTCTGTATAAGATTTCCAAGACAGCAGAGAAAAACGGAACAGAACAGCGGCTTCTGGTGCATCCAAGCAGAATTACTGTGGATAAAGCAGGGACCATTCACGTAATAAGTGGACCGCTGAAGGAATTTGAGAAAGAGATTCTAAGGGTCAATCTCCATAAACGGTATGCAGTGGTAAAGGTGAAAATGCTGGGAGAAAAGACAGTACTGTTTGGGATAGTGATGGAGAAGGACGGAGAGAGAAGAAGTTAGAAAAGTAAAGGAAATGAGTAAAAGTAGTATGAAAAACAGAAAAGGATATGAAAAATGGAAGAGGCTGTCAGATATCATTCTGTCGGCATTGGGGCTGATTGTGCTGTCGCCCCTTTTTTTATTGCTGATTTTGTGGATTAAGGTAGATTCCAAAGGTCCTGTTTTCTTTAAACAGAAACGGGTGGGGATTCATAAAACATATTTTGATATTTTGAAATTCAGAACAATGCGAATAGACACGCCAAAGGATATGCCGACTCACATGCTGACAAATCCAGAGCAGTACATAACCAGAGCAGGGGCCTTTCTTCGGAAAACGTCACTGGATGAGCTGCCCCAGATCATCAATATCCTGAAGGGCGATATGAGCATCATCGGGCCGCGTCCTGCCCTCTGGAATCAGGAGGATCTGATTGCGGAGCGAGACAAATACGGAGCCAATGATGTGATGCCGGGCCTGACCGGCTGGGCCCAGGTCAATGGGCGGGATGAGCTGGAGATTCCCGTTAAAGCGAAATTGGATGGATATTACGTGAAACACATGAGTTTCCGGTTCGACTGCATCTGCTTTTTAAGAACCATTACCTCGGTGCTGA
>CAUCIO010000192.1 GCA_958442925.1 uncultured Clostridium sp. | reverse complement strand
ATCCTCCACAACGAAGAGGATCTGAAAGGAATGCCCGCCATTCTGCCTATCCTGTCCTACCCTGATTTTTTCGGGATGCCATTCGCTCCTGCCGGCCGGAGCGAAACCTTTGTCATTGACGCATTTGGCAATAAGGAGCCTCAGCTCTGCCTGTTTTATGAAAGCGCCGCCTCCCTTCCCTCCCCTGTGGAAGCAGAATCTCCTCCCTTTGCCCTGGAAGCAGAGGAAAACCGCCTGCGCCTGAAAATTTCTCTGTTTCAGGGAGAAATGAAGCGGTTTTATCCCGATTACAAAGATTATTACTATCTGATTTATGAGGATACGGCCGTCCATAAGAGCATCGGGGAATACGTGGAGCGTTCCGCCAGAAAAAAGGCCACGGCCAAAACCTGCTACACCAAAACAACAGGCCTGTTTCTGCCCCAGCCATCTCTGCTCTTTTCCGAATATGTTAAAAAAGACTATTCTGACCGCCTTACATATGTGCCCTGCAGCAGAGAACTTTTAGACAGGCTGTGCCCTTCAGGCCCTCCGGGCTCCGGAGCGCAGACGGATGCAGAGCTGCCCTTTCAGTATCTGACGGCTGTCCTGAAGCTGCTGGGCCTCTCCTGTTCCTAAACGTCTTTTTAATAGCTGCCCTGCCTCAGCAGATGGCGGATATAGGCAAATGTTTTCCTTTCCCCATACTTTTTCAGCATCAGGAGAAGCCGCTCTAAAAGAGCCCGCGTCTCCGGGTGCATCACCAGATAATCCTTCCCCCTGGCGTAGTACTCCCAGGGGGAGGCGTCTGTATAGTCCCTGCCCTTATAAACCTTGGAAGCGGCAATCCTATCCATCACCATCTCAATCACGTATTTCAGCGGCATCTTATTTCCTATGAGCCCTCTGGACTTATCAGGTGCGAAATCAATCCAGTACTCAAAGTGATGCTTATTTCTTCCTTTGTGATGAAGCCAGGCGGCCGAGTAGCCAAGCACCTCTTTCTCCGCCGCGTTGGGGCTCCTTGTTCCCTGGTAATACTTAGCGCCTGTCCGAAACTCTTCCCAGGAATACTTCGACAAATCATGAAGAAGTCCCTGCCTGTAAAGGCCTACCCGGAAACAGTTTTCCATCACCATAATTTTATGCTTTGTAATAGTCCGAAAATGGCCGACTGCATTGTGCAGGCTCATTCTTCTCACCCTCCTTTTCAGACTGCGGCCGGAACGTCTGCTTCTCCAGACTGCTTCCTGGCCGGAAAACTATAGATAATTCTAGCACATTTGCACCATCGGCGCAAATGTCTTTTCCTTTTGATTTTGGGCAGGTTGATTTTTTTTGGCCAGATTCCGAAATGATTTGACACCTTTTTCAAACTATGATATTCTTGAAGCAGGCTTTTAATAGTCAAGCCTTAACATTTTTCATTTTCTTGGAGGTTTATTATGCACAAAGGTACAGTAAAGTGGTTCAATAACCAGAAGGGCTACGGATTTATCTGTGACGAGGAAGGCAACGATGTATTCGTTCACTATTCCGGTCTGAACATGGACGGTTTCAAATCCCTTGACGAGGGCGCTCAGGTAGAGTTCGAGGTAGTCAACGGAGCCAAGGGACCACAGGCTACTAATGTAACTAAGCTCTAATCATTATACCTCTTTCCAGTGTACCTGTTTCCAATCTATATATTTACACCTATATTTTGTGAATAAGCTATATTTGAATTAAGTAGATGATTAAAAAAAGGACTGTCAGTTTTCGCTGATAGTCCTTTTTCATTGGCGTTATGTTCTACCGCACCGCTTTATTTAGCAGTCCTTTCAGTTCTTCTACGGAAAAGGTGTAGTTACGGTTGCAGAAATGGCAGTTCACTTCTATCTCTTTTCCTTCGTCAATCATATCCTGGAGTTCCTTCTTTCCGATACTGATGAGAGCCTTTTCTACCCGGCTTTTATCACAATTGCAGTAAAAATTCACTGGCATCTGTTCGAAAATTTCCAGTCCAAATTCTCCCAGTATATATTCCAGAATCTGTTCCGGAGTTTTTCCCTCGTCTAACAGAGCCGTAATAGGCTTCAATTCCTTCAGCTTTTCCTCCAGCCTGTCAATAATCTCATCGGAAGCTCCCGGAAGCAGCTGAATAATAAATCCTCCAGCCTGGCGCACCGTATTGTCCTTGTTCATCAGAACACCCAGGGCGACAGAGGAAGGGGTCTGCTCAGAGGTCGCATAGTAGTAAGTCAAGTCCTCTGCTATCTCTCCGCTGACGAGAATGGTCTGGCCTACATAAGGTTCCTTCAGGCCGATGTCCCGGATTACATTTAACACTCCAATTCCCAGAGCGCCGCCTACGTCCAGCTTTCCCTGAGCATTAGGAGGCAGCATTACCTCTGGATGAAATGCATAGCCCTTCACATTTCCAGCCCTGTCTGCTGTTACTGTCAGACCTCCAATGGGACCGTCTCCCTCTGCCCGGAGAGTCAGAAGATCTTTTTCCCCCTTCATCATACTGCCCATCATGGCTCCGGCTGTCAAAAGTCTTCCCAGAGCTGCCGTAGCTACAGGACTTGTATTGTGGCTTTTCCTGGCTGTCTCAACGGTTTCTCTGGATGTAGCTGCAAAGGCTCTTATCTGTCCCTCTGCTGCTGTCGCTCTTACCATATAGTCTGTCATCGCTTTATGATTCCTTTCTGCTGTCCTTTTTTATCCTTTTGCCTTTCTCTCTGGCAATCACATAAATGCGCTCGCTGTCTTCTGACGGAGCGTTTCTGGTAAAGGCATCGTAAACGGCTGCGAGCTCCATCCCCGCCTCCTCCACAGCAGCCTTCACCTCATCCAGGCTGTAGGCCTTCTGATAGTGAGTCTCCTGATATTTTCGATAGAGGTCTTCCTCCTCCCGGATGAAAAGGCTCAGATTATACTCATTGATCCCTGTCTCCTCATCGAAATTATTATCCCAGATAAAGCTGCTTTCTTCCCGATCCTCTGCAATAGTACACTGGCCCAGAATATCCCTGTACTTGTGCTCTGTGTTCAAATCAAAAATAAAGACACCGCCTGGATCCAGATAGTTATTGGCCAGCCGAAGTGTCTGAATCAGATCCTCCTGTTCCAGAAGATAATTCACAGAATCGCAGATGCTGACAATAGCCCGCACTGTCCCGTAAAGCTCAAACTCTCTCATATCCTGATTCAGATAGAGAATGTCCCGGCCAGACTCCATCCTCTTTTCCATGGCAATCTGAAGCATGTCCGGCGACAGATCGATTCCCGTCATATCATAGCCTTCCCTGGCCAGAATCTCAGTCAGGCTTCCTGTCCCGCATCCCAGATCCAGCACCAGACCGTCGTCAATCCCTTCCTCTCTGAGAAGCGAAATCACATAAGAGGCCCACTCCTCATAGGGAATATTGTCCATAAACATATCGTAAACTGCCGCAAAGCTGGTATATGATTCCAAATTTATCCTCCTGCCTGTAAAGTTATAGCCTTTTTTCCTATTAAATCATAACAATATTTCATATGAAAAGCAACCGGTTATTGATTATTGCAGTTTTTTTGCGTATACTTATGATACTGTCTGCAGGACACTCTGCAGAAGAAATCTGCCTATGGCAGAATAAACAGCGTCTGTGTGCCAGACGCCAGAATTGGAAGAATTGATTTATGAAAAACAGCTTTATTATTGCAGATATACGACGCGATCTGATCCGGCGGCTGATTCTGCCGCTTTTAATTACAGCCGCCTCTCTGTTTGTTCTCTCTCTGACTCCCAGGGAAAATATTTTCCGGCAGCGGCCCATGAATTATAAGAGCCGTTATGAAAACTTCTATAACCAGCTTCTCCCCTGCGTCCGCGTCAAAGCTGAGGAACTCCAGTATACGGGACTTGATTATTATGTCAATGGTTCAGTAAAGGGGCATTACTACTACACCCTGGTAGACGGCTTCTGTCAGTTCTATCTGCTGGATGCAAAGGTCGGGGAGATTCCTGCCCCTTCTGTCGAGAGTCTGGATATCCACGGACGCCTGATTGAACTGAAACATTCTGAATATCAGACTCTTCTCAAAACCATGGCAGCTTCTCTCGGATGGAAAGCCAGTTCCCTGGAAGAGATGGCCTCTCCCTATGCAGTTTCTGCCCTTCCCTCAGCCTTCTACCTGAATCTTTTGGGAAGACTGGCGGCAAACCTCTGCCTGATCTTCAGTCTGGCCGAACTGTTCTGGTCCCTGTTCTGTCTGGCTTTTCCCCTGTCTTCTCCGGCCTTCCGGTATATGGC
>CAUCIO010000191.1 GCA_958442925.1 uncultured Clostridium sp. | reverse complement strand
CTCCTGATTACAGTTGCCGACACAGGCATTGGCATGGACGAGGCTACGCTGACTCATATTTTTGATAAATTTTTCCGAAAGGATAAATCTTTCTCTTCCGGAAACGGCCTGGGGCTTCCTATGGTAAAACGGATTCTCGAACTGAATCAGGGCTCTGTTACCGTCGAAAGTACCCCTGGAAACGGTTCCTCCTTTGTAGTATCTCTCCCTATTGAAAAATAAAAAAGTTTTTCCATACTCAAAAGACGGATCTGACTCTTTCCAGGTGTCAAATCCGTCTTCTTTCCTGTTCTGCATCTGTCTAGTCGCAGCTATCTGCTCTTTTGTTTCCTGCATAGGCAGCATACATCTGGGTAGTAGCCATATCTGAATGCCCCAGAATCTGCTGAACTGCCTTCATGTCAGCCCCGCTGCCAATCAGATGAGCTGCAAAGGAATGGCGGAGCGTATGGGGCGTGATATCTTTCTGGATTCCAGCCTTTTCCCCATAGTATTTTAAGATCTTCCAGAATCCCTGCCTGCTCATGCGTCCTCCGCTGCAGTTGACAAACAGCCATTCTGACTCCTTCTGTTTTAATAACTCAGGCCTGGAATGCTTCATATAATCATCAAGAGCTTTTTTCGCTACGCGTCCAAAGGGAATCGTCCTCTCCCGGCCGCTGTCGCTGCAGGTGATAAATCCTATCGTCATATTCACATGGGACAGACCAAGATTCATCAGCTCTGATACACGGATCCCCGTGGCATAGAGAAGCTCCAGCATAGCCTTATCCCGAATCTCTTTCGGCGTCCGGCCATCTGGCTGAGCCAGCAGGCGCGTCACCTCTTCCACCGTTAAAATCGCAGGAGCCTTTTTTTCAACCTTAGGGGCTCTCACTAAATCTGCCGGATTTCTTCTGATATGCCCCTCTGAAAACTCATAATGGAAAAATGCCTTGACAGAGGCCAGCATACGGGATATCGTGGTAGGAGCCTTTCCCTCTTTCTCTAGAAAAAGGATATAGGAATCCAGGCTGGTCTTCGTCACTTTTCCAGCCTCTCTCACTCCTCTGTCTTCCATATAAGCTGCCAACTGCAGTAAATCGCGTCTGTACGAGAGAACTGTATTCTGCGACATCCGTTTCACGTCCTGAAGATATACCGCAAATCTCTCTATCTCATCAAACATACTCCGTCCCCTAATCGTCCTGTATTGCTGTAAAAACAAGGCAAAATCCGCTTGTATCTACCATTATATCTACATTTTCTCCATAAATCAAACACATTTTTCCCACTTTTCCTCTGGTTTTCAGGAGATTGACATAAAACATACAAGATATTGTTTTGTCATATTCAGCAACGCAAGATATTGGATTTTTTCTCAAATTCTTTTTAGTGAAAAATAAACGTTCCCACCCATGATATCCACCTGGGGCTCAGCCATACCTCTGAAACGGCTCCTGCCGCCAGGAAGCTCAAAAGAATCAGCCCAGCGGCGGTTCTGACCTTTTTTTCTTCTTTCAGTCCCCACCTGAACAGGACTGCAGCCACAGGCGCATAAAAAATCCATTGTGGAAACAGAGACAGAAGAAACAGCGGAAGGGCGAAAAGGCCTGTCTCTGCAGTGAGGACAGAGAGGACTGCAGCCATAGAAAATCCAGCGGCAGATGATGCTGCACACAAAACTGCCAGACTGCACGGCGTCATCCCTGCCAGCCAAATGACAGTCGCCTGCTCCGCCCTTCTCAAAAACACAGAATACACGGCCTCCTTGTCTGCTTTTATCCCGTATTCTGGCTGATTCGTCCACATCTGCCCCAGCACTCCCAGCTGTTCCTTTATCTCCTCAGGCAGCCGGTTAAACCACAGACTTGCCGCCAGGGCAGAGAGAGACAGACAGAAAAACAGCAGCATAAGAGGTTTTCTTCGAAAGACTCCAAGAACTGACTTCATATTCTATCCGCTTTCCTTTTTTTCATCTTATGCCGCTGTTTGTATTCCCAGACGTTCTATTTTTCCGTTTCCTGGAGCCTGTATTTTACCGCATAGGCAAGAATGGATGATACAGTCTTTCCATCTGTGATAGTTCCAGAGTAAATCAGTCTCAGCAGATCCTCCAGTTCCCACTCCTCTACCTGGATATTTTCATCTGGATCCAGGTGCTGCTTTGATGGAATCAAATCTTTAGCCACAAACACGTCAATGGCTTCATCACAGAAAGCAATCGTCGTGTTGATGCTTAAAAGATACTCCAGACGCTCTGTCTTAAATCCCGTCTCCTCCTCCAGTTCCCGGTAAGCACATTCAATCTTAGGTTCTTCCGGATAGTCCAGTGCTCCTGCCGGAATTTCCAGAGTATAGCGATCCAGAGCATTCCTGTACTGGCGCACCATCAGCAGTTTTCCCTCTTTTGTCACAGCTACTACAGCCGCTGCTCCATTGTGATGAATATAGTCCCATCTCGCCTCATGGCCATTCACCTGAACGGTATCCTGATATACCTTCAAAATTGCTCCCTGATACTTCAGTTCCCGATTCACCCGCTTTACAGGAATTTCCGTCGCATTTTCCATTGCCTCTGTTCCCTGATATTTCTCCATAAAATTTTCCTTCTTTCTCTGATCCGTTACTTCATGTTCAGGCACTTTTCATAGCAGGCATCAGCTGCCTTAATCACCGCGCTGCGGAAACCATACTCCTCCAGAGCAGATACTGCCGCAATCGTAGTTCCTCCTGGAGAGCATACCCGATCCTTCAGTGTTCCAGGATGCTCCCCTGTCTCAAGAACCATTTTTGCGCTTCCCATCACAGCCTGAGCTGCCATTCGATATGCAGTATCTCTGGGAAGACCGTATTTTACTGCACTGTCTGCCAGAGCCTCAATAAACATGTACACATAGGCCGGAGAACTCCCGCTGGCACAGACAACCGCATTAATCAGCCTCTCCTCTACCAGCTCCATCGTTCCAAAGGATTCAAAAAATGTACGGATAACCGCCTCCTCCTCCCGGCTGAATTCTGTCTTATCGTAGCAGACGCCAGTCACTCCCATTCCTACCAGAGCCGGTGTGTTCGGCATGGCCCTGACTATTCTCTTATCCTGTCCCAGAGCTTCCTTTAAATCTGAAATTGTCACAGACGGAGCAATTGAAATAATAATCTGCTCTTTTTTAAGAATCTCTTTTATATCGTCAAGAACGATATGGTAAAACTGCGGTTTTACTGCCAGTACTACAAATTCCGCCTGGGACGCGCATGTTTTATTATCTCCCACCGACTCAACTCCTGTCTCCTGGGAAACTGCCTCTGCTCTCTCCTGATTTGCATCTGTAAAAATCAGTTCTGTTTTGTCAAATACCTGCAGCAGCCCTTTTAAAATGGCATATCCCATGTTTCCCATACCAATAAAACCAATTTTTTTCATTCTGCCTTCTCCTCCATCTGTCTTTTTTTATTCCTTCTGCCAGATTTATCCTGAGTATCCCTGCCAGATTGGTTTCATTTTAAACCTGCGTTTTTTTTCTGTCAAGAATACGAAAAAAGCCTGCTCTATCGCTCTTAACGATAAAACAGGCTTCTTTCTGCCTTCCATTTTCTGGCTGCGGTATTCAGAACGTGTCGCTTTCCTTTATCTACTTCGCATAATCCGTTACTCTGGACTCGCGAATTACATTCACCTTTATCTGGCCAGGATATTCCAGTTCTGCCTCAATTCTCTTGGAAATTTCCCTTGCCATCAGTACCATTCCATCATCGTTTACCTGTTCTGGTACAACCATAATTCGTACTTCACGGCCTGCCTGAATCGCAAAGGACTTGTCTACTCCCTTAAAGGAGTTTGTAATGTCCTCCAGCTGTCTCAGACGATTTGTATATGTTTCCAGAGTTTCTCTTCTTGCCCCAGGTCTTGCAGCTGAAATTGTATCAGCGGCCTGAACCAGACAGGCAATCAGGCTCTGCGGCTCCACATCGCCATGATGGGATTCCACTGCATTAATGACAACGGCTGATTCCTTATACTTTCTGCACAGATCCACGCCAAGCTTCACATGTGTGCCTTCCATCTCGTGGTCCACAGCCTTGCCAATATCATGTAATAAACCAGCTCTTTTCGCTGTGCGGACATCTACTCCAACTTCTGCGGCAAGCAGTCCGGCAAGCTGAGCTACCTCGATGGAGTGCTTTAATGCGTTCTGCCCGTAACTTGTCCTGAATTTCATCTTTCCAAGGAGCTTCACTAACTCCGGATGGATTCCATGAATTCCAACCTCCAGAAGAGCTGCCTCTCCTTCTTCGCGCATCATGGTTTCAACTTCCTTCTGCG
>CAUCIO010000190.1 GCA_958442925.1 uncultured Clostridium sp. | reverse complement strand
CTCTGTGCTTCAGTTTAATTATGATGGCTACTGCATTAATATTCTGGATACGCCTGGACACCAGGATTTCTCCGAAGATACCTACCGTACTCTGATGGCAGCTGATTCTGCTGTTATGGTAATCGATGCTTCCAAGGGTGTGGAGGCCCAGACGATTAAGCTGTTTAAGGTATGCCTTCTGAGAAATATTCCAATTTTTACCTTTATCAATAAGATGGATCGGGAGGCCAGAGATCCATTTGAGCTGATGGATGAAATTGAGAGTGTTCTGGGTATAAAAACATGCCCGATTAACTGGCCCATTGGATGCGGAAAGAATTTTAAGGGTGTTTACGACAGAAATACGAAGAAAATTACTACCTTTACAGCTGCCATGGGCGGGCAGAAGGAGGTGGCTTCCAGAGACTTTGATCTGGAATCAGATGATGTGGATTCTGTAATAGGAGCTGACTACCACAGCCAGCTGTTAGATGATATTGAGCTGCTTGACGGCGCCAGCGAGGAGTTTGATATGGAAAGAGTCAGCACAGGAAAGCTGTCTCCGGCCTTTTTCGGTTCTGCTCTTACAAATTTCGGTGTGGAGACTTTCCTGGAGCATTTCCTGCAGATGACGACTTCACCTCTTCCAAGGAAGACAACAGACGGACAGGTGGATCCGTTTAACAATAAGTTCAGCGCTTTTGTATTTAAGATCCAGGCCAATATGAATAAGGCCCACAGGGACAGAATCGCATTCATGCGTATCTGCTCCGGAAAATTCGAGGCAGGCATGGAAGTAAACCATGTGCAGGGAGGCAGAAAAATCCGCCTGTCCCAGCCGCAGCAGCTGATGGCTCAGGATAGAAAAATTGTGGAGGAGGCCTACGCCGGAGATATTATCGGCGTCTTCGATCCAGGTATCTTTTCCATCGGGGATACTCTCTGCGCGCCCAATGATAAGATACAGTTTGAAGGAATTCCTACTTTCGCTCCAGAGCATTTTGCCAGAGTACGGCAGATGGATACCATGAAGCGAAAGCAGTTTATCAAAGGAATCAACCAGATTGCCCAGGAAGGTGCGATTCAGATTTTCCAGGAGTTTAATACTGGAATGGAGGAAATTATCGTAGGGGTAGTAGGCGAACTGCAGTTTGAGGTTCTGACTTACCGCCTGGAGAATGAGTACAATGTAGATGTGAAGCTGGAAAAACTGCCTTATGAGTATATCCGCTGGATTGAAAATAAGGAGGAAATTGATCCGGCCAGAATCCAGGGAACTTCTGACATGAAGAGAATTAAGGACTTAAAGGGAAATCCTCTGCTCTTATTCGTCAACAGCTGGAGCGTCGGGATGGTTCTCGACAGAAATCCAGGCCTTGTGTTAAGCGAGTTTGGACGGGATTAAGATAAAAATATCAGGAGGTAGAAGCATGAGCAAAACGGATGTGGTAAGAAAAGCAATGGTAGAGGCCATGAAGGCCAAGGACAAGGCGAGAAAGGACTCCCTTTCCATGCTGCTGTCCGCTCTGAAAAATGCGGAGATTGACAAGAGAGAGCCTTTGACTGAGGATGAGGAAAATGCCATTGTCAAGAAGGAGATCAAGCAGACAAGAGAAACCATGGAAACGGCTCCTGCAGACAGAGAGGATATTAAGAATGAGGCGGCGGCCAGACTGGCTGTGTATGAGGAGTTTGCGCCGGCTGATTTGACAGAGGATCAGATCCGCCAGGTGATTGTCGGAGTGTTAGCTGAGCTTGGAATTGAAGAACCGAAGAAATCTGACAAGGGAGCAATCATGAAGGTGCTGATGCCGAAAGTGAAGGGAAAGGCAGACGGCAAGGCAGTCAACGAAATTCTGGCAGGAATGCTGAATTAACGGGCAGTAAGAGAAGGAAAGCGAGGAAACAGCCATGAGGAGGTTTCCGGAAAGGGGATGACCAGATGTACAGAGAAGAGATTGAGAAATATATTGACAGCCACAGGGAGGAGATGCTGGAGGACATTAAGACGCTGTGCCGTATTAACAGTGAGAAGATGCCTTACCAGGAGGGGATGCCTTACGGAGAGGGAGCCTGCCATGCGCTGGAGACGGCTCTTTCCATGGCTGAGGGCTATGGCTTTTCCATTTCAAACTATGACAATTATGTAGGAACCGTAGGTTTTGGCGGAACAGAGAGCCAGTTAGATATTCTGGCTCATCTGGACGTGGTTCCGGCGGGAGAGGGATGGACTGTGACGAAGCCTTTTGAGCCTGTAGAGCAGGACGGAAAGCTTTACGGCAGGGGAACAGCAGATGATAAGGGACCTGCTGTAGCAGCTCTTTACGCCATGCGGGCAGTGAAGGAATTAAATATTCCGATTAATAAGCGGGTGCGCCTGATTCTGGGAACAGATGAGGAGTGCGGAAGCAGTGATATCGCTCACTACTATGCAGTGGAGAAGGAAGCTCCTATGACCTTCTCTCCAGACGGAGCATTTCCGGTGGTCAACATTGAAAAAGGCCATTTAGACGGTGCGTTCGAGGCGGAATTTGAGCCGTCAGAGGCTCTCCCCAGAGTAAAATCTGTCACAGCAGGAACAAAGATCAACGTAGTTCCGGGAAAAGCCTATGCTGTGTTTGAGGGACTGGATGACGATCTGGTGAGAGAGGCAGGCAAAGAGGTGGAGAAGGAGACAGGAGTTTCCTTTGAACTGGTAGGAAAGGACGGCTGCCTGGAAATTACTGCCTGCGGAGCCGGAGCACACGCCTCCACTCCTCAGGAAGGAAAGAACGCAGCTACCGCTCTCCTGCTTCTCATTACGAGACTGCCCTTTGCTCCATGCAGACAGATGGAGGTAATCCGCTCTCTGACAGAGCTGATGCCTCACGGAGACACAGAGGGAAAAGCTCTGGGTGTTGCTATGTCTGACGAGCTTTCAGGAGCCCTTACCCTGGCCTTTGATATTCTGGAAATTACAGACAGCCGGATGCACGGAATGTTTGACAGCCGTACACCTCTCTGCGGAAATGAGGAGAATATTTTAAAGCCTGTTACAGCGAAGATGGCAGAGCACGGCATTACCATGCTTACCAAGGAAATGCTGCCGCCTCACCATGTAGACGGCAATTCTCCGTTTGTAAAGACACTTCTCCACGCCTATGAGGAGTATACAGGACGCAAGGGCGAGTGCGTTTCCATGGGCGGCGGAACCTATGTTCACGATTTAAAAAATGGAGTGGCTTTCGGAGCGGCTCTTCCGGAGACAGATAACAGGATGCATGGAGCAGACGAGTTTGCTGTGATTGATGAGCTTCTTTTAAGCGCTAAGATCTTTGCCCAGGTTATCGCAGATCTCTGCAGCTAACAGGTATGAATCGGGACGTTTAGTACAGAAAAAATTCATAAAAAATTTGGATTTAGAAAAGAACCTTAATAAAAGTTCAATTGATCTGACCTGCTTCCTGTGATAGAATTCTGTCACAGAAGCAGGAAGCTCAGTTGAACTTTTTTTATGACATAGGAAATCTGTTTTGCACGGAAGAGATTTCTTCCGGGAGAGGAGTATAGAATGAAGAAAAAGACATTGGCAGCATGGGCAGCAGCAATTCTGGCAGTGGGAGCCATGACAGGCTGCAGCAGTCAGAGCACAGGAGATAAAACAGAAGAGACGGAGAAAGCGGAAGCTTCTCAGGGAGCAGCAGGGGAGAGCGCTCAGGCAGAGCAGGAATCACTCATGAAAGACGCGGATATTATCATAGCAGGCGGCGACCCGGCAGGCATGGTGGCGGCGATCCAGGCAGTGGCAGAGGGAACAGACCCGTCTAAGATTCTGGTACTGGAAGGCAGCGGAAAGGCTCTGACAGGAAGCTGCATGAATGCCTCTGATACAGAGGAACAGGCTGAAGCAGGAATCGAAGATACGGTGGACAGCTACATTGCAGATACCCTGGCAGCAGGAGGCGGAAAGGGAAATGAGGAGATGGCAGAGCACCTGGGAGAGGAGAGCCGGGCTGCTCTTGACTGGGTACGGGATCTGGGCGTAGAGCTTTCCGGTGTGGTACAAAAGGAAGGTTCCAGCGCAGCCAGAAGCTATGAGGCAGCGGACGGAAAGGATCTGGGAGGACAGATTCAGACGAAGCTTCAGGAAAAATTCGACAGCCTGAATGTCACTGTGGCAGAGGAGGCTGAGCTTTCACAGGTGCTCTATGGAGCAGACGGAGAGGTAACAGGAGTTAAGATAAAGGAAGGGAATGGAGAGCAGGAGCTGACCTGCCGTTCTCTTCTGGTGACAGACAGCGCGTACCTGGATCTCCTTAAGGATCTGGGAGTTTCCTATGTAACAGATGAGAGCGGGAAGAATACAGGACTGATGGCAG
>CAUCIO010000189.1 GCA_958442925.1 uncultured Clostridium sp. | reverse complement strand
AAGGCGTTCCACCGGTCCTGACATGAAGGCTCTTGCCTTTTCCTGGGGTTTATACATAACGTAGCAAAGAGGCACTACTGTAATCGCTGACAGTAAAGAAGCCAGCATACAGAACACAACGGTGTAGCCCAGAGGGCCAAACATCTGGCCCGACATGCCCTGGACTGCTGCCAGGGGGAGAAATACCACGCAGGTGGTAGCAGTACCTCCGATAATAGAGGCCAGCACCAGATTGCTTCCCAGCAGGGCAGCCTTGGCATATCCAAAAATTCCCTTATCCCGGTTTGACTCTGTGGCCCGAAAACAACTTTCCAGAACTACAATAGAGTTATCCACCATCATTCCCACACCAAGAACCAGGGCGCTCATGGTAATGACATTCAGTGAAAATCCTGCCGCAGTCATGGCAATCAGAGACAGCAGAATCGACGTGGGAATAGAACTTCCTACAATCAAAGAGGCTTTTAAATCTCCGAAAAACAGGAAAATAATAATCATAGAGATAATAACTGACAGCACCATGGTCTCTGCCACATCCTTCAGCGAATCCATAATCGTGTCTGCCGTATCATTTACCACCTCTACTGTCAGATCCGGATCAGCGGCCTGAAGTTCTTGTATCGTCTCTCTGACAGCTTCAGAAACCTCAATATCCGTATTACTCTGATTTTTCATAACAGAGATGGAGATCGTCTCCTCCCCGTCATACCGGGAAGTTCCTCCCATTTCCTCTTCTTCTGTGTGAATATCCGCCACATCCTGTAAAAGAACAATCTCTCCAGCAGATGTAGTGACAGGAACATTCTTTAATTCCTCTATATCCGACGTTTCCAGAGAGGTTGTAACGGACAGCTCCAGATTTCCGGAAACTGTATCGCCAGAAGGGGATGAGACGTTTGCATTCTGAATTGCTGAAGAAATCTGGGACATGGTCACCTTATACTGATCCATCTTTTCCCTGTTCAGTTCCACCTGGATATATTCCGAGGTTCCTCCCATGGCCTCCACGGAGGCTACTGAAGCGATTTTTTCAAGTTCAGGCACTATCTGCTGTTCTGCATAGCTGTACAAATCTGTCTCTGTTTTGTGGCTGATGGACAGCATCATGGAAGTCCCTGCATTCTGGCTCATTTCCATGACGGTAGGAGTGTCCATGTCCTCCGGAAGCTGGCGTTCCAGACTGCTCATTTTTTTAGTCAGTTCACTATACGCCTCGTCCATATCCGTTCCATAATCATACTCCAGCATAATCCTGGCAGAGCCGTCGCTGGAAGAGGAACTGATACTTTTTACCCCCTCCAGGGTGCTGACAGCATCCTCTATAGGTTCTGTTACCAGCCCGCTGATATCCTCCGGTCCAGCTCCCTCATAGCGTGCCATAATCGTCATCATCGGCGTTTCCATCTCCGGCATCTGCTCTAAGGATGCGTCAAATACCGATGAGATTCCAAACACCAGCAGGCAGAGAAGCGTCATAATGACAGTAACAGGACGTTTCAGAACAAATTTTGTAATTCCCATGATCTTCCTCCTCCGCTACTGTTCCGGCATGGGAGCCAGCGGTTCCCCTGCACTTTCTTCCGCCTGCCTGTCTGCCTGCCCTTCTGTTTCCCCACTTCTGAGTTTTACTGTGCTTCCTTCATAGAGCTCTGAACTCCAGGTGCTGATCACCAGATCTGACTCTGTCAGGCCAGACTGAATTTCAGCCAGGTTTGAATCAAAAATCCCCACCTCCACTTCCTGTTTGTGAACTTTTCCATCCTGATAAAGATAGACGTTTCCCACTCCGCCGTCAAAATAAACAGCATCCACAGGAACTGTCATCACATTCTCCGCTCTGTCGGAAACAAGATAAATCTTTACCACACTTCCCGATGCCACAGAATCTGCCCCATTTATACTCCCCTTCACTTCAAACAGGCCTGTGGCAGTATCTGCCATACCGCTTACCTCTGTAATCGTTCCGCTGTAGGTTTCACCGTCCTTTTCTGCCCTCAATTCATCTCCCGGAGACAGATGACTGGCAACCCTCTCTGTCACATTAAACTTCAGAGTCTGGGCTCCCTCTCCGGAAATCACGCACAGCTGCTCATTGGCTGACACATGATCAAATGCTTCGATACTGCAGCTCTCTATGATTCCCGAAACAGGCGCTGTAATGTTGCTGTATTCCACCTGATTTTCATATGTCATTTTAGCAGACTCATAGGAAAGGCGCGCTGATTCTGCCTGATTCTGATACTGTTCATATTCCTGATCCGAAATATCTCCTCCTGCATACAAAAGCTGCTGGCGGCTGAGCGTACTCTGAGCAGACTCGTAGGAAAGCCTGGCAGACTCCATGGCATTTTTAGCAGAATCCACCTGCTTTGTATCAATCACAGCTAAAAGCTGTCCCGCCTCCACAGTATCTCCTGCCTTAACCAGAACAGAAGTTACATCTCCTGCGGCTCTCGCATAAAGATAAACCACATCTGACGGCTCTATGGTTCCTGTTACGGCTGCCTCCAGTTCAATGCTTCCTGTCTCCGGATGCTCTGCTGACACAGTCGTCACATTCATATCCCGGACCATGCCTGCCGGCCCTCCTTCCGGCTTTTTTCCTATTTTCCCTGATACGAAGGCTGCTGCTGCCAGAAAAAACAGAACTGCCGGAATCACTATTTTTTTCTTTTTTATCAGGACACCTGCAGTCCGAGACAGCCGCTCTCTGTTCAGATTCTTTTTATCCATAACATTTCTCCTCTCATATATTCTGGGAGGCAGTATACCATTTTTCCTTAAATTGAATTTAAACCCTCTTTAAACCAAATATAAACTAACCTTGAAACTTTTGTGTCTCTGTTTATGGAAAGTTAATATTTTTATGTTATACTTTTTCCAACAGCAGAAAAACAGACAGCTGCAAAACAGCAAAGAGAGGGGAAACTGATGTTTAATATTCTCGTAGTAGAAGATGACCGGAAACTGAGAAATCTGTTCTGTACCGTTTTGATGCACAGCGGATATTGTGCCATACCGGCAGAAAACGGCATGTCCGCTCTTGAAATCCTGGATACAGAATATGTAGATCTGATAATTTCTGATATTATGATGCCTGGAATGGATGGATATGAGCTGATTGAAACCTTACGGGAGCACGGGTATACCATGCCCATTCTGATTATTACTGCCAAAGCCCAGTTTGAAGACAAGCAGAGGGGATTCTGGGCCGGAACTGACGACTATATGGTAAAACCCATTGATGTCAATGAAATGGTGCTCCGTGTAGGAGCTCTTTTAAAAAGAGCCCGCATTTCCACTGAGCGGAAAATTGTATGCGGAAATACGCTTCTGGACTACGATGCCTTAACTGTCCGCTGCGGCAAAGAGGTCTCCCTGCTCCCTCAGAAAGAATTCTATCTGCTCTATAAGCTGATGGCCTACCCTAATAAAATCTTTACCAGAAGGCAGCTGATGGACGAAATCTGGGGCATGGATTCTGCTTCCGATGAACGGACTGTGGATGTTCATATTAACCGGTTGAGAGAGCGTTTTAAGGGCTGCACTGATTTTCAGATTCAGACAGTGCGGGGGCTGGGATACAAGGTGGTGAAACAGGAGTCATGAAACGTCGTATATCGCCTATTAAGCTTTATATTATCCTTATTATTCTGGTCTGCACTACGATCACTCCTACTCTGGCCGGATGGCTGCTCTTCCACTTTACGGACTGGAAACACGGTCCCAACCCATATTTTCCACTGATGAATACACTGATTGAAAGTCTGCTTGCCGGAATTTTTCTGACTCTGGTGATTAATCACTTTCTTCTGTCTCCTATTATATCTTTTATCGATGCCATCAATCAGGTTTCAAAAGGTGATTTTTCTGTCCGGGTAAAAACCGACTACTCCTCACCGGAATTAGACGAACTGGCCGGGCACTTTAACAAGATGGTACAGGAGCTTGGAAGCATTGAGGCCCTCCGGAATGATTTTGCCGCCAATATCAGCCATGAATTCCGGACTCCCCTGGCTGCCATTGAAGGATACACTACCCTGCTTCAGGATCACAATTTGTCTGAGCAGGAACGGGATGAATATATCCATATTATTATTGACAGTGTTCACCAGCTGTCCAGCCTGTCCGGCAATATTCTTTCCATGTCCAGGCTGGAAAAGCAGGAAATCGTCACCAACAAAACAAACTATTCTCTGGATGAACAAATCCGCCAGGCTGTGCTTCTTTTAGAGCCCCTGTGGAGCGAAAAAAAGATGGAACTGGATATTGATCTGGAACCTGCTGTCTATTACGGAAATTGTGATATGATGATGCAGGTCTGGCTGAATCTTCTTCAAAATGCCATTCAGTATACTCCGGCAGAGGGCACGGTTTCCGTTTTTTTAAAGAAGCAAA
>CAUCIO010000188.1 GCA_958442925.1 uncultured Clostridium sp. | reverse complement strand
CATTGTGATGGGAATTGTATTTGTGTTTGAACTGCCGCAGAAGCTGTTTGTATGGCTGGCAGGAAGGCTGAGCGCCTGTACTTTAAAGAAAAGAAAGAGCTGAGAAACAGGAAAGCAGTCATTTTTTTCCGTATACCGGCATAAATATAGAAGTAATAGCTTGGCAAGTGTGTGCAGATGAATGATCAGAAGCTGGAAAACAGTCTGAACCTGGCTTTGGAGGCCACAAAAGTGGAACTGGAGAAGTCGGCAGAGCTGGAGGCTGGATTTGACAAGGAAGATAACAGCTGGGAGCTGATTGTCCGCTATCATGGAGAGCTGGGGGAGATTCTGGACGTTCTGCCGGAAATAGAGGCTCAGGCGCTGACGGGAGGCTACGCTGTTTTAAAAGTTCCAGAGCCTCTTATCGACTACCTGTCCTCCCTGCCTCAGATTGAATATATCGAAAAACCGAAATTACTCAATTTCGCAGTGAATCAGGGGAAAACTGCCTCCTGCATGAATCCGGTGCAGGCTGGGGTAAAGGGGCTGACAGGCCAGGGAGTCATCGTGGCGGTGATTGATTCAGGAATCGATTTTTTTCATGAGGATTTCATAAAGCCGGACGGAACTACCAGACTGCTGGAATTGTGGGATCAGCAGCTGGGACGGGTGTTTACAAGGCAGGAACTCAATGCAGCTCTGGAACGGGGCAGCCGTGAACAGGGCGAGTCCCTGGTTCCCTCCAGGGATTTGAGCGGACATGGGACGGCTGTAGCTGGGATTGCAGCGGGAAATGGACGTGAAAAGGGAGGAGTCTACCGGGGAGCGGCTTATGAAAGCGAGCTTTTGGCTGTCCGTCTGGGGGTTCCGGGGACGCGCTCGTTTCCAAGGACAACAGAGCTGATGAGGGCTCTTGATTATGTGGTGGACCGGGCGCTGTTTTATCAGATGCCAGCAGCAGTAAATTTAAGTTTTGGAAATACCTATGGATCCCACGATGGAACCAGTCTTTTAGAGACCTACATTGACCAGCTCTCCAATCAGTGGAAGACGGTGATTGTGACAGGCACAGGCAACGAGGGCAGCAGCAGGGGACACACGGCGGGGCAGTATGAAATGGGAAGGGACACGGAGATAGAACTTTCTGTAGCTGATTATGAAACCGGGTTTGGAATTCAGCTGTGGAAGCTCTACGCGGATATTGTAGAAATTTCCGTTGTCAGTCCCGGAGGCATCTCTACCGGTATTCTGAGCCGCCGTCTGGGGGCTCAGAGGATTCCGATGGGGGATACGGAACTGCTTCTCTACTATGGAAAACCCAGTCCCTACAGCCAGGCTCAGGAGATCTACATGAATCTGCTGCCAACAGAAAATTATGTCCAGAGCGGAATCTGGAAAATACGGCTGACGCCCAGGAAGGTGACGTCAGGCCAGTATGATTTGTGGCTGCCGGGAGGCGGAAGCCTGAACCAGGCCACCCGTTTTCTCGTGTCAGATCCGGATACAACCCTGACGATTCCCTCCACAGCTTCCCGTGTCATCTCTGTAGGAGCTTATGACGCTTCTTATCAGTCCTACGCCGGATTTTCAGGCAGGGGATACACCAGGCTCAATACTATGGTGAAACCGGAGCTGGCTGCTCCTGGAGTAGGAATTATGGCTCCCAAGGCAGGAGGAGGCTATGAGGCGGTGACAGGAACTTCCTTTGCAGCCCCCTTTGTCACCGGAAGCGCCGCTCTCTTGATGGAGTGGGGAATCGTGAGAGGAAATGATCCGTTTCTCTACGGGGAAAAGGTGAAGGCTTATCTGATCCGGGGCGCCAGACCTCTTCCCGGAGAGTCAGTTTACCCCAATCGGCGTTTGGGGTTTGGCAGGCTGTGCCTGAAGGACAGTTTTCCTCTTTAATGGAGTTAAAAAATAGAGTGGAGACAGAATAGGACAAATTTTATAGAAAATTGATAAAATATTCAGAAATAAACTCTGTTAAAACCGTTGAAAATATGATATAATAACAAGATAATTGGGAAAGTTTGTAAATTACTGCCAATGGTGATAAAGGATGTGATTTGATGAACATCAGAGAGATGACAGAACAGTGGGAAATGGAGTATCTGAGCCCTTATGCGTCTATGAGCAGAGAGACAAGGGGAAGAGAGAGGCAGGAGGAACTGTGCGATATACGGCCGGAATACCAGCGGGACCGGGATCGGATTCTCCACAGCAAGGCCTTCCGCAGACTGAAGCATAAGACACAGGTCTTTTTAGATCCGGAAGGAGATCACTATAGAACCAGGCTGACTCACACTCTGGAAGTATCCCAGATTGCCAGAACCATTGCCAGAGCTCTGAGGCTGAACGAAGCTTTGACAGAAGCCATTGCCCTGGGACACGATCTGGGACATACGCCTTTTGGCCATGCGGGGGAAGCAGTGCTGAATAACCTGATTCCGGGAGGATTTACCCATGCCGGGCAGGGCGTCCGGGTGGTGGAAATTCTGGAAAAGCAGGGAAAAGGTCTGAATCTTACCTGGGAGGTGCGGGACGGTATTTTAAATCACAGAACCTCTGGAAATCCTTCTACACTGGAAGGGCATGTGGTGCGTCTGTCTGATAAGATTGCCTATATTAACCACGATATTGACGATGCCATTCGCGCAAAGTTGTTTACAGAGAAGGATCTGCCTTCTGAGTATACAGACGTTCTGGGCTGCAGTGTCAGGGAACGGTTAAATACCATGATTCACGATTTGATCTATCAGAGCCTGGAACAGCCGAAGATTTCCATGTCTCCTGGCATGGAGGCCGCCATGCATGGCCTGAGGCGGTGGATGTTTGAAAACGTATATCGGGGAAAGGCGGCTAAGGCGGAGGAGGGCAAAGCCCAGCAGCTGATAGTCAGCCTCTATCACTGGTATATGGAACACCCAAAACAGCTTCCGAAAGAGTACCTGGAGAGAATGGAAGCCAGGGGAGAGGATCTTTCACGGACTGTGTGCGACTATATTGCCGGGATGACAGACGTGTTTGCCATTGAGCGGTTTAGGGAACTGTTTATTCCTAAATCTTTTAAGGTATAGGAGAACATCAGATATCACAAACAGAAGAAGCAAAAGAAAGCAGCAGGAGGATTTCATGTACTATCCGGAGGAAGTAATCGAGGAAGTCAGAACGAGAAACGATATTGTAGATATTATTTCCGGTTATGTGAAGCTTCAGAAGAAGGGAAGCAATTATTTTGGCCTTTGCCCCTTTCATCACGAAAAGTCGCCTTCTTTTTCTGTCTCCCAGTCCAAGCAGATGTACCACTGTTTTGGATGCGGAGTCAGCGGGAATGTGTTTACCTTTGTGATGGAATATGAGAATTATACATTCAGAGAGGCAGTGGAGCTTCTGGCTGACAGAAGCGGAGTCAAGCTTCCTAAAATGGAATATTCCAAGGAAGCCAAGGCTCAGGCAGATCTGAGGGCGGCCTTGTTGGAGATAAATAAGCTGGCAGCCAACTATTTCTATTACCAGCTGAAGCAGCCTCAGGGACAGCAGGGCTACCAGTATCTGACAGGGAGAGGGCTGACAGAACAGACGATCCGCAGGTTTGGGCTGGGTTATTCCAATAAAACCAGCGGAGATTTATATCAGTTTTTAAAATCCAGGGGATATGAGGACGGAATTTTAAAGGAAACGGGCCTTGTTACCATAGAGGAGAGGGGAGCCAGAGACAAATTCTGGAACCGGGTGATGTTTCCCATTATGGATGTGAATAACCGGGTGATTGGATTCGGCGGCAGGGTCATGGGGGATGGAGAACCAAAATATTTGAATTCTCCTGAGACAAAACTGTTCGACAAGAGCCGGAACCTTTATGGACTGAATTATGCCCGCCTGTCCAGGGAAAAGTTTATCCTGTTGTGTGAGGGCTACATGGACGTGATTGCCATGCACCAGGCTGGTTTTTCCAATGCCGTGGCGTCACTGGGAACTGCCTTTACCAGCCAGCACGCAGCTCTTTTGAAGCGCTATACGGATCAGGTGATTCTGACTTATGACAGCGACGGCGCCGGAGTCAAGGCGGCGCTGAGAGCTATTCCCATTCTGAAATCAGTGGGAATGTCTGTCCGGGTCCTGAACATGAGGCCGTACAAGGATCCAGACGAGTTTATCAAGAATCTGGGGCCAGAGGCATTCAGGCAGCGGATTGAGGAGGCCAGAAACAGCTTTTTATTTGAAATAGACACTATCAGACAGCAGTACAGTATGGAGGATCCGGAGCAGAAGACGGCTTTTTACAATGAGACGGCAAGAAAGCTTCTGGAATTTCCTGAGGCTTTGGAACGGGACAACTACATCCAGGCTGTGGCCAGAGAGTATTTTATTAATTATGAAGGCTTAAAGCGTCTGGTGAATCAGATGGGCAGCCGGTAGGGTACGGCCCTTCCAGGGACCATGGCTGCCA
>CAUCIO010000187.1 GCA_958442925.1 uncultured Clostridium sp. | reverse complement strand
CTGATCAGGCTAAGACAGCAGTTATCGCTTACGAGCCGATCTGGGCTATCGGAACGGGAAAGGTAGCTACCACAGAGCAGGCTGAGGAAGTATGCGCAGCCATCCGCCAGTGCATCGGTGAGATTTATGACGAGGCTACAGCAGAAGCTATCCGTATCCAGTACGGCGGTTCCGTATCTGCCGCTTCCGCTCCAGAGCTGTTTGCACAGGCAGACATTGACGGAGGACTGGTGGGAGGAGCTTCCTTAAAGCCAGATTTCGGCCAGATTGTAAATTATAATAAATAGGAAATGCATAAGAAGAGAGGCACAGTGATCGAAAAAATCCTGTGCCTCTTGGCTTTATGGAAGCTTTGAAAAGGTGGCCGGACTGTCTGGATTCTGCCGGAAAAGTACAGAAATAATTAAGAGGTTTTTCATTGATACAGAAAAGACGATGTGATATACTGTTTTCTAATTTCAAAAAATAGAGAAAGAGAAATATCAGGAGGAAATAGAATGGATCAGATTAAGATGAAAAAACTGTTAGTTGTAGTTGATATGCAGAACGATTTTATAGACGGTTCCCTGGGAACAGAGGAGGCGAAAAAAATTGTTCCGGCAGTGGTGAAAAAAATTCAGGAGTATCAGGGCGAGGACTGCGAGGTTCTGTTTACCATGGATACCCATTATGAGAATTACCTGGAAACATTAGAGGGCAAGAAACTGCCGGTGGTTCACTGTCAGAAGGGCACAAAGGGCTGGGAGCTCTGTCCTGAGATAGATGCTTTTGAGGGAACACGTTTTGAGAAGCCTTCTTTTGCCAGCCTGGAACTGGGCAGATATGTAGGCGGAAGAGAGTATGAGTCTGTAGAACTGGCAGGACTCTGCACGGATATCTGTGTGATTTCCAATGCCATGCTGATGAAGGCAGTCCTGCCTGGAACTCCCGTAAAGGTAGACTCTTCCTGCTGCGCAGGAGTGACCCCGGAGAGCCATAAAAATGCTCTCGAGGCCATGAAAATGTGTCAGATTGATGTGATTTAAAGGTGATTTAAAGATTACAGTGTCCTTCCCTCCAGGGAGGCGTAAGGTCTGAGGCGGTTCATCAGACTGTCAAATTCCTGGAAAGTGAGGGACTGGGGGCCGTCTGAAAGGGCCTTTTCCGGGCATGGATGAACTTCAATCATCAGTCCGTCGGCGCCTGCTGACACAGCGGCTTTGGCCATAGGCTCTACATAGGCCCGCACACCGGTAGCATGGCTGGGATCCACGATAATAGGAAGATGAGTCTTCTGGCGCAGAACCGGCACAGCAGACAGATCCAGTGTATTCCTGGTGGCAGTCTCAAAGGTACGGATTCCTCTCTCACAGAGGATCACATTTGGATTTCCCTCTGCCATAATGTATTCAGAGGCATTGAGCCATTCGTCAATGGTAGCGGAAAGGCCCCGTTTTAAAAGAATGGGGAGACCAGTCTTTCCAGCCTCTTTTAAAAGCTCGAAATTCTGCATGTTGCGGGCTCCAATCTGAAGCAGATCCACATATTTTACAGCGTCTTCAATAGCGCGGGCGCTGGTGACCTCACAGATGACAGAAAGTCCTGTGGCTTCCCTGGCTTCTTTCATATATTTAAGTCCCTCTGTCTCCAGCCCCTGGAAAGAGTAGGGGGAGGTGCGGGGCTTGAAGGCGCCGCCGCGAAGCACAGTTGCTCCGGCCTTTTTCACGGCAAAGGCTGTCTCCATCAGCTGGCTGGAACTTTCGATGGCGCAGGGGCCTGCCATGACAGTCAGACTGCCCGGTCCCACAGAGGTATTGGACAGAGATACAGAAGATGGATCCGGATGGAATTTTTTATTTGCCAGCTTGTAGGATTCTGTTACAGCCACGACTTTATCAACGCCTGCGGCGATTTCCAGATTGGAACCCTGAAGCTTTGATTTGTCTCCTACTACGCCGATAATCGTCACCTCAGTTCCATGGGACAGATGGACAGTCAGTCCTTTTTCTTCGATTTGTCCGGCTACATTTCTGATATTTTCCTCGGAAGCGCCGGGTTTCATAATAATAATCATATCTGATTTCCTTTCTTTCACCAGAATTCAGGTGAATGCAACGAATGAGTTTGGCTTGGGTTTCACTGCTAATTGAACAGAGTGTTTTGTCAGTGTGCAGCTATGTGGCTTATTGTAGAGCAGAAAATTGCTTCTGTCAATAATTTATTGCGTTAAACTTTTGAAATTTAACGTGAAATATGAAAAAAATGAGAAAAGTGAGGAGATGTATTGAACGGATATCTTATTTTAATTGGGGCTGTGATAGTCATCTGTGTGCTGCTGAACCGGTTTGCCCAGAAGCTTCCTATTCCGTCTCTTTTAATTTTTATTGCACTGGGGATGTGTTTCGGAGTCAATGGGATTGTGGGAATTCCCTTTGACGATTATCAGATATCAGAGCAGATCTGCTCAGTCTGCCTTTTGTTTGTTATGTTTTACGGCGGATTTGGTACGAATCTGAAGGCGGCCAGGCCGGCGGCAGGAAAAGCAGTCCTTATGTCAACTCTCGGAGTGGTGATGACAGCCGGGCTGGTGGGAACGTTTGCACATTTTGTGCTGTCTCTCCCATGGCTGGAGAGCTTCCTGATTGGATCGGTTATTGCCTCTACAGACGCAGCTTCTGTGTTCAGCGTTCTGAAGACGCAGAAGCTGGATTTAAAAGATCACACAGCTTCCCTGCTGGAGATTGAGTCAGGATCCAACGATCCCTTTTCTTACATGCTGACGATTCTGTTTGTATCACTTCTGCAGGGCAAGAGCATATCAGTTCCTGCGCTTTTGGCAAACCAGATTCTGGTGGGAGCTGCTGCCGGTCTTCTGATTGGATACAGCGCAGTTTTTCTTCTGAAAAAATGTGATTTTTATATGGAACAGGGGAAAACCATCTTTGTCTTTGCGGCTGCAGTACTGGCCTATGCACTGCCGTCTGTGTTTGGCGGAAACGGATATCTCAGCGTGTACCTCTGTGGTATTTATATGGGAAATGCCTCCCTTTCAGATAAACGCGATCTGGTACATTTTTTTGATGCAGTAACAGGAATTGCCCAGATGATGATTTTCTTCCTGCTGGGACTTCTGGTAACTCCGGCGGAGCTTCCGGAAACATTTCTGCCGGCTCTTTTGATTATGCTATTTTTGACTTTCATTGCGCGGCCTGTGGCAGCAGGGCTTTTTCTGGTTCCGATGGGTTCAAGCCTGCGCCAGATAGGGGTTGTCTCCTGGGCGGGACTGAGAGGAGTGGCGTCTATTGTATTTGCCATCTATGCGGTTCTGGGAGACATCGGGCTTTCCTATAACCTGTTTAATCTGGTGTTCTGCATTGTCATCCTGTCTCTGGGCATCCAGGGAACGCTCCTTCCCAGGGTTTCGGCTGCTCTTGACATGATTGACAGAAACCAGGATGTGCGAAGGACCTTTAATGATTATCAGGATGAAAGCGATGTAAGCTTTGTCAAGCTCCACGTATCAGCCGGACATAGAATGGCGGGAAAGGCTCTGAAGGAGCTTCCCCTGGCGCCTGATTTTCTGGCGGCTCTGCTTCTGCGGGGAAAGGAGACGCTGGTTCCGGATGGAAATACGGTTGTGGAGGAGGGAGACCTGTTAATTCTGGCAGCTGAACAGTTTGAGGACAGGGAAAATCTCTCCATGTGGGAGATCTGTCTGGATAAAAGCAGCAAATGGACAGGAAAATCCCTGAGTGAAATCAGGCTTCCTAAAGGGAATCTCATCGTCCTGATTCAGCGGGAGGGAAAAACCCTGATTCCGGGAGGTTCTACTGTGCTGCAGGCAGGAGACAGCCTGGCTGTCGCCAGACTGGGAGGAGAAAAAGTGAAGCACAGCTGAGATGTCTGTTTTGACAAAAATTTGACACTATCCCATTGAAACTTAAATGGAAATCATGTAGAATAGAAGACTGAGAGATTTTATAAATTTGATGATAAATGACAGCGCTTTCAGAGCCATTATGACAGCTCTGGACAGGCAGAGACAGTGAAGGAGAATAGTATGAGCAAAAAACCAACGGTACTGATGATTCTCGATGGATATGGATTAAATGACAGCTGCGAGCACAATGCAGTCTGCGAGGCAAAGACACCGGTGATGGACCAGTTAAAGAGCCAGTGTCCGTTTGTAAAGGGCTATGCCAGCGGAATGGCAGTGGGACTTCCTGACGGCCAGATGGGAAACTCTGAGGTAGGCCATCTGAATATGGGAGCCGGACGTATTGTGTACCAGGAGCTCACAAGAATTACCAAGTCCATCCAGGACGGAGATTTCTTTGAGATTCCGGAGTTTTTACAGGCAGTGGAAAACTGCAAACAGAACGGGTCTGCTCTTCACCTGTTTGGCCTTGTTTCTGACGGAGGCGTACACAGCCACAATACCCACATTTATGGTCT
>CAUCIO010000186.1 GCA_958442925.1 uncultured Clostridium sp. | reverse complement strand
CCCAGGTATCCCCCTGGACGGTTCTGTACTGCTTCATGTAACCAACTCCTTTTAGGGTATAAAAAAAGAACGCCTCGCATAAAAAGGTCGTTCTGTTTTTCTGCTTTTTATTTAAACAAATTTCTGAGATCTTCTGTTTTCGCTTGACTACCACGTTATAACGTGGTATAATTAAATCATCGAAAGGAGGTGAAGAGAAAAATGGTGGAAAAAATAAAGGAGCTGAAAAAAGTGATATCAGCACTTATCCAGCTCTCTTTAGAAATCGGAACGCTTTTAGCAGTCATCAAAATGATTGTTGAAAGCCTCCAATAATTACCCGGGGAGGGAAACCTCCCCACCTAAAATATATCATATCACCATTTTTTAAGCAATATGAAAAAAACAGTGATCAGCATTCTCTCGTTACTTGCCTCTATCGTCTGGCTTGTTATCATTGTGGTTGGTCTGATTTTACTATTCACTTAACAGGAGGTTGCCATGAACTTAAAAAAAATCAGAAATGAAAAATCATTAAGCATTCGCGCCCTGTCTGAACTGGCCGATGTTCCCAAACGTACCATCGAAGACATTGAACGGTTTGACCGCTGTAAGGTAGACACCGCCATCAAGCTGGCCGACGCGCTGCAGGTCACGCTGGATGAGCTGTGCCGGAACACCGCCGACACAGAATAAGCCGCCCGGAGAGAGGTTTTCCTCTCTCCTATTTAAAAGCTTACCCTTCTCCTACCCTCTTCATACCGTTCCATGTACTCCCTCCATTTCTCAAACGTCATTTGAAGCCCACTGTTAATATCTTCCCTGTCTACATTTCCATAAATATTAATCACTGGCTGGAAAGCTCCTCTTCCATATCCGCTCCCTACAGAGGCGATAGTTTCATTTCTTACTCCGCTCTGTGATAGGGATTCATAAATCCGGCTGTAGCTGTTCTTTTCATAGGCTCCCAGGATTCTGCCAGCCTCCTGCCAGATGGACAGCGCTTCCCTGCTACCGTTTAACGGAACCACGGCCTCCGGTCCCTTTTCCGCAAACGCGGCAATATGAGGAGTATCAAAAATTCCTCCTTCAGCATGACCGGGTAGATTTTTGGGAATCAGTTTCGGGGTAGATTTTCCAAACTTCATATCAGCTGATGTGTTCAGCTGACGAACTGCCCGATCCTTCTGGCTTTTCACTTCAGCTATTCCATTCGAATTCAGAGAGGCTTTTAATTGTAATAGTATTGGAATATCCGCGTCTACTCCTGTCTCAAGATTTACCTTCAATATGGCAAGTAGTTCTCTGACAGCCCCCTCTACTTCTGGATATGTTTCTGCTATTGCGTCGGCAGTTGATGCTGGAATTTCTGCTCCCTGCTGTCTGGCTGCTTCAATCAAAAAAGACTGTTCTTTACTGTTTGCAATCAGCTGTCCGGCCGTTCGCTGCAATCCTTCCCAGTCTCCTGTCACCGCTTTCGCTGCATTAACCGAATCAATTCCTCTTATAAGCGCTTTGGGAATTTCCTGTCCATTCTGCTCCATTTGCTGGAGTAGAATATTCATCTGATCCTCTGATGGCTTCAGACCTTCCAGAAGTATCTCTATTGCATCCTGAGTTTCTCTTGAAAGGTTGGTTTCTTTTACTGCCCTTACCATGGCATAACGTAGATCCTGGGCATACTGTTCTGGTGTGGTATTGGGATTCTCTGCGATATTCTGCAGCGTTTCCTCCAAGCTTTGATTCACAGCCTGTAAAGCGGGCTCAATCTCATCCCCGTAGGTTGCCGTGATCGTATCTGCCATCATTTGCTGTCCATTTAGGATAGTTTCTGCCTTACTCTGATAGTAGCTCTGCGCTGCTTCCGCCGAACGGGCGTCAAATTCCTCCTGAGAAATTCCGCCCTCCATTCCTTTTTCCCCGGCAATCCTTTGGGCGTTTAAACCAGTTAAAATTTTTTGATAGGCTGAATCCGTGGCCGCAAGCGCCTCTTCCGTATAATCAGCCAGTTCCGCCTGAAAATTCTGGAACGTGTCTGCATCCATGGCAGCCCCTGCATACTTCCCCTGAATCATCTGAAGCTTAGAGGCGTTCTCTGCCTCTGTAATCATGGCGGTGACTTCCGCCATTTCTCCCAGATAGTCACTCACAATCTTCTGCTTATCCAGAGTCAGACCGTTTTCAGTAATATCCTGAAGCGCTGCGCTGATATTTTGTTTTAACGGATCAAGCTGAGCCAGAAGAGCCTGGTAAAATGCCCCGCTGTCTTCCGACAAGCCGGTTCCTGCTTCCCCCATAACCAGGTCAACCGCCAGATTCAATTCATATCCTTTTTCGGTAATATAGTCCTGGGCATTCTGCACATAAGCGTCCACTGCCTCCACATACTCCTGAGCGTCTCCTTCCTTCAGCTCAATTCCCATAGACAGCTTCCAGTCCGCTTTTTGAACTGCTTCCATGCTGTCTTTCATAGTCTGATAGTAGTCATCTGCTCTCGTGGAAGAACGCTCCATTTCTTCGATTCCGAAGAATAAATCGTCTCCCAATACATGCTTGGCTGCTTCTGCAAGCTCCTCTATGGAAAGTGTGACGTCTCCAAAATGCTCTGCCAGGTTCTTCACTGCCCGTTCTCTGGCAGCCGCTTTCATCGCGCTGGTAATGCCTGCAATTCCGCCAATGGCCAAACCTGCGGCTGCTACTGGCCAGGCCTTTATCATGCCGCTTAGACTTCCAAACAGCTTAACGGCGGAGGTTATGCCTTTGGCTGCTTTAAAGGTTAAAAGAGTCGATACCAGGCCTGTCAGTCCTCCCTGTATCACCTCCGGATGCTGTAAAAACCAGGAACCAAGATCTAGCACTGGTTCTACAAACCCCATTAAGACGCTTCCGGCAGATTTAACCTCCCTTCGGATTGTAGGCAGGTTTTCCTCCACGCTTTCAGTGAAGGAGTTCAGCCACTCGGTTCCTGTCTGTACTCCTTCCCGGAGCGGTTCAGAAAGTCCCTCATAAATAGCAATACCAGCCCCTTCCGCGGAACTTTTAAGAAGCGTTACGTCTCCTTTTAGATTATCCATCCGGACGCCTGCCATCTCTTCGGCAGCTCCTTTTGCATGGTAGATAGAATCCGACAGTTTTTCGTAGTCTTCACCACTGGCATTAATTAAAGCCAGCATACCAGACATCGCTTCCTGCCCCGCTAAGCTGGCCGCGGTACTAGCCCGTTCGGATTCAGATAAGCCTGCGAATCCTGTGCGTAAATCTCTCAGAATCTCGTCCAAGGACCGCATACTGCCATCCGAATTAGAAACCGTTAACCCGATCCGGCTCATTGCTGCCTCCGCCTCAGCGGTGGGTTTAACAATACGGGTAAGCATCGCCCGAAGAGACGTACCAGCCTGCTCTCCTTTGATGCCGGCATTGGCCATCAGGCCGATGGCTGTTGCTGTGTCCTGGATGCTGAAACCTAACGCACCGGCCACAGGAGCCACATACTTGAAGGTTTGCCCCATCGTAGCCACGTCCGTGTTGGAACGGGCAGACGCCTGAGCCAGCACATCAGCAAACTCCGCCGACCGGGAGGCTTCCAGATTAAAAGCCGTCATAGAATCCGTTACAATATCGGATACCTGTCCTAAATCCTCTCCTGATGCCGCAGCCAGGTTCATGATACCTGGAAGGCCGGCCAGCATGGAGTCTACTTCCCAGCCAGCCATCGCCATGTATTCCAGCCCCTGTCCCGCTTCCGTTGCTGAAAATTTCGTTTCAATTCCCATCTGCTTGGCCAGAGCTTTCAGGCGCGCCATCTCTGTTCCAGATGCCTGGGAAATGGCCTGAACCGTGCTCATCTGGGATTCGAAGCTGGCTCCGGCTGCTGTCGAAGCCGCTAAGGCTCCAGTAATTCCGGCAGACGCAGCGGCAGCTCCCTTTGCCATAAACGAGAATGTTTTATCGGCAAACGCATCCATCTTATTGACGGATGATAAAAAGCTTTGATTCGTTCGTTTGGAGAAACGATACAGGTTATCCAGCTCCCGTTTTGTTTGTGAAAACGCCTTATCTAAAGAACTGTCTTTTTCTCCTCCGATTTGAATCTTTACTTTGTATTCTTTCTTATTTGCCACTGCGTAACCTCCTTTCTTCCTTTACAGCTTCTGAGATATCCAAAAGCGTTCGATTCAGCGTTTTAAGCGGCAGTCCGAAAAAGAATCCCAGACCTGTGTGGGTATATTTCGACGCAAAGATACAGGCTTTTCGGGCTTCTTTGATTTCTGCCGGATTCCCTACGCCTACATGAAGAAAAAACGGTAAATCCTGTTTTTAAGCTTGATCGCATCCTTAGCCCTCATTGTTCCCAGCGTCTCTAACGGCAGCCTTGTCAATCTCTCAGCTACCAGTTCTGCGAACAGGAGAGAAGTCTCCTGCATGACCGTATCGCCGCCGCCCATCATCTCGTAGGTATTGTACAACTCGTTTA
>CAUCIO010000185.1 GCA_958442925.1 uncultured Clostridium sp. | reverse complement strand
GTGGAACCACCAGTCGTTTCCAGTGGCCAGTTTGAAAGTCAGCTCTTCGTTCTGGTAATTATTTTTTCCCACATAAATGTGGAAGCCGTCGGAGGACAGGTAGTGGAAGGGTTTGCTTACCACCTTCTGCTTTTTCATATTCGGCCCGTGTTTTTTAATGAATCCATATTCCGTCAGTTCCATCTTAATCTGGGTTAAATCCTCCTCTTTTAAGGCGATATCCAGAGCTGCGCTGATGGACTCTAAATGGTCGATTTCCCGCTTTGTCTCCTCGATAAGCTCGGTAAGCGCCTCGAATGTACGCTTTAGTTTATTGTACTTTTCAAAGTAGCGCTTTGCGTTTTCCTGGGCTGTTTTCGTCTCGTCCAGAGGAATCCTGATAGTCTCGTTGGTGTAGTAGTTGAGACAGGAAAGCTCCTTTTCACCGCCAGTCAGCTCATAGCCATAGGTATTTAGAAGCTCTCCGTAGATGCGGAATTTATCTCTTTTTTCCGTATCCTTTAACTGCCTTAACTGGAGGTCGTATTTCTTGTAATTCCTCTCCAGAGCGGTCTGGACAATCCGGCGCAGGTCCGAGGATTTCTGGCGGATTCTGGTAATGACATTTTTGGAGGCGTAGTAGGTTTCCAGCACCTGGCTCATGGAGGAAAACTCCTTCAGGCAGCAGTCTGCCGGAAGTGCCGTAAAGGCCAGAGCAGAGAATTCCACCGGTTCTTCGCCTTTATAGAGAATGCAGGGAGAGAACTGTCCGCCTTTCACAGACTCCATGGCCAGGGAGAAAGTGCGGCTTAGATGAATCCGTTCTGCCTCTGAAAGCTCTGCTGCCGGAATAGAGGATTCGATGCTGGCCAGGTGGCAGAATTCCTCCGCCATTACGGGGCTGATGCCTGTAAAATGGCTGTAGAGAGCTTTCCCCACCGGCTCTGGTGCCTCTGCCATCACTGCGGCCATTTCCTCCTCGCCGGTTTCCAGAGGATTCAGTTTGCGGGCCGTCTGAGGAATGAAGTATTCTCTGCCTGGAAGTACCTCCCGGACAGAGCTGACCTGGGCGGAAATGTGCTTAATGCTGTCGATGATCATTCCTCCGCTGGTACAGAAAATAATATTGCTGTGCTTTCCCATCAGCTCTACAATCAGCCGTTTCCGGCAGAGATCCCCCATCTCGTCCAGGTGCTCGATTTCAAACTCCACCGCCCGCTCCAGGCCTGGCTGGGTGATGGAAATAATTTTTCCGTTTCCAAGGTGCTTTCTCAGCAGCATACAGAAATTCGGCGCAGTCAGAGGGCTGTTTTTGTTTTTGTCTGTCAGGTAAGCCAGGGGAAGGCTGGGGTTCACTGATAAAAGCAGCCTGTAATTTTCCCGGTTATTTTTTATGGTAAATAAAAGCTCGTCCTTTTCCGGCTGGGCAATTTTTGCAATTTTTCCGCCGGCGATGGTCTGGTTAAATTCGTGAACCAGGGACGCGATGACAATTCCGTCAAAAGCCATTGATAAAAGCCTCCTTTTTATGATTTTAAGAGTATTCCTTCGGAGAAATTCCCTGCAGGCGGAGGAGAAATACTGTGAGAGCCAGCAGATCTGCGCAGCCGCCGGGACTTATGTTTTTTTCGATGAAGTCCTGATTCATGGACGAAAGACGCTCCTGCCATCCGTCCGTTACTGCGCCGCCGTCCAGAAGCGCCTTTTGGGCCTGCTCCCTGACATAGAGGGCGGCTTCCATTCCGCCTCTGTGGATTACATTGGTGTCCTCCACCTGGGCCATGAGAGAGAGGAGAGTCTGAAGGCAGGCTCTGTTCCAGACGTCTTCGGAAATCTCTGTTTTCCCTCCAAGGACTTCAAGGGTTGAGGTGAAAGCTGTCATGGAAACAGAGGACAGAGAGGGAAATCCGTCGGAGGCCTCTCCCCGTATGCCCCGGCTGCCATAAGCGAGGTACAGCTTTTCGCCATGGGAAAAATGGATGTTTCCTGCTTCAGTTCCCTGTTCTGCCTGCTGTCTGCGCTGCTCCAGAGCTGAAAAATCTTCTTGAATTTCTTTCTGGCAGAGTTTTCCAGCCAGGGAGAGAAGCTCAGACAGATCCAGGAAAGGCAGATTCAGCCTGTCCTGGCCGAACAGAAATCCGGCGCTGGCAGCCAGAATTCCCATAGAAAAAATGATTCCCTTGTGGGTGTTGACTCCTCCTGTAGCGTCAAACATGGCTGTTTCCGCCAGAAGGCCGGTTTTTCGTATCTGAGAGAAGAGGATTTCTAAATTTGGCTCCTTTTCATCCGATACTTGTCTGGAACAGAGGATTCCCTGTTCTGCCATGGCTCTGATATATGGGGCCACAGCGTCAGCACTTTTAAAAAAGGTTTCAAAACACATATCACGATGGGCTCCGCTGTCCAGACGGTCTACCAGGCCGGGTTTCGGAGTAGCGGACACCTCGTCTGCCAGAGACTCCCTGACAGCCAGATACAGGTGATTTAAAAATGTGTCCTCTGCCATCAGCTGCTGAATATGGGAAACCAGATCCTCCACTGTGTGTTTTCGGCTTCTGGAGCAGGCGTGGGCCGGCTCTCCGCAGAGAAGGCAGCGGCGGCCGGGAAGGCCGATGTCCTCTCTGGAAACCTTGCTTTTGTCTGTGCGGATAATATCAATATCGTAGAGCCGCCCGCCAGCCGTCTCCTCCTCAAGAGAGGAGGTGATCTGCTTGAGTTCTTCCGGCTCTGCGTCTGCGCAGAGAAACAGTTCCAGTCCAGTGTGCTTCCGCAGCTGGGTCTCGAATAAAATCGGCACGGAAGCCTGTTTCAGGGCCTGCCGGACAGACTCTGAGCCCCGGCGGAAAAACTCCTCTGTTCCCGGCAGAATTTTGACTGGTCCCGGAATATTCAGAGTAAAGCTAACCACCGGGACCTGGTACGTCAGGATCAGCTGTTCCTGGAGGCGGGCTCTCCGCTCTCTGGCTTCCATCATATCCTCCACAGAAACAGGGCGGCAAAGCCGGCCGGAATCTGCATCGTTTTTCAGTGATTTATCAAAATAAAAATGGTTCATGTGTATTCTCCTGTCACTTGGATTCCATAGCTACACTATTATAATGAAATTTTGTGAGAAGCACAACTGTTTTAGATGACTTTATCAGGCAGAAATGGTATACTGACCCTATCTTTAAGGAAAAGTGGAGAAGATTTAGAGAAAAGAAAGATGAAATAAAGAGAGGAGAAGCGTATGGCGAAAAGCAAGAAGTATTTTTACGACTATGAGATGGCCGAGGAAGGCAAGGGACCGAAGACCATGATTCCGGAAATTCTCGCGGACAGCGAATTTCCTTCTCTGACAGAGCTGGTGATTGGTGACTGGGGAACCTCCTGGGAAGAGGGCTGCCAGCAGATGATCGATGATATTGTGGCGAACAAAGAAAAATTTTCCCACATTACGTCGTTGTTCATCGGGGACATGGATTTTGAGGAATGCGAGGTTTCCTGGATTATTCAGGGCGATTACAGCAGGCTCTATGAGGCAATGCCGCAGTTAAAGTCCTTGACGATTAAAGGAAGCACAGAACTTCGGCTTGGGACTATTTCTCACGGGGGGTTGGAGGAACTGACGATTATCTGCGGAGGACTTTCAGAGGACGTATTTAAAAGCATTGAGCAGGCCCATCTTCCGAATCTGAAAAAGCTTCTGCTGTACATTGGGGTAGAAGATTACGGCTTTAACGGCAGTATCGACACGATCAAGAGTCTTCTGACTAATTCTGACTTCCCCAGACTTTCTTACCTGGGCCTGACAGACAGCGAACTTCAGAATGAAGTGGCGGCCGCTGTGCTGGAGAGCAAATATATAGGACAGATAGAGACTCTGGATTTATCGGGGGGAACCCTGAATGACAAGGGCGGAGAAATTCTTCTGGCAGGGTTAGCCGGATATCCGAACGTTAAAAAACTGGATCTTCACTACCACTATATGACGGAGGAGATGGAGGAAAAATTGAAAACGCTTCCTCTGGAACTGGACGTTTCAGAGCGGAATCTTCCAGACGAGTATGATGGGGAGATCTGGATGTACCCCATGCTGACAGAATGAGACAGGCGTATCTTCTGGGAGTTTCCGGCCATAAGAGAACCCGGTACTTCCAGAAGGCGGCAGAGGAAACGGGGCTTTTCCCTGGCTTTTCTGACTGGAAGCTCTTTTTGGAACGCCCCTGTCTTCCACAGCAGGATCTGTTTGTCAAACTAGATCCGTTTCCTGCTGCAGGCGTTTTTTTACAAGATCTGGAGCAGAACGTCAGAGCGTACCGGACAGCGCTGGAAGGCCTGGAGGAGAGTGAGAAGCTCAGAAGGCAGAACGGGCTTCAGACACGCTGGCTGAATACGCCGGGCGGCATCCTGTCTGCTCTCAATAAGAGAGAAAGCCAGCGCCGCCTGTCTCAGGCTGGCATTCCTGCAACGGGAGAGAGGCTTAAGATACAAGAGAAAAAGGGTTTTTCAGGGGGAGAAGAGCTGCTTTCCTGGATGGCAGAGCAGAGGG
>CAUCIO010000184.1 GCA_958442925.1 uncultured Clostridium sp. | reverse complement strand
CAAAAGGAGAAATGAATCATGGAAATAGATAAAAAAGCATACGGAAAATATGTAGAGGAAATTACGCCCAGGCACAGCCTTCCTCTGAATATGGCCAGAGCCTTTTTGACAGGAGGAACCATCTGCACAGCGGGGCAGCTTCTGCTTAATACGTTTCAGGCACAGGGAATCGAAGAGGAGGCAGCCGGAATCTGGACGCTCCTTGTCCTAATCGCGGCCAGCGCCGCTCTGACAGGCCTGAATCTTTACCAGAAGATTGTAGAATTCGGAGGAGCCGGGGCTCTGGTTCCCATAACAGGATTTGCAAATTCTGTGGCTGCTCCGGCTATTGAATACAAGGCAGAAGGGCAGGTATTTGGAATCGGATGCAAGATTTTTACCATTGCCGGTCCGGTGATTTTATACGGACTTTTCAGCAGCTGGCTCTTAGGCGTGATTTGCTGGCTGATGAAAATGATAGGAATGTTATAGAAGAAAGAAAAGTAAATTACAGAGAAATTTAAAAAAAGGAATGTTTTCGACGATTACAGAAGTTCGGAAAATGTTCCTTTTTTTGCGGGTACCTTCCTTTTTCGAACAGAAAATCTTTAGAAACACAAAAAAATGACAGATTTGACAGATGTATCGTATCATTATATGGCAAATATAGTCAATAAATTGATAATATCTGAAAATAGTAAAAAGTGAGCTTGATTAAAATATGTAATATTTTATCTTTTATTGGTTTGATTTTTTTATTTGCAGATAAAATAGGAAAAATAGTATAAAATATGCTTTTATTAAGAGAAAAGTACAGTATAAGGAGGTAAATGTATGAAAATTAATCAGAAGTATGTGTCCTTTTACTATCAGGGAATGACGGAAGTCCCTGATATGCAGCTGGAACGGAACAAGACGGCTCTCCTGATTATTGACATGCAGAAAGAATTCGTAAACAGGGACTGCGGCGACTATTTAAAAGCAAAGGAAGCGGGAGATGAGGAAAGGTGGATTCCCTATCATGACCGTCTGGATCAGGTGGTGATTCCCAACACGAAACGTCTGATACAGTTTTTCCGGGAAAACGGCATGGAGGTTACATACGGACGCATTGCCTGTCTGAAGGAAAATGGAAAGGACAGAGCCAGAGTGCAGAGTACCTACGGCTGGAACAATATCCATGTACCGGTGGGAACGAGAGAGGCAGAGATGGTAGATGAGCTGGCTCCGATGCCGGATGATATTGTGGTAAATAAAACCACAGACAGCGTTTCCCTGGGCACGAATTACACGCAGCTTTTACGAAATATGGGAATCGACACAGTAGTTGTGACAGGAATCGTAACAGATCAGTGCGTAGCCTCCAGCGTCCGGGTGCTGGCAGATCAGGGCTTTCAGATTATCTGTGTGGAGGACTGTTGTGCAGCGCCTGATATGGAACTGCACGATGCAGAGTTAAAGATTATGAATATTCTGTACTGCAATGTACTCAGTACAGATGAGACGATAGAGGTGTTAAAAACAGCAAAATAAAAAAAGTGAAAAGGCCTTCGGGGGGAGAAGCCTATGAAAGAAAAACTGAAAAAAGAATTGAGTTTATCGCAGATTATCGCCATGGCGGCCGGGGGTATGATTGCCGCATGGATGGTAGAGATCAAGTACTGGTTTGAGATATCTGGTTCAGGAGCTGTATTTTCCCTTCTTACCTGCTGTATTCTGGTGCTTCCGCTGTGTCTGATCTATTCTGAGATGACCAGTATGCTGCCTTATGCAGGCGGAGAGAATGTGTGGATTTCCAATGCCTTTGGCTGGAATGCAGGATGGTTTTCCTGCTGGGCCCTGGTACTTTTGTATATTGTAGCCATGCCGTCAGTAGCTTTTGGAATTTCCAGTATGCTGTCCTACCTGTTCCCTGTTAATTTTATCCAGATTAAGATGATAGCAGGCGGAATTATTATTGTCTGGTTTTTACTGACAAATCTGGAAATTAAGTTTTTAGCTAAAATTCAGAATATTATGTTCTGGAGTACGTTAGCGATCTCTATCTGCGCTTCCTGTATTTTTATTTTCAGCGATCAGTGGAGCTTTGAAAACTTACAGCCCTGGTTTCCTACTGGTTTTACCGGATACAGTATGGGAGTGGGACTTTTAATTATGAAGTTCCAGGGTTTTGACATGATTCCACAGCTGGTAGAGGAGTCCAACATACCGAAAAAGAAGCTGCTAATCGCTTTTATTTCCAGTATGTTTCTGACATTCCTGATTTACGGCCTGGCTATCGTAGCAGTAGGAGGAATTGTATCCAGCGAATGGATGCAGCAGACAGATATCGTAGATCCAAGAGTAGCGGATATGCTGGGAATGCACTGGCTGGGACTGGTGATTGTAGTGATGGGAATTATTACCTGCATTACGACTCTGTCCGGCTTCTGGCTCAGCGCCTCCAGAACCCTTTACGGCGGAGCCAAGCAGGGACAGTTTTCCAAGACGTTTACAGCGATTAACCGTCATGGACAGCCTTGGAAGGCAAACCTGGTAATCGGAATTTTTTCCCTTTACTTTACTGTATTTGCGCCTGAGAAATGGATCAATTACATTTTCACAATCACAGGCCTGTCAGCGGGAATTATTTACTTCTGCGTCTCTGTTTCCTTCTTAAAACTGAGAAAGACAAAGCCTCAGTGGGAACGGCCTTACAGAGTAAAGCATGGAACGCTGCTGGGATGGCTTTCCGTTATTTTTACGGTCTGGGTCATCTACACCTGTGCCAAGAGCATGGACATGGGCGGATGGCTGGCGGTAGGCCTCTATTTTGCCCTTGGAATTCCGTTTATGGCCTACGCGAAATATATGCAGAAGAAGAAGCCGGAGGAGTGGAAACAGATTATCCTGTCTCCGGACAACATGAAGGAGGAAGAAGAATAAAAAGGTTCCTTCTGGAAACCCTGAAATCATAGTACCTGAGGTCTGCCGGGTAAAAAAATTTTTGCCTGGCAGACAAATTGACAGAAATTGGAATAAAGGACAGGATGATATGCACTCAGTGATAGTGGTGGATGATGACAAGGAGACCTTGGAGCTGCTCAGAGTTGAGGTAGACTGGCAGAAATTAAACTGCAGACTGGATGGAATGGCCCAAACTATGGAGGAGGGCCTTTTTCTCGTGGAGAAGAAACATCCTGAACTAATCATTACAGATGTGCATATGGAGCAGCGCAGAGAAGATCTGCTCCAGACTCTTTATGAAAAAAATGACAGCCGGAAAAGGCCTTCTGTGATTATTGTCAGCGCCTGCAGAGACTTTAAAGAGGCCTGCAGGGCAATCCGCTATGAGGCCGCCCTGTATTTGACGAAACCCGTTCAGGTGGAGGAACTGGAGGATGGTATCTGCTGGGTGCTGGAACGGCTGCAGCGAAGGAAGGAGGGAAAAGAAGACTTTAAGGAAGAGGCGGAAAATGACAGTTCCGCAGGAACTCTGAGAGAGCTTCAGAGGATCCGAAGAGAAATGAAACAGTATTCTCCTTTCATCCGGGAGGCAATCCAGTTTATTGACAGCCATCTGGAACAGGAGCTGTCTCTCACTGTGATCTGCGAACAATTGTGTCTGTCTCACTCCTATTTCAGCAAAAAATTTAAACAGGAGACAGGAACAGGGTATGTGTCCTACGTGACTATGGCTAAGATGGAACAGGCCGGAAAAATGATGGAGGACCCCAGAAATAAAGCCAATGACATTGCAAAAAAACTGGGCTATTACGATTATTCGTACTTTTTTCAGAATTTCAGACGATATTTCGGATGTTCTCCCAGACAGTTCAAAAGTCATGGAAAAATTTCCAAATAAGGGCAGTGCAGAATAAAATTCCTTTTTGCGGGTAGGATAAAGAGAGCAGGCAGCGTCAGCTGCCGCTCAGGAGGACGATGTTATGCAAAAGGGAAAAGCCAGTATTATATTTGAGGAGCCTCCCTGCATCTATTCTGCTGCGGCTATCGCAGGGCAGAAGGAGGGGGAAGGCCCATTAGGAACCTGCTTTGATCAGGTGGAGACGGATCCCATGTTTGGACAGGCAAACTGGGAGGCGGCAGAGAGCGAACTTCAGAGAAGAACCGCGCTTTTGAATATTGAAAAAAGCGGAATTTCCAAAGAAAAAATACGGTACCTGTTCGGAAGGGATCTGCTGGGACAGATCGTAGCCACCTCCTTTGGTGTGTCAGCTCTGGAAATTCCCATGTTCGGTCTCTATGGAGCCTGTTCCACCATGGGAGAAGCCTTAGGTCTTGCCGCAATGGCGGTAGGAGGAGGTTTTGCCGACTGCGCCATAGCTATGGCTTCCAGCCATTTTGCCAGCGCGGAGCGTCAGTTTCGATTTCCTCTGGCCTATGGGAACCAGAGGCCTCTTTCTACGACCTGGACCGTGACGGGATGCGGTTCTGTACTGATAGGAAAAAGAGGATTGAGAGAGGCAAAAGCACACCTTCGGCCCGCTGCGCAGATTACAGGGATCACGACCGGAAAAATCGTGGATATGGAATTTTACGATTCTATGAACATGGGAGGCGCTA
>CAUCIO010000183.1 GCA_958442925.1 uncultured Clostridium sp. | reverse complement strand
ACGGAAACATCCAGTTTTTACGACCCGGAAAGCCAGAGGGAATCATCACGGCTGAGGCCAGGGTAGTAAAGCATGGAAAGACTTTTTCCGTCTGTGACTGCCAGGTGTTTGATGACAGGAATGAGCTGATTGCAGCCACCACCATGACATTCTATCATCTGGAACAGGAAAACAGAATTCCTATAGCAGAATAATCTCTCCGTCATCTGGAACCATTAGGCGGCCGGAATAATATTCTGTGCCCTCTTCTGTATAAAGGCGCTTTCTCTCAGAAAGATTTTTGTCCTCTGTGTGCCAGAGCACCAGATTAGGGATGGAAAGCTGTTCTGCCAGCTGACAGGCCTCACGGACGGTACTGTGATGCTTTTCATAGGGATGGAACTGCTCTCTCTGGCTGTAGAGACAGAATGCCTCGTGGAGGAGCCAGGAGCTGTCTTTGACATAGGGAAGACACAGCTCCTGAAACGGCTCGTCTCCGGTACAGGTAAATTTATTACCGTTTTTAAGAACGGTAGTAAAACCGAACTGACGGGCTTTGGTAGAGTGAATATCAAAAAAGGTAACAGGGTAACCGAGAATGTCCCGTGTTTCCCCGTCTTTGACTGGAATCAGAAGAATCTGTGTTCCAATCAGATCGTAGAACTTCTTCTGAAGTGTCAGGCGGCAGAGCGTCCGGATGGTTTCCAGAAGACCGTCATGACAGTAAATGGAAAGGGTTCCCTCATAGGCTCCTTTTTTCATCTGGGTTCCAATCATACGCACCATCCAGACAATACCAAGAATGTGGTCTGTGTGCTCATGGGTGACAAAAATGTGGTGAATCTGTGAAAGGGGAACCTGCATCTGCTCCAGAATGCCCAGAATGCCGTTTCCGCCTCCGGCGTCGACCATGAAAAATTCGGTCTGGCCAGACTGGGGCTCTTCGGTTCTGAGAGCAAAACAGGTATTATAGCAGCGGGTGACAGCGGCATTTCCTGTGCCGAACACATACAGCTGTTCACAGGGCAGGCTGGATTTATGTTCAATGTTCATAGTTTTTCCTCCTTAAAAACTGTTGCAATCTGAATGGCGTTTATTGTGAAGAAACTTTCTTTTTTCATGATAATATGGTACTATAATCCTGTCAGAAAATCAACTGGACGGAACGCATAAGGAAAAACGCAGGATATCATTTAGGAGATACAATTTATATGAAGAAAACAGAATTTTTAAAGGAGCTGGAGGCGGCTCTGAGGGGAGAGGTTTCCCCTGAACTGATATCAGAGAACCTCCGCTACTATGATAACTACATTTCCCAGGAGACGTCCAAGGGGCGTTCAGAGGCAGAAGTGACAGAGGAGATAGGAAGTCCCAGACTGATTGCCAGGACAATCATCGATACCAGCGGAGGATCCGGCAGCTATGAGAGCGGAGAAAGCGCTTCCTCTGGAGAATCTGTCAGCTCTTCCGGAGGCTATGATTCCCGTCAGGGAGGTTACTCCAGTTTTCACTATGTGAATCTGAATAAATGGTACTGGAAACTTCTGATTGCAGCAGTTTTATGTCTGGTGCTGTTTACAGTTCTGTCAGTGGTAGGAGGAATTTTCGCCCTTTTATTCCGTTTTGCGACGCCCATATTAATCGGACTGTTGATTGTGTCGCTGTTCAGAAATATGAAGGGCAGATAATGGCCTGACAGGATTTAATCAAGAAATAGGGGAGGAATAGAACTATGCCGTTTAAACGTGTGAAACCTGAGGAGCTGTCTGTGAATCCATTTACAGTTATTGGAAAGGACTGGCTGCTCATTACAGCAGGAACTGAGAAAGAGTGCAATACCATGACAGCCAGCTGGGGCGGCCTGGGCGTGATCTGGGGAAAGCCGTCTGCGACTGCTTACATCCGTCAGTCACGCTACACAAAGGAATTTGTGGACAGAGAAGCTCTGTTTACACTGTCAGTCTTTGACGAGTCCTTCCGCCCGGCCCTGAACCTGTGCGGAACAGTTTCCGGAAGAGACAGGGACAAGATTCAGGAAGCTGGTCTGACGCCCATGGAGGTGGACGGGACGACAGCCTTTGAGGAGGCGAAGATGATTTTTGTCTGCCGCAAGCAGTATCACCAGTATATGGGGCCGGAAGGATTTGACGTTCAGGAGAATGATGAGAAGTGGTATGCAGATAAGAATTATCATACCATGTATATTGGAAGCATCGAGGCGGTGCTGGTAAGGGAATAGTATTTTGTACATAAAATAACAAGGGCAGAAGCCATTGTTTCCAGTGACTTTAAGTGGAACAGGGAAACGATGGCTTCTGCCCTTTTGCTATTTTCTGTTATTTGCCTCCAAACGGCATATCCCAGCCGCTGTGGTCAGTGTGGAGCAGTTTATGGGCCAGGTGGGAACCTGGTTTTCCAAAATAATTTTTGTACAGCTCCTTTACCTCCTCATTTTCGTGGGAGAAGCGGACTGCATTTTTCTGATCCATGGCATAGAGCTTGGAGCTTCTCTGCTCAGCCAGCTCCTGTCCATCGTGAATGGGCTGTCCGCCGCCTCCGGCGCAGCCGCCGGGACAGGCCATGATCTCTACGAAATCATAGCTGACATCGCCTTTCTGAAGGGCAGTGATCAGTTTTCTGGTATTTCCCAGGCCGCTGGCTACAGCTGTCTTCAGAACTGTGCCTCCCAGCTTGAATTCTGCTTCTTTCCAGCCGTCCATACCCCGCACATTGGAAAAAGCGTCCGGCTTGGGATTTTTGCCTGTCACAATGCTGCAGCTGGTTCTGAGAGCCGCTTCCATAACGCCGCCCGTAGCGCCGAAGATAACGCCGGCTCCGGAGCCCTCGCCCAGTGGAGAGTCAAATTCTTCTTCAGGGAGAGAGGCCACGTCAATCTGCTCTGATTTAATGAGACGGCAGATTTCTCTGGTAGTCAGTACATAGTCGACATCTTTGATGCCGCCGTTGATGCCGTTGTCATACATGGTAGGCAGATCTGCCTCCTGCTTTTTCGCTACGCAGGGCATAATGGAAATACAGGTGACATTGTCCGGATCTACACCCAGCCTGGCGGCAAAGTAGCTCTTAGTCACAGCCCCGAACATCTGCTGAGGTGATTTAGCTGTGGATAACTGGTCCGTCATTTCAGGATACTGTGATTTCAGGAACCGTACCCAGCCTGGACAGCAGGAGGTGAACATAGGCCATTTGTAATCTTCTCTGTGGTTTAAACGCTCTAACAGCTCACTGCCTTCCTCCATAATGGTCAAATCAGCGCTGAAAGTGGTGTCGAAAATATAGTCAAAGCCCATGCGGCGAAGAGCCGCTACCATGCGCTTGTCTGTGGCAAAGTCTCTGGAAAGGCCGAATTCCTCTCCCCAGGCAGCCCTGACAGCCGGGGCAATCTGGACTACTGTGATTTTGTCAGGATTGTTCAAATCGCCGTGGATATCGAAAATCCTGGATACATCGTCCCGCTCCTGAAGGGCTCCGGTAGGACAGTGGGTAATGCACTGGCCGCAGAGGGAACAGTCTGACATCTTAATTTCCCGTCCCATGGAGACGTCCACCGTGGTACGGGAGCCTGTATTGGAAACGTCCCAGACGTTCAGGCTTTGAACCTTGTCGCAGATCTGGACGCAGCGCATACATTTGATACACTTTCCGGCGTCTCTGACAAGGGGGAAGGTAGAGGTCCACTTTGTCTTTGCATAGCGGGTAGGGTATTCATTGGAAACCAGATTCAGGTCATTGGCAATTTTCTGCAGGGAGCAGTTTCCGCTTCTGACACAGGTGGGACAGTCCGTATGGTGCTGGGAAAGAATCAGTTCCACATTGGTTTTTCTGGCTTCACGGACCCGGGCGCTGTTTGTAATAACCTCCATGCCCTCTGTCACCGATGTATTGCAGGCAGTGACAAGACGGCTGATACCGGCCACTTCCACCATACAGACGCGGCAGGCTCCAATTTCGTTAATTTCTTTTAAAAAACAAAGGGTAGGAATTTTAATTCCAATCTGTCTGGCAGCTTCCAGGATGGTGGTTCCCTCCGGGACGCAGACTTGCTGTTTATTGATTGTTAAGTTTACCATTCTGTTGTTCTGCCTCCTTTAAAGTTTCCATATCCGAAGCGATCACAGCGCAGGCATCTATGAGCCTCCTGGTCGGCCTCTTTTAAGGTCATAGGACATTCTGCCAAATCGAAGTCGTGTTTCCGCTCGTTGGCATCCCTCTCTCTCATGTTCACGCGGCCACAGGGCGGACGATCCGAGAAGTCTGCCTCCGGAATATCCACATCCACGCTGATGATGTGATCAAATCCCAGGTACTGGTCGATATTGGCTGCAGCTACTTTTCCGGCTGCAATCGCTCTGATTACAGTGGCAGGTCCTGTTACGCAGTCGCCTCCGGCAAAGACGCCAGGCGCGTGTTCGACAGCGCTCCAGTTAGCCGCCTGGATGACGCCCCGCTTGATCGGAATACCGGCGTCTTCGAAGTGCCTTGTCTCGATACCCTGTCCGATGGCTACAATGACAATGTCGCAGGGAATGCGGACGGAAGCTTCCCCTGAAGGCGCAG
>CAUCIO010000182.1 GCA_958442925.1 uncultured Clostridium sp. | reverse complement strand
CTGCTTCATAGGCGTTGTCAAAAATTCCTTGTCTGGAAACAACCCTCTGATCAAATCTACATAGACTGTGTAACCTGCAATTACCTGGCAGGCCTCTAATGCCTCTTTTGCCCGGATTGTCATATCCTGCAGGGAACCAGGCCCCATGCCTATCACATAAATTTTCTTTTCCATTTCCCTTACCTCCATCTAACCGTCCTTCTGCAGACAGCCAGAGCGGCTGTTACGCCGCTGCCCGCCTGCTTTTTCACAGCCAGAACAGCATCCTTTCCCGCTGCCAGAACAGCTGCCCGCTCGCAGACATTTCCTACCCCTGTCGTTTTCTCCACAAAGGCTGATTCGGAAAAGGTTCCAGAAACTTTTAAAAGCTCCTCTGAGGAATAAAAACAGAGCTTAGTCTGGCAGGAAGCGGCAAATTCTAAAAGACCTGCCTCATCACGTTTTAAATCAATGGTAGCAATTTTCTTTACATCCTTCAGATTCAGTCCCTGAGCAGCCAGTGCAGATGCTGCAGCAGCTTCTATGGCCTTTTTTTCTGTCCCTCTTCTGCACCCGATTCCCAGAACCGCATCCTTTGCAAGCAGTTTTAAATACCGCGGTTTTGTTTTCTCTGTCTCAATGTCTCCTGTTTCTGCCGCTGCCGGAGTCTCCTGCCTGGTTCCGGCACAGGTCGCCCACAGATTGATCCGGCAGACTGTTCCTGGAAGTAGCTGGTCAGGGATCTGGCCTTCAGTTGGAAAATCCGAAAAAAATCCCAGTTTTTCTCCTCGCAGAAGGGCTGCCGCCGCTTCTTTTGCAAGAACCATATTTTCTATTGCAAGTTCATTTTTTTTCGCAAATACATCAGGGGCAAACAGACCATTTCTGTCTGTAGCCGTAGTGATCACCGGCTCCGCCCCAATCACTGCTGCCGCCCTGACGGCCAGCTCGTTGGCTCCCCCCAGATGGCCTGACAGAAGGGAGACAGCATACCGTCCCGTCTCATCTATGGCAACGACAGCCGGATCCTTTGCCTTATCCTGTACAAAAGGCGCACAGGCCCTGACAGCGATTCCTGCCGCTCCGATAAACAGGATTCCATCTGCCTGTTGAAACTGCCGTTTCGTCCATTCCTTCAGTGGCTCTTTTAACACGGAAAGTTCTCCTGCAGCTCCGGCACAGGAGGAAGACACTGTTCCCTCCGTCTCATCTCCGTCTGCCTGGAACCTGCTGAAAAGCCGGGCCAGAAGCCTGGAACCCCTGTCTGTAAAAGCAATCCCTGCCAGTTTCATCTGTTTTTCTCCACTCTGTTCATCTTTTATGCGTCTGTTTCCTATTCTGCTGCCTCAGGCACTGTGTCAGTTCCTTTCCGGAATTCTGTGGTAAAACCCGGATCGTACAGTCTGGAACGATGATATCCCCGCTGGGCCACTGCCTCGCCTACCAGAATCAACGCTGTTTTTGTAATGTTTTCGCGCTTAGCCGTCTCATACAAAGTGCCTACCTGGCAGATCACTGCCTTCTCATCCGGCCAGGTAGCCTTATAGACAATGGCCGCTGGCGTAGTCTCCTTGTATCCTCCCCGAATCAGTTCTATGGAAAGTTCCTTTAGAAGTCCTGTACTGAGAAAAATCACCATAGATGCGCCGTGAGCGGCAAAGGAGGCAATTTTCTCCCTCTCCGGCACAGGTGTTCTCCCCTCCATCCTGGTGATCACCACGCTCTGGGAAATTCCAGGCAGTGTATATTCTAAATTTAAGGCAGCTGCAGCGCCGCAGAAAGAACTGACTCCCGGACACACCTCATAAGAAATATTTCGCTCATCCAATGCGTCCATCTGCTCTCTGATCGCCCCGTACAGGCAGGGATCTCCTGTGTGCAGACGCACGATCATCTGTCCCTGTTCCTCTGCCTGCATAATAACGGCAAGCACTTCCTCCAGTGTCATTTTCGCGCTGTCGTAAACGAGACAGTTCTCTTTTCTGTCCTGGAGAAGCTCTGGATTAACCAGGGAACCGGCATAAATAATCACATCTGCCTCTTTTAATAATCTGGCTCCCCTTACAGTAATTAAATCCACAGCTCCCGATCCAGCTCCTACAAAATGCACCATTTCAGCGCTCCTCCTTCTTTTTCTTCTGCCTTCTGTTCCCCGACATGTCCCTCTATTGTTCCTTTTCAGAAGATTCTGCTATCACAAGAGAAAAATATCCTGCCTGATCCGGAATCTCTTCCAGGGACTGATAGGTTTTCTCCCCTTCCATGCCGCAGTTCTCTACCATCCTGGCTTCCATTCCCCTGCCCCGTAAAAGAGCCTTCACTTTGGGCATCTGCCGTCCTGACTTCATAAGAACTTTTACCCCTGGAAGATCCAGGGCTTCCTCAATCTGATAAGAGGCAGGCAGAATATGCAGCTTCTGGGATCCGTTTACCAGGGGCATGTCAAGCCTTGCAGCCGCGGCACAGAAGGAGGGGATTCCATTGATAATTCTCGTTTCAAATCCCATGCGCTTTATCCGTTCATGAATGTATAAGTAAGTGGAATATACCGTCGCATCGCCCAGCGTAATCAGCGCCACCATCCGCCCTGCCGCCAGCTGCTCTGCCGTCCTGGCAGCAGCTGCCTCATGGCTTGCCGCCAGCTGTTCCCGCTCTTTCGTCATAGGCATAGGAAGAGGCAGACATGGTTTTTCATCCAGCTCCGGCACTGCCTGCCTTGCAATCTGATAGGCGGTACAATTCTCTTTATTTTCCTGAGGGATGGCAATGACATCACACTCTTTCAGAATTCTTACTGCTTTCAGTGTTAAAAGCTCCGGATCCCCCGGCCCCACTCCTACTCCGTAGAGAATTCCCTGCTTCGTTCCTTCTGTTTTCTTCATGCTGCCTTACTAATCCTTTCGTGTCTTCTATCTCTATTTTACATTTTTTATGGTCTTGCCAATCTAAATCTGGCTTTTAAGCTGCTCTGCAAAAGCCGCTGCTCCAGGCGTCATACCCAGAATACCCGCAGAGCCGGAAAATACAATTACCTCTGTCTCTATCTCAAATGCTTTTTCTAAAACAGACTTAATCCGGTTTGTTGCTGTCTTCATCACCGATGTCAGCAGGTTTAGACTATCTAAAAATTCTGCCGCTTCATCTGTGGTATTCATGGCCAGAATTTGTTTCATGATTTCTGCTCTGCACCTGTTTTGACCAGGTATTTCCACTAAATCCCAGGTTTCTGCCAGACAGTCTGCCAGAATCTCCATTCTCCTGTCTCCGTATTTCGAGTGGGTATTCATCACACCGCCTGCCACCTTAATAAGCTTTCCCAGATGTCCGGCAAACAGAACCTGCTCGATGCCTTCTTTTTTGAGCATGGCAAATGTTTCTCCCACAAAATTACTGCACTTGACAAAGGAATCCATGGAAAGTCCCATTTTTTCCCTGAGAAATGCTTCTCCATAATTTCCAGGAGCCACTGCCAGAAGCGTTCTCTGCTCTGCTGCCTGAACCCGGATATCGAGCCGGATCGTCTCTATAAGAGCCTGTTCGCTCATAGGATTTACAATTCCTGTCGTTCCAAGGACAGAAATTCCCCCTTCAATTCCAAGCCTTGGATTAAAGGTTTTTAAAGCCAGCTCTCTTCCGTCGGGAATAAAAATTTCTATGTAAACAGGGCGTTCACAGCCGCAGTGCCTGAGCGCTTTTCTGACAGCTTCGGCGATCATCTGTCTGGGAACCGGGTTGATGGCCGGATACCCTACCGGGCATTTCAGGCCTTTTTTCGTTACCTGTCCGACTCCTGTCCCGCCGGTCAGATAGACAGCAGGACTCTGGGAATGATCGCAGTAAATTCCTGGAAGTGATTCTCCAGACTCCTCTGCTTTCCAAAGGTCCTCCCCGAAGGAAACAGCCGCTCCTATCAGCGCTCCGTTTGTCACATCCGGATCATCGCCTGAATCCTTTTTGACTTTGCAGATTTTTTTCAGGCTCTGTCCTGCTGTGCTCTGCATTCTGACATTCTTACTGTTTCCGTCCTCTTGTTCCGTCTGCCACAGCACTTCAAAGACAGCCTCCCTGCCTCCCGGCGTCACCAATGAAACATATTCCTTTTTTTCTCCGCCTGCCAGAGCCTGTGCGGCCGCCATAGCAGCAGCCGCGGCGCAGGTCCCTGTAGTAAATCCGCTTCTCAGCTCTCTTTTCTGTTCCATGTATGCCCCGCTGTCCGGCAGCTGATTTTCTGTCTGGCCATTTTTCAGCCGCCCGTTTAATGCCCTATTATTATATGCGATCAGCCGTTTTCTTTCAATACCTCCTTTTTCATTTCCCTTCTGCGCTTCGTAATCAGACCCCCGATTCTTCCGCTTTCCTTGGACGTCAGGCTTTTCCATCCTCCGTTTATTACCTTATCTCCCAGCCCCAGTTCCTCTGCAATCTCAAATTTCAGCTTATCCTCTGGTTTTAAATGAGCCGGATCGATTTTCTCCTGCTTTTCTTTTTTCCTGCTCTGAGCCATCTCTTATCTCCTTTCTCTGTTTAGCAGGAGTATTCCCCTTTTTTCAGAAAGCTATTCAGGACCAATTTTCAAAGTCAAGACCACCGGCTTAGCCGGTGGCTTGCTCTGCCCCTATAAGGGGCTGTT
>CAUCIO010000181.1 GCA_958442925.1 uncultured Clostridium sp. | reverse complement strand
CCTGGTATCCAGTCCGTCTATAGTCTTTAAAAGCAGCCTTCTGGCGCTGCCGGCTATTACTCTCATCTATTTTTCCTGCTGTCTGATTATTGGCGGCGCGGCAGAGAAAATTTCATTCCACCCGCTCGTCACTGCATATTATAGTATGTAATGGCCTGATATACAAGGCAAAATTAAAAGAATCGAGAAAAAGCCTGTTTCAAAAGCAGCTTTTAAATAACAGACAGATCTTGGAAAAAGACTCAAAAGATGCCAGTGTATTCTAAGCGGTTCGAGACATACTAGGAATGTAGCAAAAACAACAGCCCATGAAACACACAAAAGAAAACAGAAGCATGGGCAGCCAGATGAAAAGGAGGGTTTGTTATGTCTAGCAATAACAACACAATGAATGTACCAGAGGCAAAGGAAGCAATGAACCGTTTTAAGATGGAGGTTGCCGGTGAGCTCGGCGTTCCGTTAAGCAACGGCTACAACGGAAACTTAACTTCCGCACAGAATGGTTCTGTAGGAGGCTATATGGTAAAGAAGATGATCGAAGCTCAGGAGAGACAGATGGCCGGCAAATAGGCAGAACTTCAAAAACCGCATATCTCCTAAGGAAATAATGCTTCAGAAGGCAGAAGCTCTGTACTGACAGGGTGGATGCAGAAAGAAAAGAGCATGGACTGCAGAAGAATTGATATCTTTCGCAGTGCATGCTCTTTGCCATATCACCTGACTTGCTGCTGCACCTGTCAGACTGATCATCATTTATGTACAGGATCTTCCTTTAAGCAAAGGAAAGCACAGAGGTTTCCTCTCCTCTCTGCGCTTCTGCGGTGGGAAAATAAAAGCTCCGGATTACAGTGAGTGCAGATGTTAGTGACAGAGATGTGCTCTCGTTTTAAACCTGCCTCCTCCAGTACGATCTGATTAGCCTTCCACAAATCCAGCTGATATTTTCCGCCTGCCTTTTTCTCTAAAATAGAGGAATGGTATTTTTTGTCAAAAGCATGTTCAAACTCCTGGGCTACTTCAGGCCCTACTTCATAGCAGCTGGAACAGATACTGGGGCCTACGCAGGCGATCAGATCCTCCGGTCTGGATCCAAAGGCTTTTTTCATGGCCTCTGCTGTTACCCGTCCCATCCCCTTAACCGTTCCCCGCCAGCCTGAGTGGGACAGCCCAATGGCGCGGTGAACCGGGTCCAGAAAATAGAGGGGCACGCAGTCGGCAAAAAAGGTGACTAAGGTAATGCCCGGAACATCTGTAATCAGTCCATCGATATCAGTATAATCGCGCTCCCTGACAACACCCTTTCCCGCATCGTTTTCTGTTACCTGACGGATATTGACTGTATGGGTCTGATAGGTGAGAACCATCTTTTCCCGCTCCACGTTAAGAGCCTGTGCCATCCGGGCATAATTTTCCAGTACATCATCCCGGTTGTCACCTCTTGTAAAGGAAAAATTCATGGTCGCATAATCACCTTTGCTGACACCTCCCAGGCGGGTAGAAAAGGCGTGGGACACCAGACCGGTTTCCTCCAGTGAGGGGAAGCTCAGATAAGTAACCCCGGCATTTTCCTTCACAGTCAGAACCTCTCTCTCATCCTGTTTTTTAAATTTGATTTCGCTCATCCGTTTCTCCTTGAATTTTATCTAGTAAAAAGCATTTTTGATCAGCCGGATTTGGGAACCCAGCACTGCTGCCACGTCAAAACGGCAGGGAACACTCTCAGAAATCTGGTGTCTGCAGAGATAATACTGGGCTGTTTTTCGGATTCTCTCCTGCTTTCGTGCCGTTACGGCCTCCGCCGGATCCCCGGCAGAAATGCTGGACCGGTATTTAACTTCCACAAAAACAATCGTGTCTTTGTCTTTTGCAATTAAATCGATTTCACCATATCGGCTGGAAAAATTCCGCTCTAAAATAGAGTATCCCTGTTTCTCCAGGTATCTGGCCGCCAGTTCTTCGAAACACGCTCCCATTGCTCTTCGATTGGCAGTATCAGCCATTGGCGCCCTCCCGTTCCTGGAATTTTTTCAGAAAGCTTCTTCTGTGGATCGGACACATACCATACTGGCGGATAGCGTCTAAATGGGCTTTTGTACCATAGCCTTTGTGCTTTGCAAAGCCATACTGGGGATAGAGTCTGTCGTATTCTGTCATCATATGATCCCTGGTCACCTTGGCCAGAATACTGGCCGCTGCGATAGACACACTTTTGGCATCTCCCTTGATAATTTTCACCTGACGGCTTTCCTCAATTCCAGGTATAATGACTGCGTCATTCAGAAAAATATCAGGAACAGACGGAAGTTTGCTGACAGCCTGACGCATAGCCTCGTAGGTGGCCTGGAGAATATTGATCTCGTCAATAACAGCCGGGCTGACAATTCCTATCCCAAAAGCTACAGCCTTTTCCTTTATCTCTTCAAACAGGGCTTCCCTGCGCTTTTCTGAGAGTTTTTTAGAATCGTTAAGATAGAGAATTTGACAGTCTTCAGGCAGGATACAGGCCCCGGCAACTACCGGACCGGCCAGAGGCCCCCGTCCTGCCTCATCGATGCCGCAGACAACAGTCCCTGATCCATATTTATGCTCATATTCCTTCATGGCTTCCAGGCGGAGAAGCTCCTGCTCCAGCTTTTCACCTTTAAGTGTTCTCATGCTGTGCCTCCTCGGCCTCTTCTTCTGTCGTCCGGCTGCTGTCATCCGGGCAGGCAGGAGGAAATTCCAGGGAAATCCGTCCCAGCTTTCCGCTTCGGAAATCATCCAGAAACAGATTAGCAGCCTTCTTAATATCCAGCTCATTTCCCTTTAACAGACAGGCACGGATCCGGGCAATCTGTTCCAGTACCTGGTAGGGCTCATAGTCTGTTCCGGCTTCCAGCTGGTAACGCTCTTCCATCATGCTGCGGTAGTAGGTCATCAGAAAACAGGCCAGTTCAGCAGCCAGCTCTGTCTTATCCAGAATTTCATCGTTGATGGAGCCAATAAAAGCCAGATTCATTCCAATTGCCTGATCCTCAAATTTGGGCCATAGAATACCAGGTGTATCTAAGAGTTCCAGCGTCTTATTCAGACGAATCCACTGATTTCCCTTTGTAACACCAGGCTTATTTCCTGTTTTTGCACATGCTTTTCCTGCAAAGGAATTAATGAAGGTAGATTTTCCTACATTAGGAATTCCTACAACCATGGCGCGGACCGGACGGTTTTTAATGCCCCTACGCCGATCCCGTTCAATTTTTTCTCGGCAGGCTTCCTGAACAAGGGGGGTAATCTGCTTTAATCCCATACCAGTACGGGCATTGATTTTTACCACATGAAAGCCCTGGGCTTTAAACCATGCGGTCCACTGTTCATTTTTCCTCTCATCTGCCAGATCGGCTTTATTCAGAAGAATCATACGGCCCTTTCCCCTGGCAAGGTCGTCAATATCAGGATTGCGGCTTCCCAGGGGCATTCTGGCATCTACCAGCTCGATCACCAGATCAATCAGCTTGATGTCCTCCTTCATTGCCCGCTTGGCTTTTGTCATGTGGCCTGGGTACCATTGTATATTCATAGTGCAGTCCTCTCTGATGTTTGTTTGATTTTCTCTGTTTTGAAACAAGGAAGTTTCCTAATAAAGCAAAGAAAGGGACAATTTTCATTGTCCCTTTGATCGCAAGAATTATTTAACTAACTCTTTTACCTTAGCAGCTTTGCCGACTCTGTCTCTTAAGTAGTTTAACTTAGCTCTTCTTACTTTACCGCGTCTTACTACCTCAATGTTCTCAACGGAAGGAGAATGTACCGGCCATGTTCTCTCAACACCAACACCGTTAGAATTCTTTCTAACTGTGAAAGTCTCACGGATACCGCCGTTCTGTCTCTTAATAACAGTTCCCTCGAAAACCTGGATTCTCTCACGGTTTCCCTCTTTAATCTTAGCGTATACCTTAACTGTATCGCCTACGTGGAACTCCGGAACGTCTGCTCTTAACTGTGCATTCTCAATGTTCTTAATAATCTCGTTCATCTAAGTGAACCTCCTTTAAAATCTTTGATGTTCTTAATACATAACTCGTAACAGAGGACCATCTCTTTATTTCACAGATACAAATTTTATCATAGATTGTCTGTTTCTGCAAGGCTTTTTTCCAGTTATTTACGAAAAAGATTTACAAAGCGGTCTGAGCAGTGTCACAAGTTCTCTCAAACTGTTAATCCTGTAATCTGGCTGTGTTTTTCCTTTATAAGGGCGGTAGTCCCGGTTAATCAGGCAGCTGTGAATGCCGCTTTTAGAGGCTCCTGAAATATCGCTTAAGCTGTCTCCAATATGAAGAATTTCCTCCGGCTTCACCCCTAACTCTGTACAGACAGCAGAGAAAAATCTCCGCTCCGGGCCGTTTTTGTATGCCTTCAGTTCATCTGATAAAAATACCTTTTCGAAGGTGATTCCAGCCTCCTGCAGACGCTTCAGAACACCTTCAGCCATAAGAGGGCTGGAATCGCTGGAAAGAACGAGGCGGAAATGGGTTCCAAGCTCTGCAAGAGCAGAAACCGTATCCTCGTAAAGGGGAGCCAGGCTGTGGTTTTCAAGGATAACCCGAACCATCTCCTCCTCTGATACAGAAAAAGAACCG
>CAUCIO010000180.1 GCA_958442925.1 uncultured Clostridium sp. | reverse complement strand
ACTTCCGCGGTATCCACAGCCTTCTTCACCATCCCGTCGATCTCCTCTGAGAGCTTTGTCTCGGAGCGGCGGATGACATCCAGGTTCGGCTTTGTCACCGGATGCTTTGCCACGAAGATGGTGCAGCAGTCCTCGTATGGCTGAATGGATGTCTCAAATGTTCCAATTTTCTGAGAAATATCCACAATATCCTGCTTATCAAAGCCAATCACCGGGCGGAAAACAGGAAGGGTGCAGACCTCATTGGTCACTGCCAGGGAGTGGACAGTCTGGGAAGCCACCTGTCCAATGCTCTCGCCTGTGATCAGGCCCAGGCACTCGTCCTTCTTCGCCAGATCCTCGGCAATCTTCATCATATAGCGGCGCATGATAATGGTCAGTTCCTCATGAGGACACTTATCGTAAATATAGAGCTGAATGTCTGTAAAGTTGACTACATGAAGCTTAATAGGGCCGGAATAGCGGGCTACCTGCTTGGCCAGGTCAATGACCTTCTGCTTCGCCCTCTCGCTGGTGTAAGGCGGAGCGTGGAAATATACAGCCTCGATGATCACGCCTCTCTTGGAAATCATGTAGCCTGCTACCGGGCTGTCGATTCCGCCGGAGAGAAGGAGCATGGCTTTTCCGTTGGTTCCCACAGGCATTCCTCCCGGACCTGGAATTACCAGGGAGTAAATATTAATCTTGCTTCTTACCTCCACATTTAACAGTACCTGGGGATTGTGAACATCCACCTTTGTCTCCGGGAAGGTATCCAGAATAATGGAACCCAGTTCCCGGTTCATCTCGTCAGAATGGACCGGATACTGCTTGTTGGCACGGCGGCAGTTTACCTTGAATGTAAAGTTCTGCTCCTTGTAGGCAGCCCTGATGTAGGAAACCACCTGGTTTTTCAGCTCCTCAAAGCCCAGATCCTCCACACGCATCACAGGGCAGATTGCGGCGATTCCGAATACTCTCTGGAGAGCCTCCACCACCTCGTCGTAGTCAAACTCAGACTTGGCCTCCACATAGATACGTCCTGACTCCTTTGTCACTGCAAAGGTTCCCTCTAATTCCTTTAAGGATCGACGGATGTGCTTCATCAGCGCGTCCTCAAATACGTACCTGTTCTTTCCTTTTAAGCCAATCTCGGCATATTTTATCAAAAATGACTGAAACATGTTCATCCTCTTTCTAATCTTCTTCTCTCAGTGTTCCGACTGTCTCTATTTTGCTCTGTATCTTCGGAGCACAGGCAGCAGCTCTCTTAAAACCTCCAGACAGTAATCTGCCTCCTCCGGCTCATTAAACAGGCCGAAGCTGAAGCGGATAGTGGAGTCTAACAGTTCTTTTTTCACGCCAATTCCCTTCAGAGTTCCGCTGACGCCCGGATGGTTCACCGAGCAGGCGGATCCGGAGGAGACGTAGACGCCCCGATCCTCCAGAGCGTGGAGAAGCACCTCGCTTCTCACTCCCTCAAAACTGGCGCTGACAATCTGAGGAGCATTCTCCCGTCCCTCGTGTCCGTTAATGGTAACGCCGGGCAGTTCTTTTAGGCCTGCAATCAGCCGCTCTCTTATCTGGTACAGCTTCTCAATCTTCGCCTCGTGATCTGTGTAGACTTCCCGAACAGCGGCTCCCAGACCGGCGCAGCCAGGCACGTTCTCCGTTCCGGATCGCATGCCCTTCTGCTGGCCGCCTCCGAAGAGAATCGGGCGCACCTTGGCCTTCTCGTCAATGTAGAGGAAACCTACGCCTTTGGGGCCGTGGATCTTGTGGCCGCTGACAGACAGCAGGTCGATTCCCTGCTTCTTCGGGCGAATCACATATTTTCCGTAGGCCTGAATCGCATCTACGTGAAACAGCGTCTTAGGATTTTTCGCCTTAATAACCTTTGAAATCTCCTCCACCGGCTCCACGGCTCCAATCTCATTGTTCACATACATGACGGAAACTAAAATCGTATCCTCCCTCACTGCCTGAGACAGCTCCTCCAGAGAAATACAGCCGTAGGAATCCACCGGCAGATAGGTAATCTCAAAGCCCTGCTCCCGCAGAAATTCCATGGTATTGTAGATAGAGGCGTGCTCCACTCCTGTGGTAATCAGGTGCTTTCCTGCTCTCTGGTTGGCGAAAGCCGCCCCGATTAAGGCTGTATTATTGGATTCTGTTCCGCCGGAGGTAAACAAAATCTCCTTTTCCTGTACCTTCAGAGATTTGGCAATCTCTGCCCTGGTCTCCTTAATCAGCCGTTCCGCCTCCACACCCTTCATGTGGCGGGCAGCCGCATTGCCGTAATCCACTGTCATGGCGTTGACCACCGCATCCTTCACGGAGTCAAGTACCCTGGTCGTGGCTGAATTATCAAAATATGCTTCCATTTTATCCATCCTTTTTTATCTTTCCTCTACAGGCCGCCTTCCAGGTGGAAGGCCAGCACAGACAGAAGCGCCATCCCTGCAGTCTCTGTTCTGAGAATCCTCTTTCCAAGGCTTACAGGAACCACTCCCGCCTCCCTGGCTCTCTCAATCTCTGCCTCCTCAAAGCCGCCCTCCGGCCCGATGAAAACTGCAATTTTCTGTCCCGGTTCCGTCTGCGATACAAACTGCTTCACAGAGTCCATGCCTGACGCGCACTCGTAGGGAATGCATTTGCTGTCAAAATCCTTTACAAAGGCCAGGGCCTCCCCAAAGCTCATGACAGGAGCCGTCTCCGGGATAATGAGGCGCTTGGACTGCTTGGCCGCGCTCTCAGAAATAGCATTCCAGCGCTTTAACTTGGCCTCCTCTTTCTTCTTATCCAGCTTCACTACCGCCCGCTTGGTGGCCACAGGAACCACCTGATAGGCTCCCAGCTCCACGGCCTTCTGAATAATCAGCTCCATCTTATCGCTTTTTGGAAGTCCCTGGAACAGCCAGATCTTGGCCGGAAGCTCTGTAGTCTCCTCTCTCTCCTCCAGAATCTCTGCCTCCACTGCGTCAGCAGAAATCTCTATCAGGCGGCACAGATAATCCCGGTCCTCCCTGTTGCTGATTAACACCTGCTCCCCCGGCTTCATCCGCAGCACATTTTTAATGTGATTGACATCCGGCCCGGTGATAGTGATGGATGCCGGATGAATCTGGGATTTATCCACGAAAAAATGATACATTCTCTGTTCTGTCCCCTCTTATTTCACACGCTTTGCTGTCACAGACACCCACTCGCCCTGGTAGGTCACCTCTACTACCTCAAAGGCATCGTTGGCTGCAAAGGCCTCCCTCACTGCCTCTTCTTTCATATTAATAATGCCGGAGGTGATGAAAATTCCTCCCTTTTTAATATGAACCGGGATTTCCTTCTGAAGCATGATAATCACATCTGCCAGAATATTGGCTACTGCCACGTCATAGCATTCATAGCCCGCCTGATCCTGGATTTCTTTATCATCAATGATATTTCCCTGGACAACCGTAAAGCGGTCTGATCCAATATCGTTAGACTCCAGATTTTCTCCTACTGCTGTAATGGCGTTCTCATCCAGATCCGTCCCAAAGACCTCCTTAGCCCCCAGCTTTAAAGCGGCAATTCCCAGGATTCCGCTTCCTGTTCCCACATCTAAAAGCTTTGTCTCAGGCGTCACATACTTTCTCAGCTGGCGGATGCACAGCTGGGTGGTTTCGTGCATTCCTGTGCCAAAGGCAGTTCCCGGATCAATCTGAATCAGGAGCTTGTCCTTATGCTCCTCCGGAATCGTCTCCCAGGTAGGCTTGATCAGGATATCATCCACTGTAAACGGCTTAAAATACTGCTTCCAGTTATTGATCCAGTCCTTATCTTCTGTCTCAGAGGCCTCGATCTCACAGGTTCCCAGATCCACAAACAGTTTCAGCTCCTCAAGGCCCTCTCTCACCTGTGCGAGAATGCTTTCCTCGTCTGCATCATCGTCCAGGTAAAAGCTGACCTTCGCCGTACCGTCATCCGGCGGAAGCTCCGGCAGAATGTCAATAAACATGCCTTTCGTCTCTTTCTCTGTCAGAGGCACATTGTCCTCAATCTCGATTCCCTCAATGCCAATCTCGTCAAACATGCTGCTGACCAGATCCACAGCCGCCGTCGTGGTAGTCAGTGTAAATTTCTTCCATTTCATGTGCAGTTTCCTCCGCTCATTTCTTCTGTCTGTTTTGTTGTTAATTTTCTTTGATTGTCTTATTTGAACGCCTTATCGTCTTCTCTTCCCGCTATCCCATCAGCACCTTCACAAACAGGATCGCTAACACAATGAGAACTACCGGGCGCACAATTTTCTTTCCATTTGTCAGAACCAGGCCGGAGCCGATGTAGTGTCCCAGGATGCAGAACAGGCCTGAAATAAATCCCAGCGGGATCAAAACCTTGCCGTTTAACAGGAAGGTGGCAAAGGCCGCCGCATTAGATGCCAGATTGATCACTTTCGTGGTTCCAGCCGCCTCCTTCATGGTATAGCGGGCTGCTCCTGTCAGAATCAGAATCAGAAAGGTCCCCGTTCCCGGCCCGTAAAATCCGTCATAGGCCCCCACAGCAAACGCCGCTGCCAGGCTGATGGAAAATTTCTTTCCGGCTGGGATGGTTCCGGCTTTCGAATCATCCCCCAGATTTTTATTCCAGAGTACGTAAACTGCCACTGCCGGAAGGATGATTAACATCAGCTTTTCTATAATTCCCTCACTGACCA
>CAUCIO010000179.1 GCA_958442925.1 uncultured Clostridium sp. | reverse complement strand
TGGGTATCTGACTGGTACAGGCAGGCGTAAGCCGTCACCTTATAAAAATCATTAATGCTTAAATAGTCTGACGGCCCCTTATATTCTATACTGCTCCATTTTGATAATCAGCAAATCAATCTGCAGGGGTTTCTGTGTTAAATTGTGTTCTCTCTCATACTTTAGCCAGTCCTGATATTCGGCCAACTCAATCTGCATCGCAGCCTGAAACGCCGGATGCCACTGAAGAGGTTGTTGTTTCATGCCTTCTCCTTTCAGTATAATCAAATTTTCATGTTACAGCAATGGTGTTCCTTGGATTTTTGAATTTCAGCCGAAACGGCCCTGATGGAATCTTAATAAGACGGACTGTGTCTGAATACAATCTTTGAATTGATTGGTTAGAAATTTGAAAAAGAGAGAAGACGTTTTCCAGCGTCTTTATCTGCGCTCTGAAAACGTCTCTCTCTTTTTTTCCTATTTTTATTGCCTCGGCTTAGAACCGTGAATCTGTCCTTCTATAGCCGGTTTTTATTCCTCCACGTGTACTGCAGAGGCTGTCAGTTTTCCGTTCTGCTCGTCAATCTGGATCACATCTCCAGCGCGCACGCCATCGGACAGAATCAGTCTGGCTGCCAGCGTCTCCACGTGCTTCTGCAGATACCGTTTCAGCGGCCTTGCGCCGTAAACCGGATCGTAGCCGTTCTCCACAATGAACTGTTTTGCGCTGTCGGTCAGGGCGATGGACAGCTCCCTGTCGGCCAGACGCTTATTCACATCTTCTACCAGGAGGCCGATGATTCCTCCGATATTGCCCTTTGTCAGCGGTTTGAACATAATAATCTCGTCCAGACGGTTTAAGAACTCAGGCCTGAAATGAGCCCGCAAGTCGTTCATGGCCATATTGTCGGCCGTCTCTGTGATATTTCCATCCTCGTCAATGCCCTCTAACAGGTACTGGGAACCGATATTGGAAGTCATAATCAGGATCGTATTCTTAAAATCTACCGTTTTTCCGGTAGAATCTGTAATACGGCCGTCGTCCAGCACCTGCAGCAGCACGTTAAATACGTCTGGATGGGCCTTCTCCACCTCGTCAAAGAGGACGACAGAATAAGGCTTTCTCCTGACTGCCTCTGTCAGCTGGCCGCCCTCGTCGTAGCCTACGTATCCTGGCGGCGCTCCGATCAGCCTGGATACGGAGTGCTTCTCCATATATTCGCTCATGTCGATCCGCACCATGCTGTTCTCATCGTCAAACAGGCTTTCTGCCAGGGCTTTGGCAAGCTCTGTCTTGCCCACTCCCGTAGGTCCTAAGAACAGGAAGGAGCCAATCGGTTTAGACGGATCCTTGATCCCTGCCTTGGAACGGATAATGGCCTCCGTCACCTTGGTCACCGCCTCATCCTGTCCGATGACTCTCCGGTGGAGAATGTCATCCATGTGAAGGGTTTTGCTCCTCTCGCTCTCCGTCAGCTTGGCGACCGGGATGCCTGTCCATTTGGAGATAATTCTGGCAATCTCCTCCTCTGTCACGCTCTCGTGTACCAGACTCAGATCTTTATTTTTAACCCTCTCTTCCTCCTCGGCCAGCTGCTTTTTCAGCTCCGGCAGCTTTCCATACTGAAGCTCTGCGGCCTTGTTCAGATCATATCTCTGCTGGGCCGCCTGGATCTCTCCGTTTAAATGCTCAATCTCCTCGCGCAGCTTTGACAGCTTATCCACAGAAGCCTTCTCATTCTCCCACTGGGCTTTCTGAGAGGCGAATTCGTCCCTCAGTTCTGCCAGCTCCTTCTGAAGATCCGCCAGACGATCCTGGCTCAGGCGATCCGTCTCCTTCTTAAGGGCCGCCTCCTCGATCTCCAGCTGCATGATACGCCTTGCTTTCTCATCCAGCTCTGTAGGCAGGGAATCTAGCTCTGTCTTAATCATGGCGCAGGCCTCGTCCACCAGGTCGATAGCCTTATCCGGCAGGAATCGGTCGGAAATATACCGGTCGGACAGCACAGCCTCCGAAACCAGGGCAGAGTCTGTGATCTTCACTCCATGGTAAACCTCGTACCGATCCTTTAAGCCTCTCAAAATGGAGATGGTATCCTCCACCGTCGGCTCGTCTACATGAACCGGCTGGAATCTTCTCTCCAGAGCCGGATCCTTTTCAATATACTTCCTGTACTCGTCCAGCGTAGTCGCGCCAATGCAGTGAAGCTCTCCTCTGGCCAGCATCGGCTTTAACATATTTCCGGCGTCCATGGAGCCTTCCGTCTTTCCGGCTCCCACAATGGTGTGAAGCTCGTCGATAAACAGGATAATCTGCCCCTCGCTCTTCTTCACTTCCTCCAGAACTGCTTTTAAACGCTCCTCAAATTCGCCTCTGTACTTGGCTCCGGCCACCAGAGCGCCCATATCCAGGGCAAACAGTTTCTTGTCCTTCAGTCCCTCCGGCACGTCTCCCCGGACAATTCGCTGGGCCAGGCCCTCTACTACCGCAGTCTTGCCCACGCCAGGCTCGCCGATGAGAACCGGGTTGTTCTTCGTCTTTCTGGACAGAATCCGAACCACATTCCGGATTTCCCCGTCTCGCCCGATGACAGGATCCAGTTTCTGATCTCTGGCCCGTTCTACCAGGTCATAGCCATATTTTGTCAGGGTGTCATAGGTGGCCTCCGGATTGTCGCTGACGACTCTCTGATTACCCCGCACTGTGGAGAGAGCCTGGAGAAATCCCTCTCTTGTAATGCCATAAAGCTTAAACAGCTCCTTCACCGCACGGTTCGGCTGTTTCATCATGGATAAGAACAGATGCTCCACAGAAACGTACTCGTCTCCCATGGATTTGGCCTCGTCCTCCGCATTCACCAGAACCTTGTTGGCGTCCTGGCTGAAGTACACCTGGCCGCCGGACACCTTGGGAAGCTTTTCAATGGCTGCCTGCACCTCATTTAAAAACTGATTTTCCTGCACCCCCATTTTTGTCAGCAGCTTGAGAATCAGACTGTCGTCAATCGTCACCAGGCTGTACAGCAGGTGCTCCTGGTCAATCTGCTGGTTTCCGTATTCATAGGCCAGCTTCTCCGTTCTCTGGACTGCTTCCAGAGACTTCTGAGTGAATTTATTAATGTTCATAAATCGTTGTCCTCCTTCCGAACAATGATTAGGTATGATTTCTTTTTGTTCTAGCCGTAATATAACACGTATTATTAGCAGTGTCAAGAGGTGAGTGCTAATTTTTTTGTGAAGTTATAGAGATAAGAACTGTAAACAGATAGTTTGTTCCCAAAGCACCTGCCGAGAGCAGTTTTTCACAGAAAATCCATTATCTCCCTTCCGTATTTTTTACATAAATTGTGCTTCGCGCCGCACCTTCTTTTCTCAAATACCCCCCCTTAACCATATTCATTAAAACAGCCCTAGCTCTGCGGTGTTTTACTTCTAAAAGTTCTGCCGTCTTAGCAGCAGTAACAGAGCCATTTTCTGATACATATTTATAAATTTGTTGTTCCTGTTCATTATCCGGCAGTCCTCCTGCCATATCCGGCACTTTATTGGTAGCATCCGGCATTTTATTGGCGTTATTAAGAACATTTAGAGCAACCTGACCTCGATAAATATTGATACGCAAATCAACCTCGCCGCCAATAAACTCCGGCTCCCACAGTCCGGCAGCTTTTACTTTATCAATAATTCTTGGAATACCGCTTCCCCAATGCTCGATCAGGTTCATATAAGCAAACGCATGAGCAAGGGCTTCATTTCTGATTTTGGAATATCCTTCTTTCATACGCTCTATCGTCTGCCCCATTGGCAGCTTTCCTGGAGAAGTGATTTCCAATCGGTTGTCATATACCGCAACCTGTACCATACCATGATCCAGATAACTGCGATGTACCATCGCATTGATAATCAACTCACGAATGGCATCCGGTGGAATCTCATATATATCCTGCCGATAAATTCCCACAATGGCAGCACCCAAATGAATATTTCTCAGAACAAACTGATATGCTTCGTCTATCTGCTCCCAAAGCGGACCGGTATATTCTCTACGGTCAACAAATACCGCTTTCGTTGTACCTTTGAACACACCACATTGCGTTGCAGCATGAAGTCCACCATTGCCTGTCAAAATAGCAAAGGCATTGGACGGATACTCTTTTCCATCACGCTCAATCAAAATACCCCAGGAACGCAGCTGCTGCCTGCCTACATCTTTAATCGATGCTTTCTGTTCCTCAGTCTGTGCGTTTTTGATTGCCTATTCCTTCATAGCTTTGCAAAGGGCATCAATATCTTCATCTGTAACATTTAATCCAGTACATAAAGCCTGATCATAGTAGCGGTTACTGCCCTCAAACAACAATTCTTTTATCATATACTCATCGGCAAGGCGGGTAGTTCCGGCAACACGGACATATACACCGCCATCTCTGCCAAGAGCTTTGATATAATATGGGCGCTGTCTGCCCTCAGAAACCTCTACCACAATAACAGTTTTACCATCAACCGTCTGTAACGTGATATCCGGGATGATTGCCGGTTCACAGCTGTCTGATACGGCATTGGCAATGGCATCCATTTTCTTGAACACATCTTCTTTGTCAAAGCCGACCACCTTTCTGGTTTTATCAGCAATTCCGAAAATGATTTTTCCTCCGGTTCCATTTGCAAAGGCAACCACAGACTTCATATATTTGAT
>CAUCIO010000178.1 GCA_958442925.1 uncultured Clostridium sp. | reverse complement strand
GAGGAGAAAAAGCGGGAAATGCTTTTAATCGGTGATTCTCTCACTTCAGATATGCGGGGAGGGGAAAATACAGGCATTGATACCTGCTGGTACAATCCCCGAGGCCTTTCCAATGACAAAGGCGTTTCTGTCAGTATGGAGGTCTCCTCTTATGAGGAGATAAGAGAGATTCTTCTGACCTGAAGCGTAGATTATGGAGGGCAGAAGCGGAGAGTCTGACTGACCAGCTGCGTTTTCGATTCAGTCCGCGCATCGATCATCCGCCGTTCGCGAAAACTCGCCTTTGGCTCAGACATTTCGCTCGGCGGCAGAAATTAGCGCGGACTTCATTACGAAAGCCTCGCTATCATCATTCAGCCTGTCCGCTTCCACCTGCCACGGTCTGCGTGTTAGAAGAGAAGGAAAGTTTTCCAGCGACTAAGCTTTTGGTGGAGCATGGAAAACTTTCCCTTCTCTTTTAAACAATAAACAAAACAGGAGGCATTATAATGTCAAAGACCATGTTAAAAAGAGGCGCAGGTATTCTGATGCCTGTTTCCAGCCTTCCGGCGCCTTATGGTATCGGAACCTTTGGAGCCTGTGCCTATGAATTTGCAGATAAGCTTGTGCAGGCCAGGCAGAGCTACTGGCAGGTGCTGCCCTTAGGCCCAACCAGCTATGGAGACAGTCCCTACCAGTCGTTTTCCGCCTTTGCAGGAAATCCTTACTTCATTGATCTGGACATTCTGAAGGAAGAGGGGCTTCTGACACAGGAGGAGATAGAGGAATGTTACTGGTGTGACAGGGAGGACGAAGTCAAATACGATGCAGTCTGCTATTATAGGTTCCCACTTCTCAGAAAGGCTTTTGACAGAAGCTGTCATGAAGAGACAGAGGAGTATGAAAAATTCTGCCGGGAGAGCAGCTGCTGGCTGGAGGACTATGCCCTGTACATGGCGCTAAAGGGACATTTTAACCAGGCAGAGTGGCTGAGCTGGGATGAGCCTGTCCGCCGCAGGGATCCGGAAGCGGTGGCAGCATATAAAACAGAGCTTTCAGAGGATATAAACTACTGGAAATTCCTGCAGTTTAAGTTTTATGAGCAGTGGGATAAGCTGAAATCCTATGTCAACGAAAAGGGAATTCAGATCATTGGAGACATTCCGATTTATGTGGCTTTAGACAGTGCAGACGTGTGGGTACATCCAGAACTGTTTCAGCTGGATCCGGATACCTTAAAGCCATTAAAGGTGGCAGGAGTGCCGCCGGACGCATTTTCAGAGACAGGACAGCTGTGGGGAAATCCTCTCTATGACTGGGATGCCCTGGAACAGACGGATTTTGCCTGGTGGAGAGACAGGATGAAGGCTGCGGCCAGACTGTACGATGTAGTGCGAATCGACCATTTTATTGGAGTGGTACAGTATTATTCCATTCCCTACGGAGCTGAAGACGGAAAAACAGGAGAGTGGAGAAAGGGGCCTGGAGAGAAGCTTACGAATGCCATCAATGAGGCCGCCGGTGATGCGAAAATTATTGCTGAGGATCTGGGAGTGTTCTGTCCGGAGGTTAAGGAGCTTCTGCAAAAGACCGGGTATCCAGGCATGAAGATCATAGAGTTTGCTTTCAGCGGAGATCGGTTTAATGAACATCTGCCTCACTGCTATGAGTCCAATTCTGTGGTCTATGGGGGAACCCATGACAACGAGACTCTGATCGGATATTTTAAACCGGAGAAGCGGCAGTGGTGGGAGCTTCAGTATATTGCAGATTATCTGGGAGCAGCCCACAGGGAAGAGGTTCCGGACCGCGTATTCCGGGCTGCCTACGGTTCTGTGGCCAGCGTGGCTATTTTCCAGATGCAGGATGTGCTGAAGCTGGACAATGACGCCAGGATGAATACGCCGGGAACAGTAGGGGAAAACTGGAAGTGGAGAATGAAGCCGGGAGCCTTTGGGGACAGCGAGACCGGCTACCTGGCCTTTTTAGTAGATACCTTTGGACGTTTTTAGCATTTGCACAGAGAAAAGGAGGCAATGACATGAGAAAGACAGGAAATATAACTGCAGCTGTTCTTTTAGCAGTTTTTGTGACAGTTCTGGCATCGGGCTGCGGAAAGAAAGAAGCTTTGGAGACCTCCGCGCCGGAGAGTACAGTCAGCCAGACAGAGGAGAGTCCTGCACAGGAGGCAGAGACAGACAGCTCAGAAGATGAAAACCAGAATCAGGCGGTTTCTGTGATGACAGGAACTGTGCTGGACGCTGCTATGAATTCGATTGTGATTCAGAACGAGGAGTATCCCCAGGGACTGATTTTCTCCCAGGAAAATTCTGCAGCCGGCTTTTCTGAGGGCTTAACCCTGGACATGAATGTGACTTTGTTCTACACCGGGGAGACGGACGGGGACGATACCACGAAGACAGAGGTGATCCTGGTGAGAGAGAGCAGGGACAGTGACAGCACGCTGACAGCAGGCAGCGTTTCAGGAAAAGCAGATACAGTAAGTGCAGAAGAGCTTATCATCGAGACAGAGGGCGGAGAGAAGGTATCCGTCACCAGAGGCCATGAGATCTCAGAGACAGAGAAGGAACTGAAAGAGGGAGATGAACTGACAGTCTATTATTCCTGCCCCGGCGGAGATGAGAGCGTAAAGGAAGCGGAGCTGATCCGCTGATGGCAGCAGAGAGCCGGATGTGCAAAATTGTGCAAAAAGATTGACATTTTTCAGAACTGTTGATATATTGAAGTTGGTAAACCGCTGTTTTCCGGCGCCTGTTTAGAGATTGCAGGCGGGGCTGAAGCTGGAGACTATGAGCCGGAGGGCTTATACAGGCGGTGTGGACCTCAGATATCAGTAGTCATGGAAGGGATGCAGAGAGAGTCTGCATCTCTTTTTTTATTTCATAGGAAAGTCCTATGAAATAAAAAACGCTCTGCGAGGATCGCCATGCGGCGAAAAGGAATTCTGTCGCAGAAGCGCTCCGCCGCAGGCGGAGAAGCTCGTGGGCGAGCTTCTTCCTTGTATTGTAGGAATTGTATCCAATGATATAAATATTGTTAAGAAAATATCAAAAATATACAAGTGTCTTGTCATATGTAAAGTCTGGTAGTATAATAGCCACAATTGCGCTTAAAACAGATGAAGTAATACAGATAAGGAGATAGATATGACAAGAAATATTACAGAGGAGATTAAACGGCTGAAGGAAGAGAAAAATGCGGTGATCTTAGCCCACTACTATGTGCGCCCGGAGGTGCAGGAGATTGCCGATTATATCGGCGATTCCTTTTACCTGAGCAAGCTGGCAGTGGGACTTGAGGCACAGACCATCGTTATGTGCGGAGTTTCCTTTATGGGAGAGAGCGTGAAGATTCTGAACCCGGAGAAAACTGTGCTTCTGCCGGACGCAGCTGCAGACTGCGCCATGGCTCATATGGCTTCTGTGGAAACCATTGAAAAAATGCGGAATACCTGGGACGATCTGGCAGTAGTCTGCTATATTAACTCCACTGCTGAGTTAAAGCGCCACGCGGATGTGTGTGTCACCTCAGCCAACGCAGTGAAGATTGTAAAAGCCCTGCCTAATAAAAACATTTTCTTTATTCCTGACAGAAATCTGGCCCGCTTTGTGGCAGAGCAGGCTCCTGAAAAGCACTTTGTATTTAACGAAGGCTTCTGCCCGGTTCACGAGGAATTAAAGCTTCAGGAGCTTCAGACGCTGAAGGCACAGCACCCGGAGGCAGAGGTGCTGACTCATCCGGAGTGCGGCGAGGCTGTGTGCAGAGAGTCTGACTACATTGGAAGCACCTCCGGAATCATTGCCCATGCAGAGGCAAGCAGCGCGAAGGAGTTTATTATCTGCACAGAGAACGGAGTCCGTTTTGAGTTAGGCAAACGCTGTCCTGAGAAGAAGTTTTATTTTACAGAGACAGAGCCTGTCTGCGGAGATATGAAGCTGATCACCCTGGAAAAGATTCTTCATGTACTGGAGACAGGGGAAAATGAGGTTCTGGCAGATCCATCTATGGTAGAAGAGGCAGGAAAGCCGTTAGAGGAAATGCTTCGTCTGGCCAAATAGAAAAAGGGCAGACAGGAACCGGCAGATTTTGCCGGGTGGATAGATTTGAGAACGGCCCCATAGGGCTTAGGAGGAGACATGAAAATAGAGACAGACATAGTGATTGTAGGAACCGGAGTATCCGGCCTGTTTGCGGCACTGAACCTGCCGAAGGACAAGCGTATTACCATGATTACGAAATCCGATGCAGAGAGCAGCGATTCATTTCTGGCCCAGGGTGGTATCTGCGTCCTGAGAGATGAGGAGGACTACGACAGCTATTTTGAAGACACCATGAAGGCAGGCCATTATGAGAACCGGAAGGAGTCTGTGGATATTATGATCCGCAGCTCCAGAGAGGTAATAAACGATCTTATTGGTTTTGGCGTCGAGTTTGAAAAGCAGGACGGACAGCTGGCCTATACCAGAGAGGGAGCACATTCGAAGCCCAGGATTCTCTACCACGAGGATATTACAGGAAAGGAGATAACCTCCAAGCTTCTGGCAGCAGTGAGAAAGTGCCCCAATGTAGAGATCCGCGAATTTACCGAGATGACAGATCTCATTGAGGAAAACGGCAGATGTGTAGGAATCACAGCCCGGTGCGAAGATGAGGAACTGGAGATTCGTGCAGATTTTACTGTATTTGCCAGCGGCGGAATCGGCGGAC
>CAUCIO010000177.1 GCA_958442925.1 uncultured Clostridium sp. | reverse complement strand
CATTCTCTGCGATCGGATAGTGAGAGCCGTCGAACATGATAGAAGAGAATCCTGCTTCAATGCACTTTAAGGAGCCCTCATAGGAGCCGTGATCCAGATGCAGCGCTACAGGGACTGTAATGTTTAATTCCTCTACCATAGCCTTAACCATAGCGGAAACTGTTTTAAAACCTGTCATGTACTTTCCTGCTCCCTCAGATACTCCGAGGATAACTGGAGACTTTAACTCCTCTGCTGTAAGCAGAATCGCCTTGGTCCACTCCAGGTTGTTGATATTAAACTGTCCAACTGCATACTTGCCTTCTCTGGCCTTGTTAAGCATTTCTTTCGCTGATACTAACATATCATTGAACCTCCTTCGCATTTCTCTACTTGCCTGCGCCTATTATATACCATTTTTCTCTTTTTGAAAAGCCTGTTCCTTATTTTAAAATCTGTCGAACCATATTCTTCATGTCTTCCGGGCTGCACTGCCGTGTGTGTCTGACAGCCGCATCGCGGATTTCCCTCACTGCCATAGGCTGCGGCACGCCGGACAGCTGCTCCATCTGATCGATCAGTTCGAATTCATCTTCTGGAAGCTTTCCTTCTGGGCTGTCCAGATCACAGACTGCCTCCATAACGCTTCTGGAAAACTTGTATGGGCTGGCAGTGGATGCAATCACAGTCTTTGTCTCGTCTCCACTGTTCTTCCGGTAAGCTCTGTATACTGCCGACGCCACGCCTGTGTGAGTGTCAATCAGATATCCTGTATCCTTAAATACCCTTTTAATTTCTGCTGCATTTTCCTCCTGGTCTGCAAATCCCCCCACAAAATCCTTCATCTTTTCTTTCATGGACGGCGTAATCTCATATACGCCCTTCTCAGAAAGTTCTGACATCAGTTCAGAAGTCTTAGCTGCGCTGCAGCCAGATGCCAGGTAGAGAAGTCTCTCCAGATTGCTGGAAATAAGAATATCCATGGACGGGGAGGTAGTGAGAATAAATTCTCTGCGTTTGTCATAAATTCCTGTCCGGAAAAAGTCGAACAGAACTTTATTGTCATTGGAAGCGCAAATCAGTTTATGAACCGGAACTCCCAGTTCCTTGGCAAAATAAGCAGCCAGTATATTTCCAAAATTACCGGTCGGAACCGTAATGTTGATGGATTCCCCTTCTTCGATTTCTCCATGGGAAAGGAGTTTTGCATACGCGTACACATAATAGACAATCTGCGGTACCAGGCGGCCTATATTGATAGAGTTAGCAGAGGAAAGCCTGTATCCGGAGGCTGACAGCTCTGAGGCAAATTCCCGATCTCCAAAAATCTTTTTCACACCGCTCTGAGCATCATCAAAATTCCCGGTGATCGCTGCAACAGCAGTATTATCCCCCTTCTGGGTTATCATCTGAAGCTCCTGGACTCTGCTCACGCCTCCCTTGGGATAAAATACAATAATTTTCGTTCCCTCTACGTCTGCAAAGCCGGCCATGGCAGCCTTTCCTGTATCTCCTGATGTGGCTGTAAGAATCACGATTGTATCCTTTACCTGATTTTTCCTGGCCGCAGTTGTCATAAGATGTGGCAGAATAGAGAGCGCCATATCCTTAAATGCAATCGTGCTTCCATGAAACAGTTCCAGATAATAAGCTCCGTCAGCCTTCACAAGATGAGCGATCTCCTCTGTGTCAAATTTGGAATCATATGCCCTGGCAATGCAGGATTTCAATTCCTCTTCTGTAAAATCAGTTAAAAACAGCTTCATAACCTCATAAGCCGTCTCCTGATAGCTCATAGATGCAAAATCTTTTAAAGGCCGCTCTAATGACGGAATTCTGTCTGGCATAAACAGGCCTCCGTCATCTGCCAGACCTTTTAAAATAGCCTGGGAAGCCGTCACATGGGATTCTTTTCCTCTGGTGCTGCTGTAGTAGATCTCCATTCCTCTCATCCTCTTTTCTTTATTGATGCAATGCTTAGGGGTTCTGCCTTCTCACTGTAAATACCTGTTTTACGGATGTTACTGCATCCCTTATATATGTTTCAAAATTTTATCATATTTCTTTTAAATATGCAATGTCATTGCATTTTTTCTCCTTCTGATGCAAAATAGAATCTAAGCTTTTACAACCAGCCTGTGAATGCACGCCGTTCCTGGCTGCAAACTTATCTGCTTGAGGAGAAATCTATGGAGTATATCAACACCTGCAAAGCCGCTTTTGTCGAGCGGCCCAACCGTTTTATCGCTATGGCCTGTCTCTCAGATTCCAAAGTTCCTGTCATCTGCCATGTTAAAAATACGGGCCGGTGCAGAGAACTTCTGCTGCCAGGCTCCCAGCTGGTTCTTGAACATCATCCAGATGCTGTTAAAAAGGGGCGAAAAACCGAATATTCTCTCATCTGCGTCTATAAGAAGCATGCCGGATGCTCTGGCAGAACACTTCTCATTAATATGGATTCTCAGGCTCCTAATGAGGCTGCCTATGAATGGCTGGCAGGCGGGGGCTTCGGTTCTATCTGTGGACTTCAGCGAGAAGTCAGATTCGGCAGCTCCCGCTTTGATCTTTCTTTCCAAAAAGACGGAAAAATCTACTTTATGGAAGTAAAGGGAGTCACTCTGGAACACAATGGAACTGCCAGTTTCCCCGATGCTCCCACTGAACGCGGCCTGAAGCATCTTCTGGAACTCCAGGAGGCAGTTCGAGAAGGATACGGCGCCGCAGTTCTCTTTGTAATACAGATGAAGGATATTTGCTCCTTTACCCCTAACCGAACTACCCACCCTGCCTTCGCAGACGCTTTAAAGGAAGCTTCCAGAAACGGCGTTCAAATACTGGCACAAGACTGCATCGTTACAGAGCGTTCTATGACCATTGATCAAAGCGTGCCTGTAATACTCTGATCTTCTGCACGGTAAACAGTCACGCTTCTTCACGTTTCTTCATATAAAATAGTAACGCCTGTTTTTATGATGTGATTCTATGTTAAATCCTCTTAGTCTGCTGATGCCTGGGCAGTCGGCAGTGATACATTGGCTGCCTGAACAGCCCGCTATTGTTTCACGGCTTCTGGATCTTGGTTTTATCCCCGGAGCTTCTGTCACCTGTACTCTAAGAAGAGGACGTGGCGATATTTCCGCCTTTCTGGTAAGAAATGCTGTCATTGCCCTGCGAAGGGAAGATGCACAGCTGATTCTGGCGGAACCGCTTCCTCCCGTCTGCCAGAATACCTCTGCCAAAGAACTGCCAAATAAGGCAGAATATAAATCGCCTGAAGGAGGTGGCTCCCTTTGAAACAAATAACAGCTGTTCTCGCCGGTAATCCTAATGTAGGAAAAAGTACTGTCTTTAACGGACTGACCGGGCTGTCCCAGCACACGGGAAACTGGTCTGGAAAAACCGTTTCCTGCGCAGAGGGAACTTTTTCTTTTGGGGAAACAGTCTGTACCATTACGGATCTTCCTGGTATTTACTCGTTGAGAACCCACTCCGAGGAAGAGGAAATCGCCCGTTCCTGTATTTGCTCCAGCCACCCAGACGTGCTGATTGTTGTCGGAGACGCCACTTGCCTTGAGCGGGGACTTCATCTTTTAAAACAGATCTCTCAGCTGCCTGATACGAACAGCACAGTTCTGATGCTCTGTGTCAATCTCTGCGACGAGGCTGAAAAACATGGGATTCTCATTGACTTTCTGAAGCTGGAAGAGCTTCTTGGCATTCCTGTATTCAGCTGTGTTGCCAGAGACAAAAAAAGTATCGCATCACTGAAGGAACGTATTGTTCTGGCTGCTTCCAGTCCTGCTTCCCGCCTTAGTCAGAATTTTAACCCGGAAGAAACAGTCCGCCAAACAGTACAGTATACTAAGAAAAACTACAGGAAACGCCAGGAGCAGGTGGATCGCTTTCTTACAGGACGGTTTACAGGAAGTTTTGTAATGCTTCTTCTTCTGCTCCTTGTGTTCTGGATTACGATCACCGGGTCCAATTATCCGTCCGCCTTTCTGTGGGAACAATTTTTCCGCTTGGAAACCTGGATGGCCGACGCATTTCAGACAGCCAGATGTCCCGAATGGCTGACAGAAGCCCTTGTATTCGGAGTCTACCGTTCTGTTGCCTGGATCGTATCCGTTATGCTTCCTCCTATGGCCATCTTCTTTCCTCTGTTCACGCTGCTGGAGGATTTAGGATATCTCCCCCGCGCTGCTTTCAATATGGACTGCACCTTCAAAAAATGCCATGCCTGCGGAAAGCAGTGCCTAACCATGTGCGTAATCTCTGCTCCTGCATGAGAACCCCTTTTATAGCATCCTAATTTCTCCTTTACCGTACCCTCTTCCATTTTCCAAAGAAATTTCTCTTAAAATGCGTCAGACATCTTCTGGCGCCGTCGTGGCCGCAGAGGGCTGCCTGGCGGTAATAATCCACTGCCTGCTCTAAATCCTGTGGAATCTGTTCTCCGTTCTCATACAGCTTGCCAAGTTCATAATAGGCATCCCCGTTTTTCTCCTTTTCAGCTGCCTCCAGGTAAAGGTCTGCCGCTTTTCTCTCATCCTTTTCACAGCCGTATCCATTCTGATATAAAAATGCTAAAGGCAGAACGTCCTGCAACACTCCATTCTCTTTGCATTCCTTAAAAAAAAGAAAGGCCCTGTTATAATCCTGCTGCACATGCTCTCCCTCAAAATACAGGCGGCCTAGTCTTCTCTTGCAGGCTTCATTTCCCTGAGCTGCGCCCCG
>CAUCIO010000176.1 GCA_958442925.1 uncultured Clostridium sp. | reverse complement strand
TGCTCCAGATAATCTCGAATCACGGCCTTACATTCTAAATCAAGCGCCGCCCCCGGCTCATCTAAAATCAATACAGAAGCATGATTAGACAGGGCACAGACAATACTCAGCCTTTTTTTCATTCCGCCAGACAACGTGCAAACCGTCTTTTTCAGCATCTGATCCACTCCCAGCATCGCAGCTGGCCCGGAGATGAGATCCTTTTCCAGCTCCTTTTTGCTGCCCCGGTACCAGAGCCTCAGATTATCTCTCACAGTCAGTTCCTCTATCAACGGATTTTCCTGAGGAACGTAAGCTGCTGCCTGAGAAAAAATCTTCGGATTGCTCACAGCTTCCTGGCCATCAAATAAAATCCTTCCCCCATCTGGTTTCCTTGCTCCGGCAAGAATAGACAAAAGCGTTGTTTTCCCGCATCCGTTTCCTCCCACAATGCCCACACAGGTGCCTGGCTTTGCTGAAAATGATATCTTTCTTAATACCGGATGATGCCCGTATGATTTTTCCAGATCGCAAACCTCAAGCATTGCCTTTCTCGCCTCCTTCCCAGAAATTATTCTGAATTTTCTACACTTTATGCTATCACTATACTGTTTTTTCAATTCTTATGCAATGGATGTAAGAAAATTGTATGAATTTTAGTACACTAAAAAAGAGCCGCCGCAAAACGCAGTGAAGTCATTTTAACTTCGTCTGCGCCTTGCAGCCGCTCCCTGTCAATCAACTTATTGGTAACTGTTCAGAACTGAATAGTTACCGTTTATTTCCCTGCATCCTCGAAGGTCATGTTCTCTCCCAGAGTCTGACCATCTGCTGTTACAGTCAGATAAACCAGCTTCATATTCTCAATAAAGGTATTTGCTACAGCCTGCAGCTTCATCTCTGCCTGATCCCCCTCCGGGAACTGTGACAGCTCCAGCGTGCCGTATTCCTTTGTATCATTTTCAATCTTAAAGCCTGGAATCTTCACAACACCAGGGCCAACCTCTTCACTTGCCGGTGTACCCTCTGCCGTAAAGGATACTGCCTTTGTTCCCTCATCAAGAACGTCATACTGAATCAGCAGATCCACCAGCGCCTGGGCATCCAGTGTCTCCACGCCTTCCATGGTGCCTTCCAGCTTGGAACCGTCCTCGCTGACTGTATATATCGAAATAATATCCAGATCCGGTGCGTCCAGATCCGGTGTCTTATCTGTTACAACGCCAGGCCCCTGAGTACTCTTGGGAACTGTCATATCAGAATTCTGTACCTCGCCAACCTTATGCTTTTCCATAGTCGGTGTACATGCTGCCAGTGACAAAACCATCATGGCGCCAATAAAACACATGACTGCCTTTTTCATAATTGAAAGTGCCTCCTTCTAATTCTCCTCAGTTCTGCGGAACCATCGTTCCAGCTTCGCAAGTGCTTTTACCAGACTTTCTGTCTCATCCTCAGTCAGATTTTCCAGCACAGCTTCGATCATCTGCCGATGAAACTCTTCATGATGGCGGTAAGCCCGCAGCCCTTTTTCCGACAGAGAAATATAAACCACCCGCCGATCCTCTTTTCCTCTTTCCCGGATCACATAGCCCTTTTTCACAAGGCTGTTCATGGCTATGGTCAGAGTTCCTACTGTCACAGAAAGCAGCTTGGCTATGGTTGACATATTCTTAGGCTCTCCCACTCCGATGGCCTCGATCACATGCATATCATTGTTTGTTATATCCTGATATTCCTGAGTAATAATCGCCTGTTCCTCCAGTTCCATAATATCACGGAACAGATTCACCAGAACATCGTTCAATGCTGCATAAGTATCCACATTTTCTCCTTATCGCACATGAAGGCAAAAAGTCTCTTCATGATTATACATGATTTCTATTTGTTCGACAACCTGCTATTTATTAGGAAATTCTTACAGGGTTGTGTTTTTTTTATGAAAAACCCAAAGTCAGCCATATGCTGACCGCCACTCCCACACCTGTGGCAAATAAAGCTCCTGCCAGGGCATACCGGGTTTTTCTTACATTGACAGAACCAAAGTATACACTGAGACAGTAAAAAACCGTCTCTGTGCAGCTCATCATAACAGAAGCACACATTCCCAGAGGGGAATCCGGACCTGCCTTTTCAAACAGATCCAACAGAAGCCCTGTGGCAGCCGAGTTGGATACCAGACGCACCAGCGTAACAGGAACCAGCTCCGCCGGCAGGTGCAGCCACCCAGCCGGGATAGAAAGCCACTGTCCCAGCGTCTCCAATAGGCCAGAGCTTCTCAGAACACCTACAGCAATCATAAGTCCCACAAACACCGGAAGCAGTCCGGCTGCCGTTTTCATTCCTGACGCAGCTCCCTCTAAAAAATCGTCAAATACCGGCCGCCCTGACAGCAAACCAAAACCTATGATGTAACAGACTGTCAGCGGAATCAGAATCTGGGAAATCCACAGGATCATAGACCTTTCCTCCCAGATATCCATTCCGCAATTTTACAGAATATAACAGCTGCCAGTGTAGAACAGCCTGTCGCAATCAACGCAGGCCCTACCACAGCTGCCGGAGCTGCGGAGTGATACTGACTGCGGTAGGCAATCATAGAAACAGGAATCAGCTGCAGAGATGACACATTGAGAACCAGAAAGGTACACATGGCATTGCTTGCCTCTCCCCTGCTTTCCTCTGCCAGCGCCTTCATAGCCTCCAGTCCGGCCGGCGTAGCCGCCATGCCCACCCCCAGCATATTTGCTGCCAGATTAACAGCCAAAGGCTTTCTGGCCGGATGTCCGTCCTTTACATCAGGAAACAGAAAATCCAGCAAAGGCCCCATTTTTCCCGTAAACCAGTCAATCAGTCCGGCATTCATTCCTACCTGAAGAATTCCGCACCAAAAGGACATGATTCCCAGCATGGTAAGGGCCAGAGACACCGCCGCCCCTGCAGAATCAATGAGGCTCTGGGTAACCGCACTTAAATTGCCATTTGCAGCTCCCCAGAGCACCCCCGCAAGAATCATAAAGCTCCATATATTATTTAACATCTTCCTGTCTCTTTCCGGCTTCCTTGTTTTCAGTCTATGGAAAAAACAGGCTTTTTATGTCTGTCAGACAGGCTCTCCTGCCAGATCCTTTATTACAGCCTCAACCGTTTCTATTTTCTCGGCGCGGCTGGCATTGGTGCCGCAGAAAAGCAGTGCCTGTTCAAGAACTCCTTCTGCTGCGTTGGACAGGGCCTTTGTAATGCAGTAAGGAATGCTGGCCGGATTACAGTGCTCCAGACACTGATAGCAGTGAGAAATCTTTGCATTTTCTCCCTTGGCCTTTCTTTCCTCTACCTGCTCCAGAAAATGGTTCCTGATTGCTCGTCCCGGCATTCCCACCGGACTCTGCGTAATCACAATATCCTCTTCCTTCGCATCAATATAGGACTGCTTGTAGCACATAGGAGCATCACACTCCTCTGTTGTTACAAAACGGGTTGCCACCTGAACCCCGTCTGCCCCCAGCTCCAGCGCGTGAAGAACATCCTGATGCGTATAAATTCCTCCGGCAATCGCTACAGGAATATGCGTTTCATACTTATCTTCATAGGTCTTTACAACCTTCATAATTCCGCGGATTTCCTCATCGTAGGCATCCTGGCTATAGGTTTCAGAAACATGAGCCGTATCTGCCCCGTACTGAGCCAGCTGCTCTCTGGAAAAGCCCAGATGGCCGCCTGCCAGAGGCCCCTCAATCACCAGGAGATCAGGAATTCTGTGAAACTTCCGATCCCACATTTTACAGATCACCATAGCTGATTTTGCCGTAGAAACAATCGGTGCAATTTTTGTTTTTGCTCCCTCTGTCAGCTCCGGCAGTGTTACAGGCAGTCCTGCGCCGGAAATAATAATATCAGCTCCAGCCTTGATTGCCTCCTTCACATACAGCGCATAGTTTTTTGTTGCCACCATAATATTGAATCCGATAATTCCATTAGGCGCAATCGCTCTGGCCTTATCAAATTCCGTTTTAATTGCCTTTAAATTGGCTTCCAGAGGCGCCTTTAAAAAGTCCGGATCCTGAAATCCAATCTGAGCAGTGGAAATAATTCCGATTCCTCCGGCCTTAGCCACGGCTCCGGCCAGAGAGGAAAGGCTGATTCCGACCCCCATTCCTCCCTGAATAATCGGATATTTCGCTGTCAGTTCGCCTATTTTCAATGGTTTTAATATACTCATTCCTATCTCCTGAATCTGTTCTCCAAAGCTGTATCTCAAACAGAGGAGGCTATATTCTGCGGAACCGCTGATACCTCTGTTCTGCAAGCTCCTCAGGCTTCATATTTTCGTATCTGTTCAGAAAAGCAGACAGCTTTTCTCTGATGATTCCGGCAATTTCAGGCATCGTATCTGCACAGGCCGGCTGGTTCTCCGGAATAACGTCCTCGATCAGACCCATCTCACAGAGATCTGCTGCTGTGATCTTCATAACTCTGGCTGCATCTGCCGCCTTCTTGCTGTCCTTCCACAGAATCGAAGCAAAGCCCTCCGGTGAAAGAATCGAATAAATGGCATTTTCCATCATCCAGACCTCGTTGGCCACAGCCATAGCCAAAGCTCCGCCGCTGCCGCCTTCACCAATAACCAGAGAAAGCACAGGCACTGTCAGAGATGCCATTTCAAACAGGTTTCTTGCAATCGCCTCTCCCTGTCCCCGCTCCTCTGCCTCAATACCGCAGAAAGCTCCTGGAGTATCCACAAAG
>CAUCIO010000175.1 GCA_958442925.1 uncultured Clostridium sp. | reverse complement strand
TCCTATCGGTGTCTACACCGCCATGCCGGAAGGCGGAGCATCCATGTGGATCGGCATTCTCATGATCTGCTTCCTGCTCCCGGCTGTTCTGACTCTTCTCTTTGGCTGGTTCTTCCGCCGGATTGGCTGGATTAAGGAGGGAGACCTGAAGCTGGCTCTGTAGCTGCCCTGCTGCGCACCTGTCCGCTCAGGCTAACACCATACAAGGGAGTTCGACTATGAAGTTAATTGCAATTATAGAAGATGATATCCATATCGGCGATGTGCTGACAGAGCTTCTGAAGCAGGAAGATTACTCTGTCCTTCGGGCGTATTCCGGCACAGAAGCACTCTATCTTCTCTCACAGAACAGCCCTGATTTGATTCTGCTGGATCTGATGCTTCCAGGACTGTCTGGCGAGAAGGTTTTACCACATATCAAAGGGATCCCTGTTATCGTTCTCAGTGCAAAAACAGACGTACAGGACAAAGTAAATCTTCTTCTTGGCGGCGCTGCTGATTATATCACTAAACCGTTTAATACTGACGAGCTTTTGGCTCGCATTGCCGTGCAGCTGCGCGGGGCAGAGCAGTGCAGCCACGGAAAACTTCTGTCTGCAGGCGATCTGGTTCTGGACACTGCCAGCTTTTCTCTGACCGTCCAGGGACAGAAGGTGAAACTGACCAGAACCGAATATGCCATCCTGAAGCTGCTGATGGAATATCCGAAACAGGTGTTTTCAAAAGGCTCTCTTCTGGGACAGATCAGTCTGGACACACCAGACTGTACAGAGCGTTCTTTAAAGCAGCACATCAGCAACCTGCGTAAAAAACTTCTGGATGCAGGAGGTACAGATTATATTGAAACTGTGTGGGGGATTGGATTTAAATTGGCAGAACACAGAGCTTGACGAAATTTTGACATTCTCCTGACCGCTTTCTTGACATCTGTCTTGTATACTTGTGTCATTCAAGGAGGAAGTTCAATATGGATTATGTTTTACAGACAAAGGAGCTGACAAAAAAATATAAAAATTTTCACGCTCTGGATAGCCTTACCATGAATGTCCCCAAAGGCTCTGTCTATGGCTTTGTAGGGAAAAACGGCGCAGGCAAGACAACCCTGATCCGCCTGATCTGCGGATTTCAGATGCCCTCTTCCGGATCTTTCACTCTATATGGGATACAAAACGACTGCCGAAACATTGTCCATGCGCGCCGCCGCATGGGCGCTGTGGTCGAAGCTCCGTCTATCTACACGGACATGACAGCTGAAGAAAACTTAAAACAGCAGTATCGTATTCTCGGTCTGCCGTCCTATGATGGAATTCCAGAGCTTCTGAAGCTGACCGGACTGGAACAGGCCGGAAAAAAGAAAGCGAAACATTTTTCTCTTGGTATGAAGCAGCGTCTTGGCATTGCTGCTGCATTAGCCGGCAGTCCCGATTTTCTCGTACTGGATGAGCCTGTCAATGGACTTGACCCACAGGGCATTGTGGAAATAAGAGAGCTGATTTTAAATCTGAATCGCAGATATCAGATCACAATCCTGATTTCCAGCCACATTCTGGATGAACTGTCCCGGCTTGCTACCCACTATGGAATTATCGACCATGGACGCATGGTAAAAGAACTGACTGCTGAAGAACTGGATGCCGCCTGCCGCAAATGTGTCCGCATAGAGGTAAATGATACAGCAGCCCTGGCCCGTACCCTGGATTCCATGAAGCTGGACTATAAAATCCTCTCTGACACTACCGCTGACCTCTTTGCCAGAGTCAATGTGACGCAGCTTACTGCTGCTCTGTCAGAAGAAAACTGCCAGGTACTCTCTATAACGGAAAAGGATGAATCTCTGGAAAGCTATTATCTTTCTCTCATTGGAGGTGACAGCCATGATTAACCTGCTATTCGCTGATTTCTGCCGCCTGAAAAAAAGCTCTGCCTTTTTTCTCTGCCTGCTCGGAATGGCTATTCTGGCGTCTGCATTTATGGTAATGCAGGCTACGGCTATGGATTACACTGTACCTCTAAGCCGCGTAGTATTTCTGCCGCTGACCTTTTATGGTGTGGCTGCAGCCGCTTTTGTCAGCGTATTTGTCGGCACAGACTTTAAAGACGGGTTTATCCGCAATAAGCTGCTTTTTGCAAAAAACCGAAGTGAACTGGTTATTTCCTATATGATTGTCAGCTGCGCTGCCTGCGCTCTGATCTATGCTGTGACGATTTTCTACACATGGACAACAGCCAGTTTCTTTTTTGAAAATGATGTAGAATTTGACAGATTGTTCCAGTATTTTCTGCTGGGTATCGGTATGAGCTGTTCTGTCAGCTGTCTGTTTACAGTGATTACTGTATTATGTGCGGATCAGACCCATGCAGTTATCTGGTGTATGGGAATTTCTTTTGGAATGCTGTTTCTCAGTCTGCACACCCACCAGCTGCTGGTTCAGACGCCATACAGGGACGGCGTCCTGAATCCCCACTATACAGATGGTTTCCGCAGGGTACTGTATGGTATCCTTCACGATCTTAACCCCTGCGGGCAGGCTGCTCAGCTTACCTGCTGGAATGTGTGGAATCCCCTGCGGGCAGCTTTCTGCAGTCTCCTTTGGGTTATGGGAGCAGCTTTAGCCGGGTGTACTTTTTTTCAGAAAAAAGATATAAAATAAGAGGTAATTATGGAAAATCTGCTGCTTGCTGTCATCGGAATACTGCTTTTCATCGTCTTTGCACTGGCTGTAAAAATTCATGTTCTGCGTAAATCTGCACGGGAAATCACAGAAAAATTTTATGACAGGCTGGCAGCAGATACCAATACCCTGATTGATATTTCTTCCAGAGACTGCCATATGAGAAAACTGGCTTCAGAACTCAACCGGCAGCTTCGTCTGCTTCAAAAAGAGCGGCGCCGTTATCAGCAGGGCGATCTGGAACTGAAGGAAGCTATCACCAATATTTCCCACGATCTGAGAACTCCCCTCACAGCAATAAGCGGATATCTGGATCTGCTGGAGAGGGAACAGACCAGCGGCGCAGTCCAAAAATATCTGTCTCAAATCCGGGGCAGAGCTGAGGCGTTAAAATGCCTTACAGAAGAACTGTTTCAATACAGCATGGTTGTATCTTCCCACGAGCTGAAACCGAAACACCTGGATCTCGTACGGGAATTAGAGGAAAATCTGCTGGCCTTCTACGGAACCATGAAGGAAAAAAAGATTCAGCCGGAAATTAAACTGCCGGAAAATCCTGTTTACCGTGAGCTGGATCCAGATGCTGTCAGCCGTATTTTCTCCAATATTATCAGTAATGCCTTAAAATATTCAAGCGGCGATCTATCCGTAATCATGGATAGAACCGGCTGCATCACTTTCTCAAACACCGCCCAGAATCTGGATTCTGTTGCTGCTGAAAAGCTCTTCAACCGGTTCTACACAGTAAATGCCAGCCGCAATTCAACAGGTCTTGGGCTATCCATTGCAAAAGCTCTGACAGAGCAAATGAATGGCAGCATCCAGGCGCATTACGAAAGCGGCCGGCTTCATATCATTCTAAAGTTTTAAACTGCTACAGCGTATGGTCCTCTTCCATCTGGTACTGTTCCTTGGCCTCCTTTAGGCGTCTGAAGTAAGAGCTCATCTCATCTGCCATGCCGGACAGACGGTTTAACAGGGTGGAAAAGTCCTTTAACATCACGTCATCCTGGAAGTATGGATATACAATATCGTGATCCACCTCGCTCCACCCCTCTTCAAAGAGAGTTCTGGCCTGCAGCTCCACATAATATCCCTTATACTTCACAATATAGTGAATGGAACGGTAAATCCCGTCTGACTTAATATCAATCAGGTTTTTATCGTATATTTTAGAATCTCCGATTCTCCGGTAGCTTTTCGGGCGCTCCGCAATATACCAGTGATCCGGGTCCTCATCGAAATCCCTCAGCCTGTCTTCCACATAAAATTCCGGGTTATTCTCAAACTGGCTGGTAATGTACTCATGAAAGCCTCTCCAGTCCTCCCGGTACAGGAAAAACACGCGGATTCCTATCAGATCCGTCAGGTATTTGTAGTAATTAGAGCTGTTAATCTCCCGGTAGCTGTTCAGGCTCTCATTCCTCTTTCTGATAATCTTTTCAATCAGATGGCCTGGATCCTTTAACCGGTAGCGGTAGGAATGAATCCCTGCCCGCTCTGTATCATACAGGTACTGATCGAGAAAATCACGGCTGATGGAGCGCAGCGTCGGCTCCAGGGAACAGTAATGACTGTAAATTTTCTCCAGTTCCTTAAAACTGATATTGGCAGAACGGAATTCATTCTCCGCAATGTTGTATTTCTTCAGAAATTCTTCTTTAATGAGCATCCTGTCTCCTATCTCTCCTTAAATCCGACTGTATAAAGGAACCGTGCAAAGGCCTCTCTGCCCTCCTTCGTGCACTTATAAACGCCGGCGTCCTCCAATACTCTCTCAAACACCAGGCCTACCTCTTTTTTAAGGATCTCATCTACATTCTCTGCAGTGACAGACGGATATTTGGGAAGGAATTCCTCCACCCAGTCTGCATGCTTTTCGATCTCTGCATCGGAGCGGATATCCTTTCCAGATACCATGTACTCTCCTAATTTCGCCAGCTCGCCCTTCAGGCGGGACGGAAGCACAGCCAGGCCCATGACCTCGATCAGGCCGATGTTTTCCTTTTTAATATGGTGAAGCTCCTGGTGGGGATGATACACTCCCATAGGGAATTCTTCTG
>CAUCIO010000174.1 GCA_958442925.1 uncultured Clostridium sp. | reverse complement strand
CTTGGGCGTAATCATATCATCTCCGGAAATCCATCGAATTCCCGCCTCCTCCAGTTCCTCCCTGCTTCTGTCATTTTCCAGACCGGACCAGGTCAGGCGCACCCTGGCTCTGGGATTGATCATTCTGGCTCCCAGGGCAAAGGCATTGATATTGGATACCCGTCCATAAATCGGATAATCCGCAATATATCCCAGCTCGTCCCCATCACACATGGCCGCCGCCAGTGCCCCCATCAAAAATTTTGCCTCATAGGTTCTGGCATAATAGGTACAGATAGAGGAGTAGGATACATTCACAGAGCAGTTAAATACACGAATCTGAGGATTTTCCACTGCTGCCTTTACACTCTGAGCCGCCATCTGAGGAGATGTAGTGAAAATCACATTGCAGCCGGAAGCCACAGCCAGAGATATATTCTGCGCCACCTGACTGTCTGTAGAGGCATTATTAAATACCACTGTCTGTAGCTTTCCTTCGTATTTCTGCTCCAAATACATCCGTCCCAGCTCATGAGCATAAACCCAGCCAGAGTTTTCCTTCGTCTTCGGATATATAAATGCTATTTTCAGCATTTCCGGCTCAATATTTTCAGATCCCTTCAGCCAGTCAAGCAGCTTTGCTGCAGGTTTTTCCTGCTCTGCAGGATTTTCTACCAGATCAATCCTGTTTCCATGAGCCTTTAAAAGCAGCTCATCCCATATTTTATCCAAATCCCGCCGCATCTGATCTCCTGTTTTTTCCTTTACCTGGGAATAACCGAAAATCTCTACATAAACCAGAAAGGCATCGGATGCCGTCATCTCAATATCCGGTGTCCGCTTTCCTTCAAATATCTGAACAAACAGATCATGAGCTCCCTTAAAATACATTCTCTGATCCTGATCCCACACCTGTCCCGGCTTCATTCCCATAGCCTTCAGAAGGCGGCTGTAGCTTTCCTCTCTGCTGAACCATACGTCACAGTTAAAGGATACCTGATAGAAATCCAAAAAGGCATAATACAAACGGTTGTCTGCCTCCTTACTGCGGCGGGGAAGCAGGCGGGTTACATAGGCAGGCACGCTGTAGGCATTGACGTACTTCAAAACACTGACCCGCTTATTGCCCTCCTGCACATAGTAGCGATTCATAAATTCATATGCCAGAATCGGATCGTGAATCCCCTCTTCAATCTGATAATCATAAACCCGGGCCCATTTGGCTCCAAACTCTGTCTTTTCTTCCAGAAGAGGCATAAAATTTCCTGCAAAGGCTTCTGTCCGTCCCTTTGTCTTAGTTCCCACAATCTTGCTTAAGGGCACATCAATCAGCCCTAAATTAACCTCTGAAACAATATCTGCATTGGCAAGAATATCGTCCAGAACCGGAAGATAGGGATATTCGCCCTTTGCCACCGATGCCTGGTACTGTTTGCGCCCCTGGCGCAAAGCTCCCGTGTAATCGTAAAGTGCCATCGCTTCTTCTCCTTTCTGCCTGTCCAGGCACTGTTTTATGACAGCAGCTTCAGCAGTTCCTCTTTTGTAAGAGAGGACAGGGAAAGCCTTTCCCCGGAAATAATCTGATCTGCCAGATTTTTCTTCTGCGCCTGCAGCTTCATTATATTTTCTTCAATGGTATCCTTCATAATCATCTGGAACACTGTTACCTGCTTTTCCTGGCCAATTCGATGGGTTCTGTCGGTTGCCTGAGTCTGGGCTGCTGCATTCCACCAGGGATCATAATGAATCACCATATCTGCCGCTGTCAGGTTCAGCCCTGTTCCTCCCGCCTTCAGAGAAATCAGAAAAACAGGAACGCTGTCTGTCTGAAAGGCCCCCGCCATGCGTATTCTTTCCTCCTTGGAGGTTCCTCCTGTCAGCAGATAATAGGAAATCCCCTCCTTTTTCAGGCGTTTTTCAATCACCTCCAGCATAGAGGTAAACTGAGAAAATACCAGCATTTTATGGCCGCCCTCAATTCCTCCGGAAATCAGCTCCATACAGGTATCCAGCTTTGCAGAGCCGCCTCTGTACTTCTGAAAGCAGAGGGAAGGATCGCAGCAAATCTGTCTCAATCTTGTCATCTGCGCCAGAATCTGCAGCCGCTCGCTTCCTCCAAAATCACCATCCAAATCCTCCAAATACCGCTTCAGCTGCAGCGCCTGTGCATTATAAAGGGTATGCTGCTCTGTCTCTGCCCTGGAATAAACCACAGTTTCCAGCTTCTCCGGCAGATCCTTTAACACATCCTTTTTCAGACGTCTCAGGAGAAACGCCCCCGTCAGCCTTTTCAGAGTCTCCACAGCCACCTGATCCCCGTCCTTTGCCACCGGATTCTCAAAACGCTTTTTAAATTCTCCATAGGAAAACAGAAATCCCGGCATCAGATAGTCAAAAATACTCCAAAATTCACTAAGCCTGTTCTCAATAGGAGTTCCTGTCAGGGCAAACCTGGTTCTCGAGGAAATCATCTTGACTGCACGGGCCGTCTGGGTGGACGGATTTTTTATATACTGCGCTTCATCAATAATCTGAAAACGGAAGGAAATCCCTTCATAAAAAGGCAAATCCCGTTTCAGAAGATCATAGGACGTAATATAAATCTGCGGCTTCTCCCCGACATTTCCTGCGCGGGCCGCTGCAAGAATTTCCTGTCGTTCCCCGGCAGCTCCTGTCACAGTCTGCACCTTCAGCTCCGGCGCAAACCGGTTAATCTCATTTTCCCAGTTGTACACCAGAGAAGCCGGACAGACAATCAGAAAACGGCTGGCCTGGTTTTTCTGGGCCTCATCCAATAAAAGTGCAATCACCTGAACGGTCTTTCCAAGTCCCATGTCATCTGCCAGAATTCCGCCAAAGCCATAGCTGTCCAGGGTTTTCATCCAATAAAAGCCTGTTTTCTGATAACCGCGCAGTACACTGCGCATAGACACAGGAATCTCAAAATCTCCGTCCTCCACAGACTTCATTCCTCTGACAACAGCCTTGAACAGGTTATCCCTGTAAAAGGTAATCCCATTTCCATCTTTTAAAATACTGTCCAGATACAAAGCCCGGTACATGGGAACCCGAAAGGTGCCTGCCCCCTCCTTCTCCTGCTCTGCCGACATACCGTTGATCATTTTTGCAACTGTAAAAATTCCTGCATCTCCCAGCTGGAGAAATTCTCCCGTTTTCAGTCGGTAATAGGGCTTTTTCGGCTGATAATTTTTAAAAAGCTGCTGAAGCTGGGCCTGCGTCATTCCCTCTGCCTCCACATGAAGCTCCAGCCAGTTTCCCATAGTCTGAACTCCCACCTGCACCCTCGGCGGCGGAAGAATCCTGATTTTTTCAGCTTCCTCTGACACAAAAACCGTTCCCAGCTCCATAAATTCTGCCATACCCTCGCTAAGGAGCCGGTACATAGCTTCTTCATCATCCCGAATCAGAAGAGTTTCCCCGCTTTCATCCCGGTATTTAAAATATCTGGTAATTGCCTGACTGATTCTGAATTCTCCCGGAACGTCACGGCAAATGGTTCTTGGCACCTTCTCATCTTCTACTGGCTGAAACGAAAAATCTCCGTAAGAAAGCACCGGCTTCATGGTAATTTCTCCCGGTCTTGGGCTGTCAAACGAAAAAGTTGCTTTTAATTCCTGAGGCCGATACTGTTCCAAATCCACATCCTTAATATTCATGCTGGTATAAGGGAGGATTTTCTGAAGCACTCTCTCATAAAACAATGGAATATCCCTATCCTGAACAGTCAGCGTATGACTTCTTTTGTCTTTTAAAACCTGCTCTAAAAAACTTCCCATCTGCCTGGAGGCTTCTCCCTCCAGACACACGAAACGCGTTCTGTCTCCTACATACCAGCAGTCTTCTCCCGGAAAACCATAGGTATCCGGATCCACAGAAACCTGAATGCCGTCTCTGCCTGCACGGCAGATATCCACAGAAACTGCAAAGGGAAAGGCCTCTGTCCCCTCTTTTCCGGAGTGGCTCACCATCACCTGTGCAGATGCCCCGGAGGAAAACTCTACCTCAAGAGTCTGTCCTTCCATCAGCCGGAAAAACCGGTCCCGGTTGGCACGGCTTAAATTCAGCTGTCTCAGCCCCTGTACTGTTGCAAAGGTGCTTCTGCGAAACTGCTCATAATGTTCCTGATACACATGAACCAGCTCTGCCAGAAGCATACAAAGAGGTCTGTCCTCTTCTGCAAACGCATAAATGCTGTGATGAAAGGCCAGCTGTTTTCCGTAGGAGACACTGGCGCCACTGTCGATTGCCTGTACAAAGGCTGTCAGATCCCGAAGCACATAAAACCGTGATCTGCCCAGCTTAAACTCAACAGATACTTCATTATTTTTTAGAATCAGGCGAGGAATCAGACGAATCTGTCCTTCCTCCTGCTCCCGGATAATCTGAGCCACCTCACGATTCGTATATTCCCGAATCATAGTTCGAATTTCCTGGGATGTAGATACAGGCTTTCCTGTTTCTACTGCCAATTCCTTCTGCCATTTATCCCATACCAGCTTCGCGTGAGCACACATTCCGTGAAAAGAATTTCCCTTTACACAAGAACAAGAGTAGTCGCGAATCTGACTACCCTTGACATAAAGGCGCACCTGATAAGAACTGCCTTCATCCTCAACAGATGCCTGCAGCCCCATCTCTCCTTTCCAGAAGGTGCTGGTTCTGAAATTGGTTATTTTCATATACACGCCTCCGGTTCCTACTGATTTTCCGGTCACTTCCCGCTCCTGACGCACTCCCAGC